>JBEIDC010000107.1:0-9796 GCA_040383665.1 Caulobacter sp.
CGGCGAAGAGGGTTTGGGGGGCGCGGGCGGAGCGACGGGCGCGACAGGCGCGGGGACCGGAGGCGGGGTGGCGACCGGCGCGGTTCGGGCGGCCTCGGCGGCCGCACGGGCCGCAGCCTGCTCTGCAGCCCGGCGGCGAGCCTCATCCTCGGCGCGGGCGCGGACCTGGGCGGCCACACCGACCTCGATCTCGTCAATGCGGCTCAACGCCTGACGTTGCAGTGTCTCCAGCTCAGTCCAAGGGCCCATGTCGCCGCCGGTCGCGCGGCGGACGTTGGCGAGCGCCCAGCCCAGTGATGTGGACGCCGCCTCCGGATCGGTCGACATCTGCAGGACCGCCAGCCGACGTAGCGGCTCGACCATCTCAAGACTCGCCGGTCCCCAGGTCCGCTGCGCGAGGGCGACAGCCCGGTCGGCGGCGGCGATGGCGCTGGCGGTCCGGCCCTTGGCGGCCAAGGCCTCGGCGATGTCGAGCAGCATGCCGACCGCCGCCTGCGGGTCGATGGCGGCGACGCTGGCGATCAGGGCCTCGTCAGCGGCGGCGCGTTCCAGCGCCACGGCGTCGCGCTGCTGCAGGGCGGAGGTCGCCTCGCCCAGGGTCATCGGCGCGGCCTGTGCGGCGCCGCTGGCGAGCGCCAGACACCCCGCCAGTACAGCGATCAGAAACCGCTTCATCAGCCTGCTCCCCCGAGCCCAATTTTGTTTGGGAACCCTAGCAGACCGCGGCGCACGGCGACTAATCGGTACAACCGGCGTCATGCTAAGAGGCGGACATGACCACGCCGACTCGCTGCACTTGGCCGGGCGCCACGGACGCCCAGTATCTCGCCTATCACGACGAGGAATGGGGCGTGCCCGAGTACGACTCCCGCGCCCTGTGGGAGAAGCTGGTGCTGGACGGTTTCCAGGCCGGGCTCGCCTGGATCACCATCCTGCGCAAGCGCGAGGCCTTCCGCGCCGCCTTCGACGACTTCGACCCGGAGAAGGTCGCCCGCTACGGCCCCGAGGACCGGGCGCGGCTTATGGCCGACGCCGGCATCGTCCGCTCCAACGCCAAGATCGACGCCGCCATCGGCGGAGCCCGCATCTGGTTGGAAATGCGCGACAGGGGCGAGGACTTCAGCGACTTCCTGTGGGACTTCGTCGGCGGCCAGCCGATCGTCAACCACTGGGACGCCCACGGCGAGGTGCCCGTGAAGACCCCGGAGGCCGAGGCGATGAGCAAGGCGCTCAAGGCGAAAGGCTTCAAGTTCGTCGGGCCGGTGATCGTTTACGCCTTCATGCAGGCGACCGGCATGGTCAACGACCACCTGACCGGCTGCTTCCGCCACGGCCCGGTGCAGCGGATCAGCCGCTGATGCCCGACTTCACCCTTGAGGCCGCCTGCCCCTCACCGGTCTGCGGCGTCGACGAGGCCGGCCGCGGGCCGTGGGCGGGACCGGTCTGCGCGGCGGCGGTGATCCTCGATCCGGCCAACGCTCCGGCCGGACTGGACGACTCCAAGAAGCTGACCCACCTCAAGCGCGAGGCGCTGGAGAGCGAGATCAAGGCCCGCGCCGTCGCCTGGTGCGTCGGCTGGGCCAGTGTCGAGGAGATCGGCCAGCTCAACATCCTGCAGGCCACGGGCCTTGCCATGCACCGCGCTGTCGAGGGGCTGGCCGTGACGCCGGTCTTCGCCCTGGTGGACGGCAACTACCGCTTCCGCCTGCCCTGCGAGATCCGGACGGTGGTCAAGGGCGACAGCCTGTCAGCCTCGATCGCCGCCGCCTCGATCCTGGCCAAGACGGCCCGCGACCGGCTGATGGTCGAGATGGACGCAGCCTACCCTGGCTACGGCTTCGCGGCCCACAAGGGCTACCACGCGCCGGTGCACGTCGAGGCGCTGAAGGCGCTCGGGCCGAGCCCGATCCACCGCCGTGGGTGGGCGCCGATCCGGGATCTGTTCGCCGACATCGAAGGTTCGGGGACAGGTTAAGGTGTCCCCTGTGCGTCAGATCCCCATCTGCCGGGCCGCGAGATCCCGCATGATCTCCTCGGACCCGCCGCCGATCGCGTTGACCCGCACCTCGCGGTAGATGCGCTCGACGCGGCCGCCGCGCATGTAGCCAGCCGCGCCCATCACCTGCATCGCCTCGCGGGCGCAGTATTCCATGGTCTCGGTGGCCTGGACCTTGAGCAGCGCGATCTCGGCGATGGGCTGCTCGCCCTGTTCGATGCGCCAGGCCAGGGTCTCGAGCCAGGCCTGGGTGGCGCTGATGCGCTTGTACATGTCAGCCAGCTTGTGACGGATGACCTGGTGGTCGGCGAGCCGCTTGCCGAAGGTCTTGCGCTCCCGGGCCCAGCTGATGGCGTCCTCCAGGCAGACCCTGGAGAAGCCTATGGCCCCGGCGCTCATGCCGATCCGCTCGCCGTTGAAGTTCTGCATGATGCCCGAGAAGCCCATGTTCTCCTGGCCGATCAGGTTCTCGACCGGCACCCGCACGTCGTCGAAGTAGAGGGCGGCGGTGTCGGACGCCCACCAGCCCTGCTTCTTCAGCTCGGTGCGCGAGAAACCCTCCCGCTCACGCTCGATCAGCAGCAGGGAGACGCCGCCGGCCCCTTCCCCGCCGGTGCGCACCGCGACGGTGTAGTAGTCGGCCCGCATGCCGCTGGTGATGAACATCTTGGAGCCGTTGACGACGTAGTGGTCGCCGTCCAGGCGGGCGGTGGTGCGCAGGTTGGCGACGTCGCTGCCGCCGGAGGGCTCGGTTATGGCCAGGGCCGAGATCTTCTCGCCGGACAGCACCTGCGGGATGATGCGGTCCTTCATCTCCTGGCTGCCCATGCGGCGGATCGGCGGCAGGCCGATGCCGTGGCTCATCAGGCTGGCGTTGACCCCGCCCGCGCCGTGCCGGGCCATCTCCTGGCTGGTGATGATGGACATGAAGGGGTCCGACGGCACGCCGCCGTACTCCTCCGGCCAGCCGAGACGCAGCAGGCCGACGTCCGACGCCTTGCGATAGAGCTCGCGCGGGAAGGTCCCTGACTCATCCCAGGCGTCGACGCCGGGCATGATCTCCGCCTCGACGAACCGGCGCAGCGTGTCGCGCCAGGCGCGGTGGTGCTCCTGGTAGAAGGGGCTGAGGCGGCTCTCGGTCAGCGGCGCGAGCGGGTCGGACATCGGCGTCTCCTGCGACGCCTCATGCGACGGGCGTCCTTGAAGCGGCGATGTTTCCGCGCTTCCGCAGGGGTAGTCGAGCCCTCGCGGCGAATGCCGGAACATGCTATCTAGAAAGCCGATCTAGAAGGGGCCGGCCATGGCGCTGAGCATCAAGACCGACGAAGCCGACCGTCTGGCGCGGGAACTGGCCCTGCTGACGGGCGAGACCCTGACCGACGCGGTCACCAATGCGCTGCGGGAACGGTTGGCGCGGGAACGTGAGCTCCAGGGGGCCGAGTATGTCGACCGGCTGATGGCTTTCGTCGAGAGCGTGGCGCACAAGTATGACCGCCGTCCGGTGACAAAGGCTGAGTGGGATTGGGCGTCGGGAGACGAGGATTGATCGTCGTCGACTCGTCGGCCGTGATTGCCATCGTGTTCGCGGAACCCGAGGGTGCGGCGCTCCTGACGCGGCTCGACCAGGACCTGCCGGGCCAGCGGGTCATTTCAGCGGCCAACTACGTCGAATCCGGCGCGGTCCTGGCCGGGCGCATCGCGAACCGGGACGAGGCCAAGACTGATCTCGACAGATTCCTCGCGCTGGCAGGGATCGAAGTGGTTCCGGTGGATGTTCGGCAGTCCGGCCTCGCGCTGGAAGCCCGTGTTCGCTTCGGCCGCGGCTTCGGAAGCGGGGCGAAGCTCAATTTCGGCGACTGCTTTGCCTACGCCCTGGCGAAGGCGATGAAAGCTCCGCTGCTGTATGTCGGCAACGACTTCACACAGACCGACATCGTCCCCGCGCTGAGCAGTTAACCCCTCGCTAACCACGTCGCGGAACGACCCCTTAACCCTGAATCGCCGAGATTCCTTGGACTCTCTTGAGTTCAGGGGCTGCACATGGCGTTCGGGTCGGAAACCATCATTCTCGGCGATTGCATCGAGGAGCTGAAGAAGCTCCCGGACGGCAGCGTCGATCTCGTGTTCGCCGATCCCCCCTACAACCTGCAGCTCGGCGGCGACCTGCTGCGGCCGGACAATTCCAAGGTCGACGCGGTCGACGACCACTGGGACCAGTTCGAGAGCTTCAAGGTCTATGACGCCTTCACCAAGGCCTGGATGGCCGAGTGCAAGCGCGTGCTGAAGGACGACGGCGCCCTGTGGGTGATCGGCAGCTACCACAACATCTTCCGGGTCGGCACGGTGCTGCAGGACCTCGGCTTCTGGGTGCTGAACGACGTCATCTGGCGCAAGTCCAACCCGATGCCGAACTTCAAGGGCACCCGCTTCGCCAACGCGCACGAGACGCTGATCTGGGCGGCCAAGAGCAAGGGCGCCAAGCGCTACACCTTCAACTACGACGCCATGAAGATGGCCAACGACGAGGTGCAGATGCGGTCCGACTGGACGCTGCCGCTGTGCACCGGCGAGGAGCGGATCAAGGGCGCCGACGGCCACAAGGCGCACCCGACGCAGAAGCCCGAGGCGCTGCTGCACCGGGTGATCCTCAGCTCCACCCGTCCGGGCGACGTGATCCTCGACCCCTTCTTCGGCATGGGCACGACGGGCGCCGCCGCCAAGCGGCTGGGCCGCCGGTTCATCGGCATCGAGCGCGAGAGCGAATATGTCGCCCACGCGAAGGAACGCATCCGCAAGGTGATCCCCATCGCCCCGGCCGACCTGGAGGTCATGGGCAGCAGGAAGTCCGAGCCCCGCGTGCCGTTCGGCACCATCGTCGAGGCCGGCCTGCTGCGCCCGGGCGACACCGTCTGGTGCCCCAAGGGCCTGCGCTCGGCCAAGGTCCGGGCCGACGGCTCGCTGGCCGTGGGCGACCTGACCGGCTCGATCCACAAGGTCGGCGCCATGATCCAGTCCCAGCCCGCCTGCAACGGCTGGACCTACTGGCACTTCAAGTCCGACAAGGGCCTCGCGCCGATCGACGTGCTGCGGTCGAAGGTGCGGGCGGAGATGGCGGCTTAGTCAGCATTGCGGTTCACGGGTGAGGGTGCCTATATTCGCTGCATGGGAAAGACGGTTCGCATCTCTGCCAACGGCTCATTCGTGAGCGTTGGCCCGAAGACGTCCAAGGGCGAGAGCGTTTTTCAGGAAATGCGGCGTCCTGACGGCTCGCGTGTCGTCGGGATGAGCCGCGAATCCTACAATCGCGCCCTTACGAGTGCCAAAGCGGCTTTGAGTAAGAAGAGCCCCAAAGGCACCTAGTGGCGGCGGCGAAGCCCAGCGCAGTGGTCAAGGGATACAATGAGACATTCGAAAGTCTCGTTGCCGCACCCGACGATATTGAAGGCTTTATCGCGTACGGTCTGTACAAGCAGGCAAAGCGAGAGTGGATTCTGAAATTTAAATCAGAATTCGGGCATGCTCCCAAGCCTTCCGATGAGCGCGCATTTGCCTCGAGTTGGACCGAAACTTCCCTGCAAGCCCTGAAGGAGGCGGCCGAGAGCGCACTGTCTGCCTATGCTCAAAGCGTTGTTCACGACGAAACGCCGTCAATCGAACGAAACGCGCTCATGATAGGACGCCCCCTCTGGAAGGACGTAGTTATTGGTGTTGCCTCAGCCTTTGCGTACTCCGTCATCCTTGTGGTCGCCGCATTCCTGCTGAGCGTGTTCGGCAATGACTTTATCGATGCAACCAAAACCTTCGGAGAGAAGTTGCCTATCGAACGCCCCCAAAACGTCTCGCCGAAACCAGTTCCCGATCCTGCGATGAAGCCTGCTACTCAGCCTTCGCCCACGCGGTAGTAGAGTAGGCTTTTTGATCCTCAATGCGGCGCCATCAAACCAGCCGCCTCAGCCCCGCCCGTGCCGCCTTCAGGAACACGCTCGGCAGCCCGCCCAGCCCGTCGCGGTCCGTCCACTCCGCCTCCATCATCCCCTCGGCCCGGAACACCCGCAGGGTCAGGGAAAAGTGGGTGAAGACGTGGTCTATCTCGCCGGCGTCATGCCAGTCTGCGGCGACAGGCGCGGCCTCGACCGCCTCACCATCCGCCCACGGATCACCCCGCCACTCGCTCGTCGGCAACGCCAGCATCCCGCCCAACAGCCCCTTCGGCGGCCGCCGCACCAGCGCCACCTCATCCCCGCGCGTCAGCAGCCAGGCCACCCCATACCGCCTCGGCCGATCAGCCTTCTTCGTCTTCCTTGGGAAGGTATCCGGATCGCCCCGGGCGAAGGCCGCGCAGAACCCCGACACCGGGCAACGGTCGCACAGCGGCGACTTCGGTCGACACACCGTCGCGCCGAGATCCATCAGCGCCTGGGCCCAGTCGCCCGGTCGCTCTTCCGTGACCAGCGACCCGGCCAGCGCCTTCAGCTCCGGCTTTGAGTCCGGCATCGGTCCCTCGACCGCGAACAGCCGGGCCATGACCCGCTCGACATTGCCGTCGACGACATTGGCCTCGCGGTCGAAGGCGATGGCGGCCATCGCGGCGGCGGTGTAGGCGCCAACGCCCGGCAGGGCGCGCAGGCCCTCCTCCGTGTCCGGAAACTCCCCGCCGTGCTCGCCGGCCACGGCCCGGGCGCAGGCCAAGAGGTTGCGGGCGCGGGCGTAGTAGCCCAGCCCCGCCCAGGCGGCCATGACGTCGCTGTCCGGCGCGGCGGCCAGGTCGGAGACGGTCGGCCAGCGCTGGGTGAAGCTCAGGAAATACGGCGTCGCATGCGGCACGGTGGTCTGCTGCAGCATGACCTCCGACAGCCAGACGAAATAGGGGTCCGTCCGCCCCGAGCTCCCCGGCGGCGCGCGCCATGGCAGCGTCCGGGCAGAGGCGTCGTACCAGGCCAGCAGGGCTGCGCGGAGGGCGGGGGTGGTCATGGCCCACCGTTACCCCCTTCCCCCTGGAGGGGGAAAGGGTCGGGGATGGGGGTGGGGACAGTGAAGGTCATTTGCGGCCAGCAGCCCGACCGGAGCGAGCCGCCAATCACCCCACCCCCATCCGACCTGCTTCGCAGGCCACCTTCCCCCCTCCAGGGGGAAGGGCGTAAGAAGTCCCATGCGCCGCCGCCTGCCCACGCTCGAGGAGACTGTCCAGATCCTGGCGCGCCGTCGCACGCGTCCGGCGCCCCGGCTGACGCCGCCGCCGGCCGGGCGGGCGCTGGCGCCGGTGCTGCGGCAGCTGGAGGAGCGGTTCGGCCAGGGGCCGGGCCAGCTGCAGCGCAAGTGGAAGGAGATCGTCGGCGAGACCCTGGCCCGCCACACCGAGCCGGTGAAACTGACCAAAGCGCGGGGCAACGCCCCCGGGACGCTGGAGCTGCGCGTGTCCGGCGCGGCGGCCGCCATCGTCCAGCACCAGGCGCCGGAAATCCTGCAGCGGGTGTCGCTGATGCTCGGCGAGGGCGCGGTCGGCCGCCTGCGCATCGTGCAGGGTCCGGTGCGAGCCCACGCCACGCGGCCTCAGGCACAGCGGCGTCGCCACAAGGGCCCGTTGGACGCCGCCGCCGAGAAGACCCTGGCCGAGGGGCTGAAGCACCAGCCGGACGGCTCGCTCAAGACCGCCCTTACCACGCTGGGCCGCGAGATCCTGCGCGGCCGCGACGGTTGACTCCGGGCCCGCGAAAGGCTGTAGCGCCACGGAAACGCCGCGTTCCTAAGGCTTGGGGAATCGGGCCAAGATCACAGATTGCTTCAGGGGGACTTCCCGCCATGCAGACCCTTCACCGCCGCACCCTTCTGGCGCTTGGCGCCAGCACCTTCGCTCTGGCCGCCTGCGGCGGCGGCGGCGGCGCGACCGTCACAGCCGACGACATGAGCATGGGCGACGCCAACGCCAAGGTCACGGTCGTCGAGTACGCCTCGCTTGCCTGCGGCCACTGCGCCGAGTGGAACAAGACCGTGTTCCCCGAATTCAAGGCCAAGTACATCGACACCGGCAAGGTGCGGTACGTGTTCCGCGAGTTCATCACCCAACCGCCGCAGCTGGCCGTGGCCGGCACCCTGATGGCGCGCTGCGCCGGCAAGGACAAGTATTTCACCGTCATCGACGCGGTGTTCCACGGCCAGGAAGAGATCTTCCGCACCGGCGATATCCGCGGCGTGCTGCTGCCGATCGCCCAGTCCGCCGGACTCAGCGAAGAGGCCTTCATGGCCTGCGTCAGCGACGAGAAGGCGATCAAGGCTCTCAACGACAAGGTCCAGAAGTACGCGACCGAAGCCAAGATCGAGGGCACCCCGACCTTCTTCTTCAACGACGACAAGTACGGCAACGGCCTGACCATGGCCCAGATCGACGAGGCCTACGCCAAGGCCCTGGCCAAGGTGAAGTAGGGGCCGACTCCGACACGTGCAGTTCCAGAGGCTCCGCCTTTCCGGGTTCAAATCCTTCGTCGATCCGACAGAGTTCAGGATCGAACCCGGACTCACGGGCGTGGTGGGACCGAACGGCTGCGGCAAGTCGAACCTGCTGGAAGCCCTGCGTTGGGTGATGGGGGCCAATTCCGCCAAGGCGATGCGCGCCGGCGGCATGGACGAGGTGATCTTCAACGGCACAGGCTCTCGCCCAGCGCGGAACCATGCCGAGGTCACCCTGACCATCGACAACAGCGACCATACCGCCCCCTCGCAGTTCAATGACCACGCCACCATCGAGGTGGTCCGCCGCATCGATCGGGGCGAGGGCTCGACCTACAGGGTGAACGGCCGGGAGGTGCGGGCCCGGGACGTCCAGCTGCTGTTCGCCGACGCCTCGACCGGGGCCAACTCGCCGGCCCTGGTGCGTCAGGGCCAGATCAGCGAGCTGATCGCCGCCAAGCCGCAGAACCGTCGCCGCATCCTGGAAGAGGCCGGCGGCGTGTCGGGCCTGCACACCCGGCGGCATGAGGCGGAGCTGCGGCTGCGGGCGGCGGAGACCAATCTCGGCCGCCTCGACGACATCATCCGCGAGCTGGACGCCAATCTGAACCGCCTTCGCCGCGAAGCCCGGGCGGCGGAGAAGTACAGGAAGCTGTCGGCCGAGATCCGCGCGGTCCAGGGCGCGGTGCTGTTCGCCCGCTGGACCGAGGCCCGCGATACGCTTGTTCGGGTCGAGGCCGAGAACACAGAGTCGATCCGCGGCGGCGAGGACACCGCCCGCGCCGCCGCCGCCGCCCTGACCGAGGCGCTGAAGGCGGAAGAGGCGATCAAGCCCCTGCGCGAGGAGGAGACGGTGGCCGCCGCCGTCCTCAACCGGCTGGCCATCGAGAAGGACCGGCTGGAGCGCGAGCACGAGACCGCCGCCGCCGAGGTCGACCGCCTGACCGCCGAGCTGGCCCGCATCGACGCCGACGCCGCCCGCGAGGCCCAGATCGTCGAGGACGCCGGCGTGGCGCTGGAACGGCTGGCCGCCGAGCTTGAGGTGGTCGAGGCTGAAGTGGCCTCCGCCCCCTCGCGCCTGCCCGAGCTGCAGAAGATGCTGGCGGAAGCGGAAGAGGCCCGCGCCAAGGCCGACCGCGAGGTCGAAACCCTCGCCGCCGGGGTCGCCGCCGACGAGGCCCGCCGCCGCGCCGCCCAGGCGAGGCTGGTCGACGCTGAAGGCCGCCTGAGCCGCACCGTCCGGGCTCTGGACCAGGCGAAGGCCGACCGCGCCGCCGTCGGCCCGGCCGTCGATCCGCAGGCCGAACAGGCCGCCGCGACGCTGGCCGCCGCCGAGGCCGCCCTTGCCGCCGCCCG
>JBEIDC010000108.1:0-9699 GCA_040383665.1 Caulobacter sp.
CCGCCCGACGGCGCGACGGTTCAGGTCGAGGCGCTGGGACCGCGCGCCCGCGGGCTGGTGCTGGCCGCGTCCGGCGACGGCCTGCGCTGGTATGTCGACGGCGCGCCCGTGGCCACCGATCCGGTCAGTGGACGGACGATCTGGCGGCCCGAGGCGCCCGGGTTCTATGAGGTCACCGTCATCGACGACCTGGACCGGTCGGCCCGGTCCCGCGTCAGGATCCGGAACTGAATCCGGCCAGTTCCTCGTACTCGGTGGGGTTGGTGACCGTCACGTTGAGGTCATTCACCAGGCCGTTCGACAGCCGGTAGACCCACCCGTGAACGGACAGGCTCTGGCCCCGCGCCCAGGCGTCCTGCACGAAGACGTCGGCGGCGACGTTCTGGACCTGGCGGATGACATTGAGCTCGCACAGCCGGTCCCAGCGCTCGTGCTCGCCCAAGGCGTCCAGTGCGTCGCGGTTGGCGCTGTAGATCTCGCGAATCGGGTGCAGCCAGTGGTCGACCAGACCCCGTCGCTTGCCGTCGACCGCCGCCCGCACGCCGCTGCATCCGTAATGGCCGACGACCATCACATGCTTGACCTTGATCACGTCGACCGCGAACTGCAGCACGCTGAGGTAGTTTGTGTCCTGTGGCGGCGCCAGGTTGGCGACATTGCGGTGGACGAACAGCTCCCCCGGATCCAGGCCGACGATCTCGTTGGCCGGCACACGGCTGTCGGCGCAGCCGATCCACAGATACTCCGGGCTCTGTTGGCTCTCGAGCCGCTTGAAGAAGTCCGGGTCTATCTCGGTCTTCTTGGCGGACCAGGCCCGGTTCTTGGCCTTAAGGTCGTCGAGCATCGGCATCCTAGGATACCGCGTCAGGCTGAAGGTTGGGGTGGGCGGCGGCGATCGCCGGGTGCTCCCCGGCCCGGGCGGCGGCGGCGGCGATGGCCGGGAAGGGGGTCAGGTCCACTGCGAACCGGGCGGCGTTGTAGACCTGCGGCACGAGACAGGCGTCGGCCAGGGTAGGCGAGTCGCCGAACGCATAGCCGGCGCCATGGCGGGCGATCATCGGCTCCAGCGCCGCGAACCCCTCGCTGATCCAGCGTCGGGCCCAGCTGTTGCGCGCGGGCTCATCGGCGCCCAGCCCGGCGAGCGCCTTCAGAATGCGCAGGTTGTTCACCGGGTGAATGTCGCAGGCGACGATGCAGGCCATGGCCCGCACCACCTGCCGGTCAAAGGCGTCGGCCGGCAGCAGGGCCGGACCGGGCTGGGTCTCCTCGAGCCACTCGAGGATCGACAGCGACTGGGTCAGGACCCGGCCGTCCTCCAGGACCAGCGAGGGCACCAGATCCTGGGCGTTGACCGCGTGGTAGGCTTCGCTCTTCTGCTGGCCGGCGACGAGGTCGACCGGGGCCACCTCGTAGGCGACGCCCTTCAGGTTCAGGCCGATGCGAACACGATACGGCGCCGAGGCGCGCCAGGCGCTGTGCAGCTTGAGAACCATCAGACGACCTTGAAGGCGATCGTTCCGACGCCCTCGACCTCGCCGGTCACCGCGTCGCCGCGTTGCAGGGCCCCGACGCCCTCTGGCGTGCCGGTATAGATCAGGTCGCCGGGCTCCAGGGTCCAGAGCTTGCCGGCCTCGACGATGATCTCCTCGACCGACCAGATCATGTCGGCGACCTCCGCCTGCTGGCGAACCGCGCCGTTGACCGACAGGGCGATGCGACCCTGCGGGATGGTTCCGTCGAAGGGCCGGATGGCGCTGATCGGAGCGCTGGCGTCGAAGCCCTTGGCCGCGTCCCACGGCTGGCCCTTGGCCTTCGACGCCGCCTGCAGGTCGCGGCGGGTCAGGTCGACGCCGACAGCGAAACCGAAGATCGATCCGCCCTCGCCAAGGGCGACCACCAGTTCGATCTCGTGGTGCAGGTCGCTGGTCGCGGTCGGGTAGGGCGCGTCGGCGCCGGGTGGCACGACGGCGTCGGCCGGCTTGGAGAAGAAGAACGGCGGGTCGCGGTCGTCGCCGCCCATCTCGCGCCGGTGGGCGGCGTAGTTGCGGCCGACACACAGAATGCGGCGCACGGGAAACGGTCGGTCCGATCCCTTGACGGGGACGACCGGTTGCGGGCGGATCGATACGGCGTAGGTCATGGCGCGTTTCCTAGAGCGTTTGGGCCCGGTTGGAAACGGCGTGAAAACACCCGGATCAGGGCGACGGTTCCCGGGCCAATACCTTCATAAACGCGAGCAGAGGGCTTGTGGCGCTTCAACTCGCTCGAGCTCCGGCCACAAGCGGGAACTGGCGCAACGGCTGTCGAACAGGAACCGCACTTTCGATCTCAAGACTCAGGCCGTTGCCGACGCCGCCGGCGACGAGACCTGCAACGAGCGGCAGGGTCAGGCTTTGGCCGAGGCAGCGCGGCGATTCACGACCATCATCCAGAACTGATCGTCGCGCGCCTCGTCGGCAGGCCCGGTCAGATCGGGTCGAACTCGCTGACGAGGTGGCCCGGCGCGACTTCCATGAGCTTGGGGGTATAGACCGGCGCAGCCTTGTCCTCCGACAGCCGGGACGGCAGGAACCGCAACCCGGCGCGCGGGTCCAGCGGCGAGGGCGGCTCGCCCGTGAGCTTAACCCGGACGCGATTGCGCTCGATCGTCGGATCGGGGATGGGCGCCGCCGACAGCAGGGCCCGGGTATAGGGATGCGTCGGGTTCTCGTAGAGCTGCTCGCGGCTGGCCAGCTCCATGACCCGGCCCATGTAGAGCACCAGCACGCGGTGGCTGATCTCGCGGACCACGGCCAGGTCGTGGCTGATGAACATCATCGCCATGCCCAGCTCCTTCTGAAGATGGATCAGCAGGTCGATGATCTGGGCCCGGATGGTCACGTCCAGGGCGCTGACCGCCTCGTCGCAGATCACCAGTTTCGGCTGCAGGATCATCGCCCGGGCGATGCCCACGCGCTGGTTCTGGCCGCCGCTCAGCTCGTGCGGATAGCGGTTGATCAGGGTCGGCGACAGGCCGCAGCGCTCCATCATCGCCGCCGCGGCGGCCTCGCGCTCGCGACGCTTCAGGCCGGGGCTGAACACCTGCAGCGGCTCGGCGATGGAATCGCCCACCGTCATGCGTGGATCGAGGCTGGCCAGCGGATCCTGGAAGACGATCTGCAGATCCTTGCGCGCGACCCGCAGGGTTTCGCGATCGGCGTGGGTGATGTCGCGGCCCAGCACCGTCACCGTGCCGCCCAGCTCGCCGCCGCCCGGCGGCAGCAGGTTCAGCACCGCCCGGGCCAGGGTGGACTTGCCGCTGCCGCTTTCTCCGACCACGCCCAGGGTCTCGCCCTGGCGGACAGTAAAGTTGACGCCGTCCACGGCGCGCAGCGGAACCTTGCGGCCCAACATGCCCGTGTTGATGTCGAACCACACCTTCACGTCCTGCCCTTCGACCACCACCGGGGCCCCGGCCGGGGCAGGGTCGATGGTTGGACGGCCGCCGCGGTCGTCGCGATCCAGCCGCGGGATCGCCTCGAGCAGGGCGCGCGTGTAATCGGTCTTCGGCTCGGCGAAGACCTGCTCCACCGGTCCGGCCTCGACGTAGGCGCCGTCCTTCATCACGCAGACGCGGTCGGCCAGGCGGGCGATGACGCCCATGTCGTGGGTGATCAGCACCATGGCCGCGCCGGTCTCGCGCAGCAGCTCGGCCATCAGGTCGAGGATCTCGGCCTGCACGGTGACATCCAGGGCCGTGGTCGGCTCGTCGGCGATCAGCAGGCGCGGACCGCAGGCCATGGCCCCGGCGATCATCACCCGCTGGCGCATGCCGCCGCTCAGCTCGTGTGGATACTGGTTCATCCGCCGCTCGGCCTCGGGAATCCGCACCCGCTTGAGCCAGTCCAGGGCGCGGTCCCGGGCCGCCCTGCGCGACAGGCCCAGGTGCAGGCGCAGCGGCTCGGCGATCTGCTCGCCGATCTTGACGTGCGGCGTCAGGGCGGTGAGCGGGTCCTGGAAGATCATCGTCATCTTCGAGCCGCGCAGGCGATTGAGCTCGGCGGGCTTGAGGCCGATCAGCTCCTGGCCGTCGAACCGGGCCGAGCCGCTGGCCGTCCCGTTGCCGGCCAGCAGACCCATGATGGTCATGAAGGTCTGGCTCTTGCCGCTGCCGCTTTCGCCGACAACGCCAAGACATTCGCCGGCCTTGACCGTCAGGGACACGCCGCGCACCGCCTCGACCGCTCCGTCGTGCGTCTGGAAAGTCACCTTCAGGTCTTCGACGGCGAGAACGGGATCGGTCTGGGTCACGGTGATGCTCTGAAACGGGGGCGGCTGGCCGCTGACCTTATCGATCTGCGGCTGACGCGCAAATGAACGATCATTCTGCCGCGAGCAGGAGCGTGGTGATGGCGTTGAACGCCTCGCTTTCGTCCAGCATCGGGGCGTGGCCGACGCGGGGAACCTCGGCATAGGCCATGTGCGGCGCGGCGACGCGCATCCGCGCGGCGATGTCGGGGCTCAGGATGTCGGAGGTCTCACCCCGGATCAGCAGCGCCGGTCGGCCGGAGACCAGCGCGCCGAACGCCGGCCACAGGTCCGGCGCCGGGGCCGACGGGTCGGCGGCGCGGATCGGGACGGCGATGTCCGGGTCATAGTCCAGCACCGGCCGGCCGCCGGCCTCGCGAAACGTGCGGCGGGCCATGCGGTCCCATTCGGCCTGACCATAGTCCGGAAACACCACGCCGTTGCCGGCCTTGACCCAGGCCGCCGCACCGGCCCAGTCGGCGACCTCGGCGCTGACGCCGATGTAGCCGGCGATCCGGGCCAGGCCTTCCGGCGCGATCTCCGGGCCGACATCGTTGAGCACCGCCGCGGCGATGGCGTCCGGCCGCATCAGCGCCAGGGTCATCATGATCAGCCCGCCCATGCTTGTGCCGACGAAGGCGGCGCGGGCGATCGCCTGATCGTCGAGCAGGGCCAGGATGTCGGCCGCGTACATGCCCGGATTGTAGGACATCGGATCGGTCGCGCGGTCGGAGCGGCCCCGTCCGCGGATATCGACGGCGATCACCCGCCGCCCGGTGGCGCCCACGATCAAGGGCGCAAGGTCCTCGAAATCGCGGGCGTTGCGGGTCAGGCCGTGGATGCAGATCACCGGCGGGCGATCAACCGCGCCGGGGTAGTCGCGGGCGTGAAGGGTCAGGCCGTCGGAGGAGCGCCAGTGGATACGAGTATAGGCTGCCATGTCGCTACGCTCCCCTCGCCGAACATCCGGGATCAACACCTCTAGACCCTTCGGCGCCAGATTTGAAAGCCGATACGCCCGGGCGTTGCGCGGTTGGCGGGGGGCGCCTGAGCGCACGTTGGCGCGTGATCTCTACCTGCCAAAAGTAGCAACCTGCGGCGTATTCTCCCGTGCTCCGCGTAGATGATTGACTCTCTCCGCAATCTCCAACTTGAGTTTCCACTATTGATCGGATGGGGACGACCATGTTTGGCAATGCTGAGGGAGCGCGAGCTATCCCAGGTCAGCGTAGCGTCGGCGCGGGGGCGCCTCGCTTTCGTGGTCGCGTCGTTGTTCTGGGCAACGAGAAGGGCGGAGCGGGAAAGTCTACCTTGGCTGCGCTGATATCAGTGGCCATGTTATACAGAGGTCAGCGGGTTTCCACGATCGACCTCGATCTTCGCCAGCAAAGCCTATCGAGACTCTTGGCCAATCGCCGACAGTGGCTCCCTGCCGCAGGGATCGACGCGCCCTCACCGCGTGAGTACAAACTGGTGGATGATCCCGCCAGCATTGCCGACGATCAACCGACGGCGCTCCGGTTGTTCGAACGGGCGATCTCTATGGCGATGCGGGATTCTGATCTCGTCGTTATAGACACGCCAGGCGGCGATACGGCTGTTTCCCGTGCGGCGCACGCCCAAGCCGACCTTATTGTCACACCAATGAACGACAGCTTCGTTGATTTCGACGTGATCGGGAACGTGGATCCGGTGACGATGGCGTTGAGCCGTGTTAGCCACTATGCGGAAACCGTTCTGGATGCTCGCAAGTTTAGAGAGCGACACAACAGAACCCTCGACTGGATTGTGCTCCGCAACCGTTTGGCAGGTGCAGACACAGCAAACCGCGAGCGTATCAGGGTGGCGTTGAACAGCCTCGCGGGCGAAGTCGGCTTCCGGATCGGCCCGCCGCTACGAGAGCGCGTCGCCTACCGCGAGATGTTCCCCTTCGGCCTGACGCTCGCCGATGTCTCGGCCGGGCTGCGTCCCGACGGTGTGAACAGCCCAAAGCTCGCCGCGCGGCAGGAGGTCAATGCCTTGCTCGAGGCGCTGGGCCTCATCGTTCTGGCTCGCCCGGAGACGCCGACGGATCACCAACCGGAAGGCGCAGGTCTGGCCGCCAGCCTCTGAGCCTTGCGGCCGTTGGAACCGGACTGTTAAGTCCTCCTCTCCAGACGGCCGGAAACGCTCATGCCGAAGACAGACCGCAGCCAGGCGGACATCCCCTTCGACTCCCCCTACCGCCACGGGTTTGTGCGGCTGGCGGCCTGCGTCCCGCAGATCGCCCTCGCCGATCCTGCCGCCAACGCCGCCGAGACCTTGACGCTCGTTCGGGAGGGGCATGCCCGCGATGTGGCGCTGATGGTGTTCCCGGAACTGGGCCTGTCGGGCTACTCGATCGACGATCTGCTGCTGCAGGACGCCCTGCTGCAGGCGGTGGAGTCCGCCGTCGCGACCCTGGTCGAAGCCAGCGTCGATCTGGCGCCGGTGTTCGTGGTCGGCGCGCCGCTCGCCTACGAGGGGCGGTTGTTCAACACCGCCGTGGTCATCCACCGGGGCGCGATCCTGGGCGTCGTCCCGAAGACCTTCTTGCCGAACTATCGCGAGTATTACGAACGCCGCTGGTTCGCCAGCGGGCTGGGCGTCGTGGGCCGCACCATCACCGTGGCCGGGCGAGCGGCGCCGTTCGGGACCGACCAGCTGTTCCGCTCGACCGGCAGCGCGCCGTTCACCTTTCACGCCGAGATCTGCGAGGACGTCTGGACGCCGGCCCCGCCCTCGACGCTGGGCGCCCTGGGCGGGGCCGAGATCCTGCTCAATCTGTCGGCCAGCAACATCGTCATCGGCAAGGCGGACGCCCGGCGGATGCTGTGCGCCTCACAGTCGATGCGCTGCCAGGCGATCTACGCCTACTCGGCGGCCGGCGTGGGCGAGTCGACGACCGACAACGCCTGGGACGGCCAGGCCTCGATCTTCGAACTTGGGGAACTGCTGACCGAGAGCGAACGCTTCCCTGCCCGGTCGACCATGGCCGTCGTCGATGTGGACGTCGCCCGCGTGCGGCAGGAGCGGATGCGCACCGGCTCCTTCGGCGACAGCATCGCCGCGCGCCAGGCCGACACGGCCTTTCGCGTCCAGACCTTCGCGTTCAACGCGCCGACGGCGCCGCTGGCCATCGCCCGGACGGTGGATCGCTATCCGTTCGTTCCCGATGACGAGGGCAAGCTCGCCGAGCACTGCCTCGAGGCCTACAGCGTGCAGGTCCAGGGGCTGGCGCAGCGCCTGAAGTCGACCGGTCTCAAGCGGCTGGTGATCGGCGTTTCCGGCGGCCTGGATTCGACCCAGGCCCTGTTGGTCGCCTGCCGGGCCATGGATCTGCTGGGACTGCCGCGCACCGACATCCTGGCCTTCACCATGCCGGGGTTCGCGACGTCTGACCGCACAAAGGCCAACGCCTGGACCCTGATGAACACCCTGGGGGTCACCGGCGCCGAGCTCGATATCCGCCCGACCGCGAAACAGATGCTGGCCGATCTCGGCCACCCCTTCGCCGCCGGCGAGCCGGTCTATGACGTAACGTTCGAGAACGTCCAGGCCGGCCTGCGCACGGACTATCTGTTCCGCATCGCCAACCAGCGTGGTGGCCTGGTGGTTGGCACGGGCGACCTGTCGGAGCTGGCGCTGGGCTGGTGCACCTACGGCGTCGGCGACCATATGAGCCACTACAATCCCAACAGCTCGGTCCCCAAGACGCTGATCCAGCACCTGATCCGGTTCGTGGCCGGCTCCGGCGAGGTTGGGGCGGCCGGCGAGGCGGTGCTGCGCGATATCCTGGCCACCGAGATCTCGCCCGAACTGGTCCCGGCCGACGCGGGCGGCAAGACCCAGGCGACCGAGGATTTCGTAGGCCCTTACGCGCTTCAGGACTTCAACCTCTTCCACCTCACCCGCTACGGCATGGCGCCGTCGAAGATCGCCTGGCTGGCGGCTTGCGCCTGGGGCGACGCCGCCCGCGGCGCCTGGCCCTCGGCGATCCCGCCCGCGGAGCGTCGCGCCTATTCGCCGGGCGAGATCAAGGCCTGGCTGCGCCTGTTCCTGACCCGTTTCTTCGCCAACCAGTTCAAACGGTCGGCCGTGCCAAACGGGCCGAAGATCTCGTCCGGCGGCGCGCTTTCGCCGCGGGGGGACTGGCGCATGCCGTCTGACGCGCGCGTCGACGCCTGGCTCGCGGAGCTCGAGGCCAACGCACAGGGGTGACGCCCTGATGCAGGCTCGCCACACAGACGAAGATCGAAAGCCCGCGCGCTGGCAAAACCGCCGAAGGTGGCGTATAGTCGCAGTTGCAGGCGACTGCGCAGGCAGCGACCGTTCGAATGATGTGGAACCGAACCGGTTTCGCGGCGTTTTTGGGGTCTGTCGTACGTCGGAGGCGGATCGGGGGGTCTGATCTGGGGTTCGGAGAACCCGGGGCGACCTGTTGATCGTTTTCGCCTTACGCTGTCTGGAAGGTCGGCGCCGATGTTCGGCGTGGTCTAACACTTGAGCGAGGGGCTCACCGTGAACAAGAAAGCTTTGATGCTGGGGAGCGTGCTCGCAGCGCTCGCCTTTGCGCCGCAGGCGATGGCCGAGCCCGATCAGGGCTGGTACGGCGCGTTCGACCTCGGCTACCACTGGCCCGACAACGTCGAAATGGCGACATCGCAGCCAGCTGCCAACAAGTACAAGTTCGACTTCGAACTCGAAGACGACATCGCCGGTTTCGCCCGTCTGGGCTACCGCCTGACGCCGAACTGGCGCCTGGAACTCGAGGCGGGCGCCCGCTCCAGCGATATCGCTGACGTAAAAGGCGATCCCGCTCGCGCCCTGCCCAACAACCTCTGCAGCATCGGCAGCGTCCTGCCGGCCTGCGCGGCGCCGGAAGGTTCGCTTCAGGCCACCACGCTGATGGCCAATCTGCTCTGGGACTTCATGCCCGACGCGACGCTGAACCCCTTCGTGGGCTTCGGTATCGGCGTGGCGAACCTCGACCTGCAGCTCGCGGCCCGCGCCAACTCGGGCAACCAGGCGATCGGCATCGACGACAAGGACCAGGTGTTCGCCTACCAATGGCTGGCCGGTCTGTCGTGGGAAGCCACCGACCGTCTGAACGTCGACGTGACCTACCGCTACCTGAACACCACTTCGGCCGACTGGGGTCCCGCGACCAACACCGCGGTCGGCTTCGACCCGGAAGTGTTCAGCGGCGAGTACACCGACCACGCCCTGACCTTCGGCCTGCGCTACGCGTTCGGTCAGGAAGCGGCCCCGCCGCCTCCGCCGCCGCCGCCGCCCCCGCCGCCGCCGCCGGACCCAGACCCGGAGCCGCCCTCGTGGCCCATCCCGCCCTCGCTGCTCCCGAGCCCGAGGACCCAGAGGAGCGCCTTCTGCCAC
>JBEIDC010000109.1:0-9613 GCA_040383665.1 Caulobacter sp.
CTCGTTGACCGCGCCGGGCATCAGCGCCGGGTTGGCGATCAGCTTGGCGCGCTCTTCCGGGAACTCGGTCAGCAGCTTCATCGAGCCGGACAGGGTGTTGCGCGTGGTGTCGTTGCCGGCGAACACGATCAGCAGCCAGGAGCCGTCCAGGTACTCATCGCTGAGCAGGTCGCCGTCGACCTGGGCGCGGGCGATGGCGGTCAGCAGGTCCTGCTGCGGGTCGCCCCTGCGCTTGTGCAGCATGTGGCGGCCGTACTCGAACATCTCTTCGACGTTGCTGTTGAAGTCGGCGATGAACTGCATGAGCTCCAGCGTCGGCGTCATGCCCTCGGTCGCCGAGCGCATGGCCATGTTCTGGGCCTCTTCCAGATAGTGCATCCAGGTCAGGAACTTCGGACGGTCGGCCTCTGGCACGCCGAGGATCTCGCACAGGGTGAACAGCGGCAGGATGGAGGAGAAGTCCTCGACCAGGTCGGTCTCGCCCTTGGGGGCCATGGCGTCCAGCAGGCGCGTCACCTCGCCCTTCACCCGTTCGGAGACACCGCGCAGATAGCTGGGCGTGAAGTAGGGCATGTGCTCGCGACGCAGCTGCAGGTGATGCGGGGCGTCCAGGTTGATCATCGCGTCCATCGAGGCGCGATAGAGCAGCGCGTGCCGCGCCTCGGGCCGGCCGGCCGCCATCAGGATGCCGCCGCGCTGGCTGGAAAAGGTCGCCGGATCGCCGTTCACGGCCATCACGTCCTCATGGCGGGTGACGGCCCAGAAGCCGGGCCCGTCCATGCGGGTCTCGGGGTGCCACATCACCGGCGCCTCGGCCCGAAGGCGGGCGAACCCGTCGTAGGGCTGGCCGTTGGTGAACGAGGCGATGTCGGTGAGGTCGACTCCCTCCAGCGTCGGATAGCGGGTCCCGAACGTCGGCCCCGCGCGGCCCTCGACCGCAGTCTGGCTGATCAGTTCCATCGCCGCTCACTCCTGAAATTGCTGCTCTTAGCGCAAGCCTAGTGCGTCCGGGCGCGGCGGCAATAATGACGTGGCGGCAGCTTCCGCTACGTCGCCCTTCCCTTCGACACTTCCCCGACCGTAAGGTGAACGCCGATCAGGCGCGCAAAGACGCTGCCGGTCGGCGAGGAACAGGGAAGCGGCATGACCGACACCATCGAGGCGGACTACATCATCGTCGGCGCCGGGAGCGCCGGCTGCGTCCTGGCCAATCGGTTGAGCGCAGACGGCAAGAGCAAGGTGCTGTTGCTGGAAGCCGGCGGCGACGACCGCCCGACGAAAAACCCCGGACAGTTCATGTCCAACCTGATGATCCACGTCCCGGTCGGCTATTCGCAGACCCTGAAGGATCCGAAGGTCAACTGGCTGTACTCGACGGAGCCGGACCCCGGCACCGGCGGGCGCACCCACGTCTGGCCGCGCGGCAAGGTCCTGGGCGGCTCGTCCTCCATCAACGGCCTGCTCTACATCCGCGGCCAGGACGCCGACTATGACAACTGGCGCCAGATGGGCTGCGAGGGCTGGGCCTGGGACGACGTCCTGCCCTACTTCCTGCGCTCGCAGAACCAGGAGCGCGGCGCAGGCGACCTGCATGGCAAGGGCGGGCCTCTGAACGTTTCGGACGTCACCACCACCCACCCGGTGTCCGACGCCGTGGTCGACGCCTGCGAACAGGCCGGCATCCCGCGCCGCGCCGACCTCAACGGCGGCGACCAGGAGGGCGTGAGCTACTACCAGCTGACGGTGAAGAACGGGCAGCGCTGCTCGGCCGCCGTCGCCTATCTGCATCCGGCCATGGGCCGCGCCAACCTCCGGGTCGAGACCAATGCCCTGGCCTCGAAGGTGCTGTTCGAGGGCAAGCGGGCCGTCGGCGTCGAATTCACCCAGAACGGCGTCAAGCGAATCGCCAGGGCGAAAGCCGAGGTCATCCTCGCCGGCGGGGCGGTAAACTCGCCCCAGCTGCTGCAGCTGTCGGGCGTGGGACCCGGCGCCCTGCTGCGCGAGCACGGCATCGAGGTCGTGGCCGACCTGCCCGGCGTCGGGGAGAATCTGCAGGACCACTATGTGATGAGCGTCCGCTACCGGCTGAAGCCGGGCGTGGTCTCCGTCAACGAACTGACCCGCGGGCCCCGCTTCATCGGCGAGGCGATGAAGTTCCTGTTCCAGCGCAAGGGCCTGCTGACGCTCTCGGCGGCGCACATCGCGGTGTTCTGCAAGTCGCGGCCCGACCTGGCCCACCCCGACATCCAGTACCACATCCTGCCGGCCACGATGGACGCCGAGAAACTGGCCAATGAGCAGAAGATGGAGCTGGAAGGCGCGCCCGGCCTGACCATCGCGCCCTGCCAGCTGCGTCCTGAGAGCCGCGGCCATATCCGCATCAAGTCAGCCGATCCGACCGCCCATCCGGCCATCTTCGCCAACTACCTTGCCGATCCGCTCGACCAGGAGGTCGCCGTCGCCTCACTGAGAATCGGTCGCCAGATCGCAGAGCAGGCGGCGCTGGCGCCCTACATCGACCACGAGATGAACCCGGGGCCGGACTTCCAGAGCGACGAGATGCTGCTGGCGTACGCCCGCGGCGCCGGGACGACCATCTATCACCCGGTGGGCACCTGCCAGATGGGACATGGTCCGCAGGCGGTGGTCGACCCGCAGCTTCGCGTTCACGGCGTCGAGGGGCTGCGCGTCGTCGACGCATCGATCATGCCGCGCCTGATCAGCGGCAACACCAACGCGCCGACGATCATGATCGCCGAGAAGGCCTCGGACATGATCCTCGGCAAGGCGGCCGCCTCCGCCCTCGCCGCCTGAACCCAGCCCAAGTCACTCCAGTCGAAGCGACCGCCATGCATCCGTTCCACCACGCCCAGAACAACCCCGACCGCGCCGCCTACATCATGGCCGGCACCGGCGAGACGGTGACCTACAAGCAGCTCGAAGAGCGGTCGAACCAGGGCGCGCATCTGTTCCGCTCCCTTGGCCTGAAGGCCGGCGACGTCATCGCCATCTTCATGGACAACAATCCCCGCTACTTCGAGATCACCTGGGCCGCCCAGCGCTCGGGGCTCTACTACACCTGCATCTCGTCCAAGCTGACGGCCAGCGAAGTCGAGTACATCGTCAAGGACTGCGAAGCGAAGGTGTTCATCACCTCGGCCTCGATGGGTGCCATGGCCGATGACATGCCGGCCCTGATTCCCGGCCTGAAGCTCTACATGTGCGGCGGCGCCCGCGGACCGTTCGAGAGTTTCGAGACGGCGCGCGACGCCATGCCGACCAGCCGGATCACGGACGAGACCGCCGGCTCGGACATGCTCTACTCCTCGGGCACCACCGGCCGGCCCAAGGGCGTCAAGCCAATGCTGACCGGGGCGGAGATCGACGCGGCCAATCCGCTGTTCATGATGACCCAGGGCCTGTTCGGCTTCACCCCGGACAGCGTCTACATCTCGCCGGCGCCGCTCTATCACGCCGCGCCCCTGCGCTGGTGCATGAGCATCCACAAGCTGGGCGGCACCGTCATCGTCATGGAACGCTTCGACCCGGAGGCGATGCTGGCCCTGATCGAGAAGTACAAGGTCGACTGCGGCCAGTTCGTCCCGACCCACTTCGTGCGGCTTCTGAAGCTGCCGGAAGATGTGCGGGCGAAGTACGACGTGTCGTCGCTGCGCTCGGCGGTGCACGCCGCCGCCCCCTGCCCCGTGCCGGTGAAGGAACAGATGATCGCCTGGTGGGGCCCGATCATCCATGAGTACTACGCCGGCACCGAGGGCAACGGCTTCTGCTACATCGGCTCGGCCGACTGGCTTGCGCACAAGGGCTCGGTCGGCAAGGCCGTGCTGGGCGAGCTGCGCATCTGCAACGAGGAAGGCGATCCGCTGCCGCCCCGCCAGGAGGGGCAGGTCTATTTCGAGAACGGCCCGCCCATCAACTACCACAACGACCCGGCCAAGACGGCCGAGAGCTACAACAAGCACGGCTGGACCAGCCTGGGCGACGTGGGCTGGGTGGACGAGGACGGCTTCCTCTACCTGACCGACCGCAAGAGCTTCATGATCATCTCCGGCGGGGTGAACATCTATCCGCAGGAGATCGAGAACCTGCTGATCGGTCACCCCAGGGTCGCCGACGTCGCCGTGGTCGGCGGCCCGGACGAGGAGATGGGCGAGAAGGTCATCGCGGTGATCCAGCCCGCCAACTGGGCAGATGCGGGCGATGACCTGCGCGCCGAGCTGCTGGCCTACGCCAAGGCCAACCTCAGCCACGTGAAGTCCCCGCGCCAGCTGGACTTCATGGAGGAGCTCCCCCGCCACGCCACGGGCAAGCTCTACAAGCGCCTGATCCGCGACGCCTACTGGGGCAAGGCCGACGCCAAGATCGTCTGATGACGAAGATCGTTCGCATCGGCGGCGCCGGCGGGTTCCTGGGGGACTCGTCGGTGGCCGCGCCCCAGCTGCTGCGCGGCGGGAACCTCGACTACATGATCCTCGACTACCTGGCCGAGGCGACGATGAGCTCGCTGGGCCAGCTGCGCGCGGCGCGCCCCGACCAGGGCTACGCCCGCGACTTCACCGACTGGGTCTGGAAGGACAACCTGCGCGAACTCAAGGCGCAGGGGGTGAAGATCGTCACCAACGCCGGCGGCCTGAACCCGCGCGCCTGTCGCGAGCGGATGGAGAAGATCGCCGCCGAGGCGGGCCTCTCTTTCAGGATCGCCATCGTCGAGGGCGACGATCTGGCCGGGCGGCTGGACGACCTGAAGGCCCGCGGCCTGACCGAGATGTTCACCGACGCGCCCTTCCCCGACCCGGGCAAGGTCTTCAGCGCCAACGCCTATTTCGGCGCCACGCCGATCGCCGCCGCCCTGGCCGCCGGGGCGGACATGGTCATCACCGGCCGCGTCGTCGACAGCGCCCTGGCGCTCGGCCCGCTCATGCATGAGTTCGGCTGGACGGCCGACGACCACGACCTGCTGTCGGCGGGCTCGCTGGCGGGGCACGTCATCGAATGCGGCGCCCAGGCGACCGGCGGTCTGTTCACCGACTGGGAGGACGTCCCCGACTGGGCGCACATCGGCTATCCGGTCATCGAATGCCACGCTGACGGATCGTTCGTCGTGACCAAGCCCGAGGGCACGGGCGGCCTCGTATCCCCCGCCGCCGTGGCCGAGCAGATCCTCTACGAGGTCGGCGATCCGCAGGGCTACGCCCTGCCGGATGTCGTCTGTGATTTCACCGAGGTGAAGGTCGAGGCCGTCGGCGAGCATCGCGTTCGCGTGACGGGCGCCAGGGGCTATCCGCCGTCGGACCGCTACAAGGTCTGCGTGACCTTCGGCGACGGCTTCCGCTTCATCGGGGCCAGTCCGATCGTCGGACGCGACGCCGCCGCCAAGGGCCGTCGGCAGTCCGCGGCGATGCTCGAGCGGATCGGCGAGATGCTGCGCGACCGCAACCTGCCGCCGCTGCGTGACAGCCGTATCGAGATCCTCGGCGCCGAGGCCAGCTACGGCGCCAACGCCAGCGAGGCGGCGCGATCCGTGCGCGAGATCGTCTGCCGCATCGGGGCCGAACACGAAAGCGCCGAGGCCCTGGGCCTGATGATGCGGGAGTTCGCCTCCCCCACCACCTCGATGAGCGTCGGCACGACAGGCTGGTTCGGCGGCGCCCCGACCATCACGCCGGTGTCGCGGGTGTTCTCCATCCTGCTGCCGAGGCAGGAAGTCGCCGCGACCGTGTCGCTGGGCAACCGGACGCTGACCATCACCCCGGCCTCGCCTGCCCGCGCCTTCGATCCGGCCGAGGTCGTGTCGCCGCCGGTCCCGGCAGATCCCGCGCCGGAAGGCGATATGGTCGCCGCGCCGCTGATCGACCTCGCCTGGGCCCGTTCCGGCGACAAGGGCGACGCCTTCAACATCGGCGTCATCGCCCGACGGCCCGAGCTGCTGCCCTGGATCCGCGCAGGGCTCACCGAGGATCGGGTGAAGGCCTGGTTCGCGCACGAGTTCGAGGGCGCGACCGCTCCCAGGGTCATCCGCTACGAGCTGCCCGGCATGAACGCCATCAACCTGCACTGCATCCAGGCGCTGGGCGGCGGCCAGTTCTCCAGCCTGCGTCTGGACCCGCTGGCCAAGGGCAAGGCGCAGCAGCTGCTGGACATCCGCATCGACGTTCCGAGGGTGCTCGCGGCGGGACACTGAGCCAGGGCGACGGCCGCTTGCCTGCCGTGGCGGCGCCGCGTTCAACTGCCGCCCCACGACCAACAACGACCGATTCAAGGGAAGTATTCGATGTCGAAGCCGCTGCGCGCCCACACCGCCGTCGGAGAAGAGTATCTGGCCAAGGGTACGGTCGAGGTCCGGCACGCCTTCCCCTTCCCGCCCTCGGCGGTCTGGGCGGCGCTGCTCGACGGCGAGGCCTGGACCCAATGGCTGCCGATCACCAAGGTCACCTGGACCAGCGCAAAACCCTTCGCCGTCGGCACGACGCGGACGGTCGAGGTCGGGCCTCAGGTCATCGAGGAGACCTTCTTCGCCTGGGACGAGGGCAAGCGTATGGCCTTCCGCTTCGAGCGTTCGTCGCTGCCGCTGTCGGCGGCCGTCGAGGACTACCGTGTCGTGCCGACCGACGGCGGCTGTGAGCTGGTCTGGCTCGGCCGGGCCAGCGCGCCCTTTCCGCTGGGCTGGCTCATCTCGCGCCAGCTGGCCGGGGGCCTGCGGGCGGGAATGCCGAAGCTCCAGGCCCTGATCGCCTCGGATCCCAAGCGGTTCGGTCTGTAGCGCTGTCCGCGGTTGAATGCCTTGCGCGCTCGGGGCATTGAAGACGCCGAACAACTGTTTGAGGGAGATGCGCCATGACCAAGGAAGTCGACTACAAGGACCTTGCCAGCCTCGTGGGCCAGGAAATCGGGGTCTCGGACTGGTTGGAAGTCAGCCAGGAGCGGGTCAACCAGTTCGCCGAGGCGACGGGCGACCACCAGTGGATCCACGTCGACGTCGAGCGGGCCAACCGCGAAATGGGCGGCCCGATCGCCCACGGCTACCTGACCCTGTCGCTGATCCCGTTCCTCGGCGCCAAGCTGCTCAAGGTCAACGGCGTGACCCGGGGCATCAATTACGGCAGCGACAAGGTCCGCTTCACCAACATGGTTCGCGTCGGCAAGAAGGTGCGCATGCGCCAGAAGCTGCTTAGCGTCGAGGCCAAGTCCGGCGGCCTGCAGATGAAGAACGAATGCACCATCGAGATCGAGGGTGAAGAGCGCCCGGCCTGCGTGGCCGAGACGATCTCGGTGATCTACGGCGCCTAGATTGCGACCCGTCCCGGCCGCACGCGCGGTCGGGGCGGGGCCGGCGTCGTCAGGCCGCCCGCTCCGCCGCCAACAGCGGCGGGGGGCGAAGACAGAAACTGTAGTCGCCATCGAACGGCGTCGCGAACCAGGCGTCGCGCATCGCCTCCGGCGCGTCCTCGTTCCAGCGCAGGTGACAGTGATCATGGCCGTAGGCGCGGCGGGCCGTGGGGAAGGCGCCCAGCAGGCCGTCGAGGCGGGGACTAACGAACGGCAGCCGCACCCGCGCGGCGCCCAGGTCGCGGGCTGACCCCAGAAGCGTCCGCACCAGCGCCGGTATGGCCACGGCCTCCGTCCCGGCCGTCGCGATCAGGTCAATGATCTCCAGAGCCGGCCGCTCGACCTCCGAGCCCTTCGAGAAGAACGCCAGCAGGTAGCCGGCGAGGACACTGTCCTGCTCGTAGCCGAGCATGACGGGGAGGCGTGTCAGGTCCGGGTCCGAGCACCGCCAGCGCAGGGTCTCCGCGTCGCGCCAGGCCAGCAGTCGGCCGTCCTGGCGGAGCCGCGCCCAGAGCGCGTCGAACCGGTCGTCGATCTCCCCGACCGGCAGCGGGGTCACGCCGGGCTCGCAACGCGTGATCGCGCCGGTCCAGACGCGCGGATCGGTGAAGTGCTCAACGGCCGTGCGACCGCCGGAAAGCCCGTGGAACCAGCGCACCGCCCGTTCACTCGCCACCGCCGACCAGTCCGCCTTCCAGGCGTACTTCACGTGGCTCAGGCTCTCCGGCCAGGGCTTCATGTCGAAGTGCTTGTAGATCGGGGCGGAGCGGTCGTTGGCGTTGAACGTGTACCGGACAAACGCGGAATCCTGAGCGGCGAACCGTCGGAGCAGGTCGCGGCTGGCGCCCCGCGCGCGCGGGTCGACCAGCAGGGTATGCAGGCTAGCGCCGACGAGCGTCTCGCCCTGGTAGTCGAACCGTTGCCGGAAGTTTCCGAGGAAGGCCAGGACCCCGTCGGACGCCGTGTCGTAAACCCAGCCGGCCGGGGCGGCGTCGCTGTAGCCCGCGCCCGGAGACCCCGCCGACAGCCAGCGCCAGCCCTCGCTGGAGCGCGGATACCACCACGCCCAGTCACAGAGGCGCTGCACGGCGTCGCTATCACCAAGCTCAAAGGGTCTCACGCCGGGTTTCATTTCGGGTCACTCCACGACAGTAAAGTCGGGGAATGCAACGTCGGGGCCATCAAACCCTTGTGGCGCAAGGGCGGAGAACCCGAAATGGGGAGAGCGGCCGCACCGGATGCGGCCGCTCCGTCCATCAGCTCTTGAAGGAACGCGGCTCGTCCATACGCCGCTCGAAGTCGTGGATCTCCGCTTCGGCCTTGTCCCTGGCGTAGCCGTAGCGTTCCTGGATCTTCCCGGCGAGTTGGTCCCGCTTGCCCGCGATCACGGTCAGGTCGTCGTCAGTGAGCTTGCCCCACTGCTCCTTCACCTTGCCCGAAAACTGCTTCCATTCGCCTTCGACACGATTCCACATGATGGGTCTCCCTTCACTGCTGAGTGTGAAGAGAGAACCCCCGGGGCCGCTCAGGGTTCCGCGTGAACGCCGATGGAAGCCGCCGCGGACCCGGCCAGCGGCGGTTCGGCCGGCGGGGCCGGCGGCGGGGCGATCCCGTCAATCAGCGCCACGGTTTCGCGCACGAAGCGGGCGTGGGTGACGATCCCGATCTCCAGCCGCTCGCCGGAGAGCTCGACCTGCTGGGTCAGGATGCCGGCGACGAACTGGACTTCCTGGGTCTCGGTGGCGCCGGGCCGGCGCCGGGCGCCGTCGGCCATGAAGACCGGGCCGCCGGAGTTGCCGGGAAAGACCCTGAAGTCGAGCAGGAAGGTTGGAAAGGCGCTTGAAGGGGCCAGTGGATAGGACGCGACCCGCCCCGAACGAAGGATCGGAAAGCCTGCCTGGTTCGCCGACAGGCCACGGGGGAAGCCGAGCGCCATCATCTCGTCGCCCGGCCCCAGGCCGTAGCGGGTGAAGGTCTCATCCTGGGCCAGCCAGGACAGCGGAATGGCGGCGCGGGCGAACTCGTCCGGCGCCTTGATGACGATGGCGGCGATGTCGCGGGTCGGATGACGCGTCCACTTCGGGTCCCGGTCGTCGTCCCGGATCGACAGCGGCTGGGGATGGTAGCGCCAGGCGCCGTCGCTGCCCTGGACCCGGTAGCCGATCCTGGCCTCGAGGGCGGGCATGCGATCCAGGACATGGGCGGCGGTGACCAGCACGGTCCGCGAGCGGCCGTCCGGAGTCGGGGCCTCGATCAGGAAGCCGGTCCC
>JBEIDC010000110.1:0-9524 GCA_040383665.1 Caulobacter sp.
CATGAACACGGCCATCCCCGTGCGTCCTTCGACACGCCGCTGCGCGGCTGCTCAGGATGACTAAGTGAGAAGGCTTCCCATCCTAGTCATGCTGAGCAGCGCCGCAGGCGCGTGTCGAAGCACGCAAGGCCTTCCAGCTCGCCACGCATGGGTGGCCCGACCCCGGATCAAGTCCGGGGCGGGCCATGACGGGTTGGAGTGAAGGGCTTTCAGCCCCGCTCCAGCCTCAGCACGTCCACGACATCCCCCACGGCCGCCGCCTCCGCTCCTGGCAGCCGGCGCAGCAGGCAGTCGGCGGCGGCGAAGACGGTGACCAGCGAGCTGTCCTGATCGGGGAAAGGGGTCACGCCATCCGGCCCGAGGCGGGCGCGCATCCAGTGCTCGCGCGGGCCGTTGGCGGGCAGGGGCATGGCCAGCCGGGCGGTGGCCATCCGGTGCGGCGCCGCCGCGCCCTGCAGCGCCAGCACCAACGGCCGCAGGAACAGCTCGGCGCAGACGAAGGCCGAGGCGGGGTTGCCGGGCAGGCCCAGCACCAGACGCCCGTCGGCCAGCCGTCCGAACCAGGTCGGCTTGCCGGGGCGGACGTTGACCGTCTCGACGTCGAGGTCCAGGCCCAGCGTCGCCAGCGCCGGCTTGACCAGGTCGTAGTCCCCGACCGAGGCGCCGCCGACGGTGACGATGACATCGGCCTCGACGTCCCGCACGGCGTCGGCGATGGCGGCCGCGTCGTCTCCGGTCGGGGCCAGGCGGGTCGGGGCCGCCCCCCATCGGGCCAGCATGGCCAGCAGGCCGACGCTGCCCGACTCGTAGATCTGGAACGGCCCGGCGTCGGAGCCGGGCGCGGCCAGCTCCTCGCCGGTGGCCAGAACCGCCACGCGGGGCCGGCGTGCGACCGCCAGCCTCGCGCGGCCGGCGGCGGCGGCCAGCGACAGACGCCAGGGATCGAGTCGCAGCCCCGCCTCAAGCAGCACGGCGCCGGCCTGGAAGTCGCCGCCGCGCGGGCGGATGTGGCTGCCGCCGGCGACGGGGCCCAGGCGGACGACGTCTCCCTCCCGCGTCGCCTCTTCCTGGATCACCACCAGCTCGGCGCCGGCCGGCAGGGGCGCGCCGGTGAAGATGCGGACGGCCTCGCCCGGCTGAAGGGTCGGCTCGTGGCCGCGCCCGGCGGCGCTCTCGCCGACGATGCGCAGCGTGGTCGCCTCGCCGACATCGGCGCGGCGCACGGCCCAGCCGTCCATGGCCGAGGCGTCGAACGGCGGCTGGTCGCGGATGGCGGCGACGGGCTCGGCCAGCACCCGGCCATCGGCCTGGGCCAGCGGGACGGTCTCGGAGGGCAGGGTGGCGGCCCGCGTAAGCATGCGGGCCCGGGCGTCCTCGACGCTCAGGCCCTTCAGCTTGCGTTGCGGATCAGCCGACGAAGGCGCGTTCGAGGACATAGTCACCGGGTTCCGCGTTGGAGCCCTCGACCATGCCGTGAGTCTCGACCAGGGCGCCCATGTCCTTGATGAAGTCCATGCTGCCGCACAGCATGATGCGGTCTTCGTCCGGATTGAACTTTTCACCGTCCAGGCCGAGGTCGCGGAACAGCTGGCCCGAGGCGATCAGGTCGGTGAACCGGCCCTGGCGCTCGAACGGCTCGCGGGTGACGGTCGGGTAGTAGTGCAGCTGGGCCTTCGCCTCGTCGCCGACCAGCTGGTCGTCATGGATGCCGGCGGTGAAGAAGTCGCGGTAGGCCAGCTCGGCGATCTCACGCACGCCGTGGCAGACGTAGACCTGCTCGAAGCGGCTGTAGGCATCCGGGTCGCGGGCCACGGCCAGCCAGGGGGCCAGGCCGGTGCCGGTGCCGAACAGGAACAGGCGCTTGCCGCCCTTCAGCGCGTCCAGCACCAGGGTGCCGGTCGGCTTCTTGCCGAGCAGGACGGTGTCGCCCTCCTGGATCAGCTGCAGCTTGCTGGTCAGCGGGCCGTCCTCGACCTTGATCGAGAAGAACTCCAGCTCCTCGGCCCAGGACGGCGAGGCGACCGAATAGGCGCGCAGGATGGGTTTGGCGCCGTCCACGCCGGGCAGACCGATCATCACGAACTCGCCGGACCGGAAGCGGAAGCTTTCGGGACGGGTGATGGCGAAGCTGAACAGGCGGTCGGTCCAGTGCTTCACCCACAGCACCTTCTCCTCGAAGAAGGGGCTCGCCTTCACCGGCGCGGCCTCGACGGCGGCTGTCGACATGTCTCTCGGCTTCCTGGCGACCACGAGGGCCGATGGTGATCCTCATGTGATGCGGCGCAGCATCATGTCAACGCGAGGAAGACTCGGGGGGGCTTCAGGGATGCTGCGGGAAGGTGGAGAGCGCCGAGACCGCCGTCCGCTTTCGACCGGTAGCGGGCGTCAGAATCCGCCAGATGTTCTCTCCAACGGCCCTCGGGAGTTGGCTCGGAGTCGTGCTCGGTCAGCACGCCAACCCCAGAACATCAGCCATACTTGGGTAGCAAGGGCGGCCCCCAAAGTCACGAATCCAGCCGCCCCAAGAACGTTCAATACGGAGGGATGCAAATCCACGGACGAAGGAGGCAGTGCAACGGTGAGAAACGCGCCACCGATACAGATAAAGGAGATCGCCGATAGGGCGATGACAAGCCTGCTTTTCGGCTTCGAAGCATAAGCCCACGGCACCAATGCGAATATAGGAGCGCGGAATTCTAAACTACCCCAGTTGTTTGCGGCGGCCAATTCAAACAGGACGTCGATGGCGGCGAAACAGAACATCAACGCTAACGCTGCTCGGACAATTCTCGCCATATCGCCTTACTTCCCCTGCCAAGGATGATGCGACGGAAAGAACCAGTCCGTATTTTGGTCCTCCGCTCGTCGGAGCGTATGTCGCCCGATGTCCGCCCACCACCCTTAGCTGACCTCGCCCACCTTCCCCGCTCATCCTCGCTTCCGTGAGGATGAGCGGGGTGTTTGTGGGAACCAGCGAGACTCCCGGGACAGATACTCTCGCGACAAACCGGGACATTCGAGGACAATCGGACCCTTCCGGCCCTGCCGGTCCCCACCGATTTATCCCCCCGCCGCGCCATGGCCGCACAATGGCGCATGCTTTTGGTCCAGCACCCTCCGGAACCACTGCCGACAAGGCTTTCCTGGCGCGCCGACCCGGGCGCGGGCGCTTGCGCCGGCGTCGCTGTGGCCTGCACGCCAAATTCTATCCCCGCATCGGCGATCCCTGAGGCCCCGACCAGCGCTCCACGCGAGACTCCAGAGACGATCCGGTTCCATCATCGACAAGCCGCTATTGCTCCCCGCTCCCCGGATCGGTCTCCGTCTTTTCCGTCTGCACCGACCCTTTCGCGCCGGCCGGCTCGGTGGCGGGGCGGGGGGCCTTGCCGTCGCCGGCCGGGCGTTGGTTCTCGTTCCCGGTCTCGCGGTTGCTGGGGCGTTCGGTCATGGGAGTCTCCCTCTCCCGACAAAAACGTTGTGGAACGGGGTTCGATCCGGCTCCGGCTTGCTTGCCCGGCGGCGCTGTCCCTGCTAAACGGCCCGCTTCCGGTGAATTGACAAGCTGACCGGCGGGTATCACCGCCTACGGTTCGCTGTTCGGTTCACGGGAGGGCATTTGCCCGACAGGGTGGACGTCTACGAGTGTAGCTCAGCTGGTAGAGCATCGGTCTCCAAAACCGAGGGCCGGGGGTTCGAATCCCTCCACTCGTGCCACCTGCTTCCTATATGCGGAGCGCGATGGTCGCGCTTCGGCCAGTTGAAAGAGCGACAGACCCGTCCGATGGCCAAGAAAACGGGCAATCTCTCCGCGATGAAACAGCGCGCCGCCAGGAGCGCCGCCGCTGTCGCCGCGCCTGCCGGTCAGGCTGCCGCCGCCGCCGCCACGCCGAAGAAACCCTTCAGCATCGTGCAGTTCGGCAAGGAGGTCCGCGCCGAAGGTCGCAAGATCACCTGGACGAGCCGCAAGGAAACCTGGATCACCTCCGTGATGGTTTTCATCATGGTGATCATCGCCGCCCTGTTCTTCTTCGTGGTCGACACGAGCCTGTCGTTCATCGTGTCACAGGTCCTGAAGCTCGCGAACGCCGGATAATCCATGAACGCTCAAGTCGAAGCCCGGCCGTCCAACCCGCGCCACCGCTGGTACATCGTCCACGCCTACTCGAACTTCGAGAAGAAGGTGGCCGACCACATCCGTGACCAGGCCAGGGCCCAGGGTCTGGAAGACGCCTTCTCCGAGATCCTCGTGCCGACCGAGGAGGTCGTCGAGATCCGTCGCGGCCGCAAGGTCAACGCCGAGCGCAAGTTCCTGCCCGGCTACGTGCTGGTGAAGATGGACCTCAGCGACGAGGCCTACCACCTGGTCAAGAACACGCCGAAGGTCACCGGCTTCCTCGGCTCGGCCAGCAAGCCGCAGCCGATCTCCGAGAAGGAAGCGGCCCGCATGATCGGCGTGGTCGAGGAAAGCGTCGAGCGTCCCAAGTCGACCGTCCGCTTCGAGATCGGCGAGCAGGTTCGCGTCACCGACGGTCCGTTCGCCAGCTTCAACGGCTCGGTCGAGCAGGTCGACGAGGCCCGCGAGCGCCTGCACGTCGCCGTCTCGATCTTCGGCCGCGCCACGCCGGTCGAACTGGAATACAGCCAGGTCGAAAAGGTCGTCTGACCGCTTCGACCACCCCCCACCGCCGTCATCCTCGGACTTGTTCCGAGGACCCAAGCGTGATGAGTTTTCTGAAGGGGCGCGGCGATGGTCGCGCCCCTTCTTCGTTTCCGGTGTGCATGGGTCGTCAGAACAAGTCTGACGATGACGGTTCAGGGATGGGGGAAGCGGTTGTCCGCCCGCACCTTCTCTGCTACACGCGCGCCTCGCCCAGACGACCGGGCGTCAAATCCGTGGGAGGGGTCTGCCCGCACCACGGCCGCATAGGCGCTTTAACTAGCGCCGCTTAACGGAGACAGAGATGGCCAAGAAGATCTTGGGCTACATCAAACTGCAGGTGAAGGCCGGCTCGGCCACGCCTTCCCCGCCCATCGGCCCGGCTCTGGGTCAGCGCGGCGTCAACATCATGGGCTTCTGCAAGGAGTTCAACGCGCGCACCGAGAAGGAAGTGAAAGGCACGCCCCTGCCGACGGTGATCACCGTCTACCAGGACAAGTCCTTCACCTTCATCACCAAGACCCCGCCCGCCACCCACTTCATCAAGGAAGCGCTGGGCCTCAAGTCCGGCTCGACCAAGCCGGGCCGCGACAGCGCCGGCACGATCACGCGCACCCAGCTGCGCGAGATCGCCGAAAGCAAGATGAAGGACCTGAACGCCAACGACATCGACGCCGCTGCCCGCATCATCGAGGGCTCCGCCCGTTCGATGGGCCTGCAAGTCGTGGAGGCTTAAGACCATGCCCAAGCAAGCCAAGCGCATTCAGGCCTGGACCGGCGATCGCGAAGCGACGCACTCGGTCGAGGACGCCGTGAAGCTGGTCAAGGCCAACGCCAAGGCCAAGTTCGACGAGTCGGTCGAGATCGCCGTCAACCTGGGCGTCGACCCGCGTCACGCCGACCAGCAGGTCCGCGGCGTGGTCTCGCTGCCCTCGGGCACCGGCCGTGACGTCCGCGTCGCCGTCATCGCCAAGGACGCCAAGGCCGAGGAAGCCCTCGCCGCCGGCGCCGACGTGGTGGGCGCCGAGGAGCTGGTCGAACGCATCCAGGGCGGCTTCATGGACTTCGATCGCGTCATCGCGACGCCGGACATGATGGCCCTCGTCGGTCGTCTGGGTAAGGTGCTGGGCCCGCGCGGCCTGATGCCCAACCCGCGCGTCGGCACCGTGACCCCGAACGTCGGTCAGGCCGTTAAGGACGCCAAGGGCGGCGCCATCGAGTTCCGCGTCGAGAAGGCGGGCATCGTCCACGCCGGCATCGGCAAGGTCTCCTTCACCGAGGAAGCTCTGCTGGCCAACGTCCGCGCCCTCGTGGACGCGCTGAACAAGGCCAAGCCGTCGGGCGCCAAGGGCACCTACGTGAAGCGTATCGCCCTGTCCTCGACCATGGGCCCGGGCTTCAAGGTCGACACCGGTTCCGTCACCGTCTAGCGCCGGACCTGTCGCAAAACCAACGGACGGGCGGGCTCGCAAGGGCCCGCCCGTTTCGCGTTTGGGGGTTAGTTCGGCAGCGTCGCGAAGTCCTCGCCGACGCGCAGTTCCACGGCCTTGAACACCGCGCTGGGGGCTACGGCCTTCCAGTAGACGGCGTCCTCGGAGCGGCCGACGCCGGTGCGCTCGATGCATCGCAGGCGGCGGGCGGCGGCGATCTGCAGCAGCTGGGCGTGGCGGCCGCGCGCGGTCTGGCGTGGCTCCGGCGTGAAGGGCCGCAGATCGCGCACCTGCGCGGCGGTCCAGGGATCGGGGCTGGTCTGGATGGGGCCCAGCAACATGGGCTTGGTCTTTCGGTCGGGCGGGACGCGAGGCGTTCGGCCTCGCCGATCCGGCTAAAGATCGTCTTCGCGATCACCGTCCAAATGGGGATGCCCTGTGGATAGTTCCAGTGTTTCCCAATTAATTCCGTGACATGGTTGGTGAACAACTCAGGCCGGCGGCTGCTTGACCCGCCGGATCAGGGCCGTGTCGTAGCCGAGGGCGGCCGCGCGGGCGATGTGGGTCTCGATCACCGCCTCGCCCGGCGTCGGGTCCCGGCTGAGGATCCACAGGTACTTGCCGGACGGCTCGCCGACGATGGCCCAGCTGTAGTCGTCGGCCCGGTCCAGCACCCAGTAGTCTGCGAAGAAGGGGCCGAAGAAGGCGACCTTCAGCTTGGCGCCGTCGCCGCCCTCGACCACTTTCGCTCGCCCTTCAGCGGCGCGGGCCTTGCCGTCCGGCGCGCCGTCGCGGCAGGTGTTGAGCACGCTGATCATGCCGTCCGGGCGCTTGCTGTATTCCGCCGTCACGCCCTCGCAGCCCCGCTCGAAGCTGTTCTCGTAGCGGGCCAGCTCGTACCAGCGACCCAGGTAGCGCTCCAGGTCCACCGCCTTGGCCGGCTGCGGCACGGCGGCGTTGCCGCTGGGCCCCGACGCACAGCCGGCCAGCGCCAGGGCGAGGATCAGAAAGGCGGCGCGGAAGCTGGACATGGGTGGATCCCTGGCTGGTTCGGGTAACAACCCTACGCCAAGTCCCGGCCGGCGGATCAGTTCCTGTCCCGGCTTGAGTTTCCCTTCGCCTTGATCTATACGCGCGCTCTTCCAGCGAACGGGCCTGCCCGCCGCTGGTCCTGTCCGAGAGCTACGCGACGTCGGGGTCACCTGCGTCGTAACAGAAGGGGAGCCCCCCTTCAGCGTAGGGAGACGGGGAAACGAGACGCCGCATCACCGCACAAGCTGCGGGCGCGGCCGATGCTTTCCTTGGGACAGGTCTACCGTCACCCGCCTTCGGGAGCGATCCCGCGCGCGGGCGGCATGCTTTCGGCGTCCGGATGGTCCGGGCGTCGTGAACCAGGAGACCGCAATGAACCGCGCACAAAAAGCGGAATCGATCGAGACGCTCAAGGGCGTCTTCGCCGATGCCGGCGCCGTGGTCGTGACCCACTACATGGGTCTGACCGTTGCGGAAATGACCGACCTTCGACTCCGCCTCCGCAAGGAAGGCGCGTCGATCAAGGTGGTGAAGAACACTCTGGCCCAGAAGGCTCTTGGTGGTTCGCTGGGTGAGGCGGGCGACGCCCTCTTCACCGGCCCCGTCGCCATCGCCTACGGCCCGGACCCTGTCTCCGCCGCCAAGGTCGCCGCCCAGTTCGCCAAGGAGAACGACAAGTTCACCCTCGTTGGCGGCATCATGGGCAAGGACGTTCTCGACCAGAACGCAGTGAAGGCTCTCGCCACGCTGCCGTCGCTGGACGAACTCCGCGGCAAGCTTATCGGCCTTCTGCAGGCTCCCGCGACCAAGGTCGCTGGCGTCATTCAGGCTCCGGCCGCCCAGCTGGCCCGCGTCTTCAACGCCTACGCCACGAAGGACGCGGCCTAGTCCCGGTCATCTCCGCCTACCTCCCAACTCCCCAAGGAAAATCGCACCATGTCGAAGCTTGATAAGATCGTTGAGGACCTGTCCTCCCTGACCGTCCTGGAAGCCGCTGAGCTGTCCAAGATGCTCGAAGAAAAGTGGGGCGTCTCCGCCGCCGCTCCGGTCGCCATGATGGCCGCCGGCGGCGCCGCCGCTGCTCCGGTCGAAGCCGCTGAAGAGCAAACCGAGTTCACCGTTGTTCTGACCGCCGGTGGCGACAAGAAGATCAACGTGATCAAGGAAGTCCGCGGCGTCCGTCCGGACCTCGGCCTGAAGGAAGCCAAGGACCTGGTCGAAGGCGCTCCGCAGAACGTCGTCGAGAACGTGTCCAAGCAAGCCGCCGAAGAAGTCGCCAAGAAGCTGACCGAAGCCGGCGCGACCGTCCAGATCAAGTAGTTCGCTTCCGGGCCATGCCCGGATCGGACCGCCCCGGCCTTCGCGCCGGGATCAGGACCAGCACCACGATCGCGGGCCCGGAGGGAAACCTCCGGGCCCGTTCTCGTTCGGCGCCGGATCGCCTCCGGCGACTTGAAAGGGGGGGGGAACTCCCTGCCGGGCATCGCGTTAGGCCCGGATGCTCAAGCTCGCCGGCGTATTCCTCGTTGTCATGATCATCGCCGGGATCCTCGGCTTCGTCGTCGATGTGGCCGGTGGTCTGGCCAGGATCGCCTTCTTCGTCTGCCTGATCGGTCTGGTCGGCGCCCTGGCCATGAAGGCGCTGCGTAAGACCTGATCCGCCCCCCGTTGGAGGGACCGCGACGCCGCGTGACGAAAGTCAAGCGGCGCCTCTTCCCTTATCCATGGCTTTCCCCTATATCCGCTCCCTCGCGGAAAAACCGATCAACTGAGACGCGATTCCGCGCGCGCGTGCCCGACAGCCCGGTCAATGCCCTCCGACCGGTGCGATGGGGCGCCCCTGACACGCCAGGGGCAAGGTCTTGCGTCCGCTTCCGGCACCGCCGGAAGAGCCGAGGGTGGACGCGACAAGACACATTTACGCGCGGAGTCCCTCCGCGCACGCAGGGAAAAAGATGGCGCAATCCTTCACCGGCAAGAAGCGGATCCGCAAGTCGTTCGGCCGCATCCCCGAAGCTGTGCAGATGCCGAACCTCATCGAGGTTCAACGCTCCTCCTACGAACAGTTCCTCCAGCGCGAAGTGCGCGCCGGCGAGCGCCGGGACGAGGGCATCGAGGCGGTCTTCAAGTCGGTGTTCCCGATCAAGGACTTCAACGAGCGCGCGGTCCTCGAGTACGTCTCCTACGAATTCGAGGAGCCCAAGTACGACGTCGAGGAGTGCATCCAGCGCGACATGACCTACGCGGCGCCGCTGAAGGTGAAGCTGCGTCTCATCGTGTTCGAGATGGAAGAGGAAACCGGCGCCCGGTCCGTCAAGGACATCAAGGAGCAGGACGTCTACATGGGCGATATCCCGCTCATGACGGACAAGGGCACCTTCATCGTCAACGGCACCGAGCGGGTC
>JBEIDC010000111.1:0-9435 GCA_040383665.1 Caulobacter sp.
GCGCGCCCGCCTCCTTCAGCCAGTCGATGCCGTCCTGCCAGAGCTTCTCGATCTCGGCCGGCATGCCGTCGACGCGGTATTCCTTCGGCACGCCGATGCGCAGGCCCTTCACCGACTTGCCGACGAACGGCGCCCAGTCGGGCGTCTCGACGTCCAGGCTCGTGGAGTCCCTGGGATCGTGGCCCGCCATGCTGGTCAGCAGGATGGCGGCGTCCTCGACCGTCTTGGCGATCGGTCCGGCCTGGTCCAGCGAGCTGGCGAAGGCCACGATGCCCCAGCGCGAGCAGCGGCCGTAGGTCGGCTTGATGCCCACGGTGCCGGTGAAGGCCGCCGGCTGGCGGATCGAGCCGCCGGTGTCGGTCGCCGTGGCGCCCAGGCAGAGGTCCGCCGCGACGGCCGCGGCCGAACCGCCGGACGAGCCGCCGGGGGACAGGGCCTTGTTGCCGCCGCTGGCCGACTTCCAGGGGTTGATGACGTTGCCGAAGGCGCTGGTCTCGTTGGACGAGCCCATGGCGAACTCGTCCAGGTTCAGCTTGCCCAGCATGACCGCGCCGTCGCCGAACAGGTTGGCGGTGACGGTGGACTCATACTCGGGGATGAAGTTGCCGAGGATCTTCGAACAGGCGGTCGAGCGGACGCCCTTGGTGCAGAACAGGTCCTTGATGCCCAGCGGCGCGCCTTCCAGCCGCCCGGCCTCGCCCGAGGCGATGCGGGCGTCGGCGGCGGCGGCCATCTCGAGCGCCTTGTCCGGCGTTTCCAGCACGAAGGCGTTCAGCGGCCGCGCGGCCTCGACCGCCGCGATATGGGCACGGGTGATCTCGACGGACGAGAAGGCCTTCGAGCGCAGCCCGTCGAGGGCGGCTTTCAGCGTGAGGTTGGTGAGCTCAGACATCAGCAGGATCCCCCAACCGTCATCCCATCCGCCGTCATCCTCGCGCTCGTCGCGAGGACCCATGCGTGGTGAGCAAGCCGGGTTTCACAGTGTTCATGGGTCGTCGGAACAAGTCCGACGATGACGGAAAAGTGGGGGGTGGCGCTACGCATCTACTCGACCACCTTCGGCACGACGTAGAAGCCGTCGGTGCTCTTCGGGGCGTTGGAGAGGACGCGTGCGGCGTCGCCGCCGTCGGTGACGACGTCTTCGCGCAGCGCCAGGGTGGCGTGGACAACGCTGGTCAGCGGCTCGACGCCGTCTGTGTCGACCTCGGCCAGCTGTTCGATCCACTGCAGGATGCCGTTCAGTTCCTGGACGAGCGGCTCGATGCGCTCTTCAGGTTCGGCGATGCGGGCGAGCCGGGCGACCTTGCGGACGGTCGCGGCGTCGATGGCCATCGTGGCCTCCTTTGTCTTGAACGCCGGGGTTACCCGCCCAAGGGGCGATATTGCAAGCTGTTCGCCCGCTTTCGCGCTAGAGACGGCGCAAATGCCTGTCCTCGACATCACAGACCTCGCCGCCGCCCTGCCGCAGTACGCGCCGCTCGTGGGCCTCGACCCGGGGGAGAAGACCATCGGCGTCGCCGTCTCGGACGTCACCCGCACGGTGGCCAGCCCCCTGCACACCATCGAGAAGACCAGGTTCACCAAGGACGCCGAGGCGCTGTTCAAGCTGATGGACAGCAGGGGCGCGGTCGGGATCGTCATCGGCCTGCCGATGAACATGGACGGCACCGAGGGCGTGCGGGCCCAGTCCAACCGCGCCCTGGCCCGCAACATCTTGCGCCTCAAGGACCTGCCCATAGCCTTCTGGGATGAGCGGCTGTCCACGGCGGCGGTGACCCGGGTGCTGATCGACGAGCACGACGTCAACCGAAAGCGCCGGGCCGAGGTGGTCGACAAGATGGCCGCCGCCTGGATCCTCCAGGGCGCGCTGGAGCGGATGCGCCATGGGTAGCTCGAACGGAGTCGGGATCGGGGACAGCTCAAGATGTCCCAAGGGACATCTTGAGCTGTCCCCTACGGCGGCCCCATGACCGCCATCCTGCTGGGCGTGCTGCCCGTCTTCGCGATGATCGCGCTGGGCTGGGCGCTGAAGGCCTCGAGGTTCATTCCCGAGCCCAGCTGGCCGCCGATCGAGCGGCTGACCTATTTCGTCTTCTATCCGGGCTTCCTGATGCCGGCGGTGTGGAAGGCCGATTTCGGGGCGCTGTCGGCCGGCCCGCTGGCGCTGGGCACGGTCGGGGCCATCGGGGTGGTGGCGCTGGCCGTGCTGCTGGCCAAGCCGCTGATCCGCCTGCCCGACCCCAGCTACACCAGCGTCTTCCAGGGTTGCCTGCGCTGGAACACCTTCGTCTTCCTGCCGCTGGTCGCCGTTGTGTACGGCGCCGAGGGCGCGGGCCTGGGCGCGATGATCATGGGCGCCCTGATCCCCGCCATCAATGTGGTGGCGGTGCTGGTCATGGCGAAGTGGGGCGAGGGCCAGGGCGGCGGCTGGAAGACCGCGCTGCGCGGCCTGGCCCAGAACCCGGTGCTGTGGGGCTGCGCCGTCGGGGCGCTGTTCAATGTGCTGAAGGTCCCGCAGTTTCCGCCGCTGATGGGCGCCATCGACCTGCTGTCGAGCGCCGCCCTGACGCTGGGACTCGTGGTGGCCGGGGCCGGGCTGAACTTCGCCTATGTGCGCCGCAACAAGCTGACGATCGTCGCGGTCAGCGCGGTGAAGCTGCTGGTGCTGCCGGTGCTGATGTGGGGCCTGACCCGGCTGGCCGGCGGCGACGAGACAGCCCAGGGCATCGCGCTGCTGGTCGGGTCAGCGCCGGGCGCGGCGGCCTCCTACGTCCTGGCGCGGCAGATGGGCGGCGACGCCCCGCTGATGGCCGGCGTGGTGGCCTTCACGACCGCCGCCAGCCTGGTGACGATCCCGGCGCTGCTGCTGGTGTTTCACCTGGCTTACGGCCGTGCGTCCTACTTGCCGTCATGGTCGGACTTGTTCCGACCACCCATGCGTGGCGGGTCGGCAGCCATTCTGCGCGCTTCGACACGCGCCTGTCGGCGCTGCTCAGCATGACTAGGGTGGGAAGCCTTTTTCTCCAGTCATCCTGAGCAGCCGCGTAGCGGCGTGTCGAAGGACGCACTGAACAGGCGGTGTTCATAGGTGGCCCGGACGAGCCGGGCCATGACGGAAACGTGGGTTAGAGCGCGTCCCCGCGCCCCAGCGGATCGGGCAAGGCCTCGCCATCGGCCACGAAGCTCAGCGACACCGAGTTGATGCAGTAGCGCAGCCGCGTCGGCGGCGGGCCGTCGGGGAAGACGTGGCCCTGGTGGCTGCCGCAGCGGGCGCAGATCGTCTCGATGCGCAGCATGCCGTAGCTGGTGTCGCGCACCTCGCCGACATGGGTCTCGTCCAGCGGGGCGTAGAAGCTGGGCCAGCCGGTGCCGCTCTCGAACTTGGTCTCGAAGCGGAACAGCGGCAGGCCGCACAGCCGGCAGCAGTAGGCGCCCGGGCGCTTCTCGCCCAGCAGGCCGCCGCAGAACGGCGCCTCGGTGCCGTGGTGCAGCAGCACCTCGGCCTCTTCGCGGGTGAGATCGGCTTCCAGGCGCGCGCGTTCGGCGTCGGAGGGCGGGGCGAGGTCGAAACCCGAGGGAGAAACGGTCATGCCGCGAATGTAGGGCGTCCCGGCCCCTTCGGAAAGTCGCCGGCGAGGCATGGCAAGGCGACCGCCGGTTTCATATCTTCCACCCAACGCCATCCCAAGCAGGACATCCGATGCTCACCGCCACCACCCATTCCATCGCCGAACGCCCCACCACCCGGACGCTGGGCGTCGTGGCCGGCGAGGCGATCATCGGCGCCCATATCTTCAAGGACCTGTTCGCCGGCATCCGCGACATCGTCGGCGGTCGAGCGGCCAGCTATGAGGACACCCTCCGCGAGGCTCGCCAGACGGCCACGCGGGACATGATCGAGGCCGCCCAGCGTCTCGGCGCCGACGCGGTGGTCGGGGTCGACTACGACTACGCGACGATCGGCCAGAACGGCAGCATGCTCATGGTCTCGGCCACCGGCACGGCGGTGAAGCTGGGCTGAGGCCCGCGCCGCCCTATCTGGCGGCGGATGACAGTCCCCTGCCCGCTTGAGAGCTTCCCCGCCGACGGCTGCGCCGTGGTCGTCGGCGCCGGCGGCGGCGTCGGCGCGGCGCTGGCGGAAGCGCTGACGGCCAGCGGACGCTTTACGGCGGTCCACGCCCTGCGCCGGGTGGACCTGGACCTCGAGGACGAAGCCTCCATCGCCGCCGCCGCCGCCCGGCTGGACGCCCCGCCCCGGCTGGTGATCGTCGCCACCGGCCTGCTGCACGGCAGGGGCGTTACGCCGGAGAAGGCCCTGCGCGCCGTCGATCCGGCCGCCCTCCTCAAGAGCTCCGCCGTCAACGCCGTCGGGCCGGTGCTGGTCGCCAAACACTTCACCCCGCTGTTCCCGCGCGCCGGAAAGGCGACCTTCGCGGCGTTGTCGGCCCGGGTCGGCAGCCTGGGCGACAACCGTCTGGGCGGCTGGCACGGCTACCGGGCGTCCAAGGCGGCGCTGAACATGCTGCTGCGCAATGTCGCCATCGAACTGGGGCGGAGCCGGCCGCAGGCGGTCTGCCTGGCCCTGCATCCGGGCACGGTCGACACCGGCCTCAGCGCCCCCTTCCAGGGCGGCGTGCCGGGCGAACGGCTGTTCACCCCGGCCTTCAGCGCCGCCCGTCTGCTGGAGGTGATCGATCATCGGGGCCCGGAGGACAGCGGCGGCGTTTTCGACTGGGCCGACAAGCCTGTGCCGTGGTGACGCTACGTCCACGCCTGTCAGGCGTTGCCAAGCCCGCCCATGCGGTCTAACCCGCAACGCAACAATCGTGCGCAAGGGACGACCGCAGGCCTATGTTCTCGAAGATTCTGATCGCCAACCGGGGTGAAATCGCGGTTCGGGTCATCAAGACCTGCCGCCGGATGGGGATCAAGACGGTCGTCGTCTATTCCGAAGCCGACGCCGACAGCCTGGCCGTCGAGATGGCTGACGAGGTTGTGTTCATCGGCCCGGCCCCGGCCAGCGAATCCTACCTGGTGCAGGACAAGATCATCGCCGCCTGCAAGCAGACGGGGGCGCAGGCCGTGCACCCCGGCTTCGGCTTCCTGTCGGAGAACGCCAGCTTCGCCCAGCGCTGCGCCGACGAAGGCATCGTCTTCATCGGCCCCAACCCGGGCGCGATCAGCGCCATGGGCGACAAGATCGAATCCAAGAAGTTCGCCGAGCGGGCCGGCGTCAGCTGCGTGCCCGGCCACATCGGCGAGATCGCCGACACCGCCGACGCCGTGAAGATCTCCGAGGAGATCGGCTATCCGGTGATGATCAAGGCCAGCGCCGGCGGCGGCGGCAAGGGCATCCGCGTCGCCCACAATCGCCGCGACGTCGAGGAAGGCTTCCCGGCCGTGCGGTCCGAGGCCAAGTCCAGCTTCGGCGACGACCGCATCTTCATCGAGAAGTTCATCACCAGCCCGCGCCACATCGAGATCCAGGTGTTGGGCGACAAGCACGGCAACGTGGTGCACCTGTTCGAGCGCGAATGCTCGATCCAGCGCCGCAACCAGAAGGTCATCGAGGAGGCCCCGAGCCCGCTCCTCGACGAGGCGACCCGCGCCGCCATGGGCGCCCAGGCCGTCGCCCTGGCCAAGGCCGTCAACTACGACAGCGCCGGCACCGTCGAGTTCGTCGCCGGCCAGGACAAGAGCTTCTACTTCCTGGAAATGAACACCCGCCTGCAGGTCGAGCACCCGGTGACCGAGCTGATCACCGGCCTGGACCTGGTCGAGCAGATGCTGCGCTCCGCCGCCGGCGAGACGATGGCGTTCGGTCAGGCGGATCTGAAGATCAACGGCTGGGCCATCGAGAGCCGCATCTACGCCGAGGACCCCTACCGCAAGTTCCTGCCGTCCATCGGGCGACTGGTCCGCTACGACCCGCCGGTCGAGGGCGAGCATGAGGGCTACACCGTCCGCAACGACGCCGGCGTCCGCGAGGGCGACGAGATCTCGATGTACTACGATCCGATGATCTCCAAGCTCTGCACCTGGGCCCCGACGCGCCTCGCCGCCGTCGACGGCATGGCCCGGGCGCTGGAGGACTTCCACATCGAGGGGCTGGGCCAGAACATCCCGTTCCTGGCCGCCGTGATGGACCAGGAGCGGTTCCGCACCGGCGCCCTGGCCACCAGCTACATCGTCGACGAGTTCCCCGAGGGCTTTGACGGCACGACGCCGACCGCCTTCCAGATCGACGTCCTGACCGCCGCCGGCGTGGCCATGCACCGCATCATGTCGGCCCGCGCCGGCTCCCCGGCCCGCAACGACTGGCGGGTCTTCGTCGGCCACGCCGGCCGCGCCGTCGCGGTCGCTGCTGCCCGCGAGGGCCTGACCCTCACCCTGACCGAAGACGGCCGGGTGATGAACCTGACCGACGTCGTCTGGCGTCCGGGCCAGGCGCAGTTCCGCGGCCGGCTGGACGGCAAGGCCTTCACGGTCAATGTCGCCCCCGCCGCCGAGGGCTTCGTGATCCGCCACCGCGCCGCCAAGCAGAAGGTGCTGGTCCTCTCGCCGCGCTCGGCCGAGCTGCACGGCAAGATCCCGGAAAAGAAGCCCGCCGACACCAGCAAGATGATCATCTCGCCCATGCCGGGCCTGGTGGTCAGCATGGACGTCGAGGTCGGCCAGACCGTCCGCGAGGGCGAGGTGGTCTGCGTCATCGAGGCGATGAAGATGCAGAACATCATCCGCGCCGAACGCGAGGGCGTGGTGAAGGTGGTCTCGGCCAAGGGCGGCGACAGCGTCGCGGCCGACGAGGTGCTGGTCGAGTTCGGCTAAAGGCCGGCGCCCTTCAGCGCCAGCGACGCCTGCCCGCTTTGTCTTCCCGGCGAAGGCCTGGATCCATGACGCGCGACGCGATCCTTCCGTTTGATCCGCCACAGCGGCGGCCCGGACTTGCCCCCGCTCACGCCTGAGCCGTTCCCCTCGGGCCGGAAGCACACTAGATTGGGTGCGGTCACTTCGGACTCGGAGCGCAATCTCGTATGGGAAGCCAGATCGACTGGTTGGAGCTGTTCTTCTCCTCCACGGGCCGCGTCTCGCGCGGGCCGTTCCTCATCGCCGCCGCCGTGCTGATTTCGCTCGCCGCCCTCTACGAGGCCGCCGTCGGGCCGACGACCCATTTCCTGACCGGCTGGTTCGTCTATCCGGGCCTGCTGTTCTCGGGCTGCTGCGTGCTGTCCCGGCGGCTGCATGACCGCGGTCGCTCCGGCTGGCTGGCCGCCGTCCTTCTGCTCGCCCTGACCCTGGCCTGGCCGCGCCCCGAGGGACTGATCGACTACATCGCCGTCGTCGTGGTCGTCTGGGCCGTGGTCGAACTGGGCGTCATGCCCGGCGAGCAGGGCGCCAATCGCTTCGGTCCCAATCCCGTCCGTACTGTTCAGGTCTAGGAGCCTCCCCACATGCGCACTCTCCTCGTCACCGCCCTCGCCTTCATGATCGCCGGCCCGGCCCTGGCCGCCGAACCGGCCGCCGCCGACACCGATCCGGCCGTCGCGGCCCTGAAGGACGTGGCCCGCAGCGCCAAGAACCTGCGCGTCCGCAAGATGCGGCTCAGCCCGTCCGGCGACGTCTGCGGCCTGGTCCGCACCAGCGCCGACGCCCGCGACATGGAATTCGTCTGGACCAAGGCCTCTGGCGAAATCTGGATCATGGAAGCCCCGACCGAGCCCAACACCGGCTTCGTCTTCGGCGCCTCGCACCTGCGCCGCTCGACCGAGCGCGCCGACTTCCGCGCCTGGAAGGCCTGCGGCCAGGGCTGATCGCCCGGGGACAGCTTCAGCCGGTGTTGGGGGACAGGTTAAGATGTCCCTTGGGACACCTTAACCTGTCCCCGAAGGCGCCGCATCGTCCGCCACCGGCCCGAACACCCGCGTGAACGACGCCTTCAACGCCGCGTCCGCCTCGTCAAGGGTGACCGGCAGGCCAAGGTCGACCAGGCTGGTGACGCCGTGCGCCGTCTGGCCGCAGGGCACGATGCCGTCGAAGTGGGTCAGGTCCGGCTCCACGTTCAGGCTGATTCCGTGGAAGCTGACCCAGCGGCGCAGTTTCACCCCGATGGCGGCGATCTTGTCCTCGCGCGCCCAGCCCGGGCCCTTGCGCTCGACCCAGACCCCGACGCGGCCCTGGCGCAGCTCGCCCTCGACGTTGAAGGCGGCCAGGGCGTCGATCACCCAGGCCTCCAGCGCGCCGACGAAGGCCCGCACGTCCCGGCCCCGCCGCATCAGATCCAGCATCACATAGGCCACCCGCTGGCCGGGCCCGTGGTAGGTGTACTGCCCGCCCCGGCCGCTTTCGAACACCGGAAACCGGTCCGGCTGCAGCAGGTCGGCGGCCCTGGCCGACACGCCGGCGGTGTAGAGCGGCGGATGCTCCAGCAGCCAGACCAGCTCGCCCGCCGTCCCGTCAGCGATGGCGGCGGCGCGCGCTTCCATGGCCGCCACCGCCTCCGGATACGGGACGGGCGTGGTCGAGACCGCCCAGCCGGCGGCGACACCGTCGGCGCGACCGAATAGCGCGGCCGGAACGTCGGGACTTAACGGCTGATCAAGCATGCTGGCCGCAATGTGACCTGTCGGCGCGAGTTGCGCGAGAGGGGCTGCGTTTTCGTGAGTCAGGTCAAAGCCGTCAATGTCGATATCGCGGTGCTTCTGGGCCGCTCGACCCTGCCGATGCAGCAGCTTCTGCGCATGGGCCGGGGCGCGGTGATTCCGCTCGACGCCAAGGTCAACGACGAGGTCTGGATCCTGGCCAACAACCACCCGGTGGCGCGCGGCGAGATCCAGATCAACGACGACCGCATCAGCATCGCGGTGACCGGCCCGGCCGACGTCTACGACTTCATGGCCGGGGGCGGATAAGGCCGCGCCGTAGCAGACCGGGAAGCTTTGCGTCCTTCGCGGCGCGCTTCGCGCTCCTCAGGATGACGAAGGTTGGTGGGCGGTCCTGAAGGGCTCGTCAGGGTGAGGCCCGCCGAGCGCGTCGCAAACCCCAATCAGTCTAGCGGTCCGGCAGGACAGCCTGTGCCCGGGCGTCGCGCATGGCGTCCAGTTCGCGGTTCAGCCGGGCGACGATCGCCTCGCAGCGCGCCTTCGGGATCCTGCCCTTGTTGTAGGCGATCTGCGTCAGGAGGGCCGTCCTGGTCAGCGTTTCGATGGTGGCGAGATCCCGCTCGATCATCACCATCTGGCGCTCTTCGGCCTCCGCGCGCCGCAGCCGGGCGAGACGTTGGCGTTCGGCGCGGCTGAGTCGGGGTCTGGTCATGGCGTCTCCTTGTCGCGACACGCCGGACACGGGTTCGCGATCTCTGCCGGGAAGGGGCGAGTTGGGGAGGTGATGCGGAGCGCCCCGGCTGGCCCGGGTGTCGGTTTGGGGGCAGGCTTTGCC
>JBEIDC010000112.1:0-9428 GCA_040383665.1 Caulobacter sp.
CCACCGCCGCCACCGCCACCGCCGCCACCGCCGCCGCCACCGCCGGCGGTGCAGGATCCCGGCGACCTGGAGCCTGGCGCCGGTGCTCCGGAGGGGGGCGAGCAGCCAGTCACCGCCGAACCGCCGCCAGTGGTGGAAGCGGAGGAGCCGAAGTTCGACCTGGTCGAGATCTTCTACGCCACCAGCCGCAAGCGAACCGGGAAGACCGGTGCGGTGAACTTCTACGGCGGCAAGCGCGGTACGCTGGAGTATGGCACGGCCACGGTGTCGGTGCCGCGCGACCGGGAGATCGGCGAACTGCCGACGCCGTCGATCTGGACGCTGGAGTTCCGCCCCGACCCGGACAAGCACTTCATCCTCACCGAGGTGACGCCGGTCAGGGACCGCCAGACCTTCCTCGGCGCGGTGGCGGCGCGCGTCGCCGGCTCCGAACGCAAGGAGGTCTTCGTCTTCATCCACGGCTTCAACACCACCTTCGAGGGCGGGTCCCTGCGCACCGCGCAGCTGGCCGCGGACCTTCGCCTGGACGGCGCGCCGATCATGTGGTCGTGGCCCTCTGCCGGGGGTGTGTTGTCCTACTGGTCGGACGCGCGCGAGGCGGAAAGCCCGGGCGAGGCGTCCGCCCTGGCCGCCTTCCTGCGCGATGTCGTCCAGACCACCGGCGCGACGCGAATCCACCTGGTCGCCCACTCGATGGGCAACCGGCCGCTGATGGCGGCGCTCAAGCTGCTGGATGAGCCCGGCCTGCAGCGTCCGCCGATGTTCGACGAGATCGTCTTCGCCGCCGCCGACGTCGGGGTGCGGGAGTTCGACGACCTCTGGCCGTCGATCAACCGGCTGGGTGATCGGTTCACCCTCTACGCCTCGGCGCGCGACAAGGCGCTGATGCTGTCGCAGGCGATAAACGCGATGCAGCGAATCGGGGACGCCAGTCCGATCGTCGTCCGGCCCGGTCTGCAGACCGTCGACACGACCGACGCCAGCGAGGGGCTTCTCGGCCATTCCGACTTCGCCGGTACGGCGCTGGACGACTTCCGGGCGATCATCTGGCTGAGTCTCGCGCCGGACCGGCGATGTGTGCTGACCGGCGAGACCGGCGAGGCGCGCTGGTGGCGGTTCGGCGGCGCCTGCCCGGCCCTGGAGTTCCGCGACGCGTCGCAGACCGTTCGGCTGGCCGGCAGCGTCCAGGCCGCCCTGGCCGACGTCGGCGAACGGCTGGAACTGTCGGATGGCGAGGAGCGCGAGTATCTCGAAAAGCTGCGCGGCCGGCTGCAGGCGCTGGAGCGCGGCCAACCGGTACGGTAAGGGCGCGGCTCCGCCCGACCGGTCCCTGCCCTGAACGCGCCGGGATCGGGGGGCGGAATCTCCGCCCGACGCGGACATGGACGGATCAAACTTGAAGACGTTGGCGGTGATCGCCCTCAAGGGGGGCTCGGGCAAGACGACGGTGGCGACCCATCTGGCGCTGGCCGCGCATCTGCGCGGGCTCGATACGCTGCTGGTCGACACCGACCCCCAGGTCTCGGCGCGCGACATCCTGGCGGCGCGGGAGACGCCCGGGCCGGCCTATGCGGAATCCTCGGGACGCAATCTGCTCGCCGCCCAGTTCGCGGCCCAGGCCGGGCGCCGGGATCTGCTGATCATCGATACGGCCGCCGGGGCGGTCGAGGCGGTCAGCGAGGCGATCGTGATCGCCGACTTCGTCCTTCTGGTCGCGCGGCCGACGCTGATCGACCTGTCGGGTCTGGCTCGCTCGCTGGTGCTGGTGCGGCGGCTGGGCAAGCCCTCGGCGGTGGTCGTCAACCAGGCGCCGGTGGCGCGTGAGAACGTCGAGGCGCCGCTGGTCAAGCGCGCCATGAAGGGACTGGACTACATGAAGGCGGACGTCGCCCCGGTCATCCTGCGTTCGCGGGCCATCTACCAGGTCGCCCTCGAGCGGGGGCGTTCGGCCGAGGAGAGCTCGGACCGCCACGCCGCCCGGGAAATCGCCGCGCTCTGGGACTACGTCGCCGCGACGCTGGGATTGAGGACAGGCGAGGCCACTCAGGCCACGACAAGGCCCTAGGCGGCTTCGAGCCACCCAGGCCGCTCGACCGTCACAGGCCGCCCGTCCACCGTCAGCGCGGCGCCGTCGATTCGATCCAGCCGCAGGGCGGCCATGGCCCGGCCGCCGACGCCCCACAGAACTTCTCCCGCGCGCAGTTCGCCGGCCAGCACCTCGGCGCCGGGCGCGGGCGGGGGGGCGTCAAAGGTGATCGGCAACATGCGGGTCTTGATCTGGCCGCGTCGCTTCATGCGACTGGTGGTTTCTTGGCCGACGAAACAGCCCTTCTTGAAGTCGATGCCGTTCAGCAGGTCGAAATTGGCCTCGATCGGATAGGTCTTCTCCTCCCCCCAGTCGGCCGGGCCCGGGACGCCGAGGGAGAGACGGTGGGCGTCGTAAGCGGCTTCATCGGCTTCAGTGGCGTCGGCGGGAAGCGCCGCGCCGCAGCCCCGTCCGCCCAGGGCCGGGAGGCGTGGGTCGACGACAAAGCCCTGGCCCGTCCCGTTCCAGAGGGCGGACACCGTCCGATCATCCGCCGCGATCTCCACCTTGGCCCGCAGCCGGTACATCGAAAGGCGCAGGATGATGGCCTCGCGCCGGTCGGCGGCGACGTCGAGCAGCGCGCCCTCGGCCTCGCCCAGCACGAACAGGTCGAACATCAGCCGGCCCTGCGGCGTCAGCAGCGCCGCGAACCGCAGTTCGCCCTCCGCCAACGTCTCCACGTCCTGGGTCAGCAGGCCTTGCAGGAAGGCGCGCCAGTCTGGTCCGGTCACCCGGATCAGGGCGCGGCTGGCGAGGCGGGCGTAGGCGAGGGGCTCGGTCACGCTCCCGATATAGGGGGCCGCGAAGGCTGCGGCCATGGGCGGCTGCGACCTCTGCGCACGGAGGGAGCCGGATCGTGCGGCGCGAGCTATAGTCCTGGGGATGACGAGCCGCCCGTTCCCGATTCTCTTTGTCGGCCCCACCCGCATCGGCGACGCCGTGCTGGCGTCCGGTCTGGTGAAGAAGCTCGCCGATGAGGCGCCCGGCGCCCGGTTCACCATCGCCGTGGGTCCGGCGGCCGCGCCCCTGTTCGCAGAGGTCCCGGGCCTCGACGCCCTTATCGTGATGCAGAAGCAGAAGGGCTCGGGCCACTGGTTCCGCCTGTGGAACCAGGTGCGACACACCCGGTGGAGCCTTGTTGTCGACATGCGTGGTTCGGGCCTGTCGGGCTTCCTGCGCCGCGATCGTCAGGCGGTGCGCAGGAAGAGCCAGGGTGAGCCGGTCCACAAGGTGATCGAGGCGGCCCGCCTGCTCACGCTGCCCGAGGACGAGGCGCCGGCCCCTTTCCTCTATACCTCGGACGAGATCGAGGCCCGCGCCGCCGAGCTGGTCGGCGACGGCGGCCCGATCCTGGCCATGGGCCCGGCCGCCAACTGGCTGGGCAAGACCTGGCCGATCGAGCGATTCGCCCGGGTGGCCCACGAACTGCTGTCGCCGGACGGTCCGATGGCCGGGGGGCGTCTGATGATCCTCGGCGGCCCCGATGACATCCGCTATGTCGAGCCGCTGGCCCGGTCGTTGCCGCGTGACCGGATCATCGACCTGACCGGCCAGGTCGATCTGCTGACCGCCCACGCCTGCCTTAAGCACGCCCGGCTGTTCATCGGCAACGACTCCGGCCTGATGCATCTGGCCGCCGCCGCCGGAACGCCGACGCTGGGCCTGTTTGGCCCGTCCGACGACCGCCTTTACGCCCCCTGGGGGCCGAATTGCCGCGCCGTCCGGGGCCCGCGCAGTTTCGAACAGTTCAAGGACGTTGACCCCGGGCTCAACCAGACCATCGGCCACATGATGGACCTGCCCATCGATACCGTGGTGGCGGCGGCGACGGTGCTGCTTTCGGAGACGGGCTCCCTGTCCTCGATAGAGGAGGGGTCGGAGACGGTGGCGGACGAATCTCACCCTGACGATCCCGAGGACCAACAAGCCCGGTCATCCTGAGCAGCCCGCGCAGCGGGCGTGTCGGAGCCTGCCCTCGGGCCGGCAGCGGCCGGTTCCGGGGGGACGCAGTGAGGCTGTGCGTGGTTCGACAGGCGCCTTCAGCGCTGCTCACGATGATTATTGAGGGGGCGGCTTTTCGCTTGCGTCCCTGGAACGGCTCGATCTCGTCGGAGCTGTCCCATGATCCAGACCTTTGGCTTGATCATTCGTGTCGGCGAGGTTGTGAACCATGCGGGGCGGGGCTTCACCGACGTCGTCATGCGCGATGACGGGATCGTCCTGCAGGGGGCCAGCGAGCCGATGCGGTTCGCCGGGACGCTGGCGGGTTAGAACAAGGCCGGCGTGATGTCGCGACGACCGTGGATGATGCGAACCACCTCGATGCCGCCACCGTCTCTTGGTCGATAGAACAGCATGTAGGGGGCGACGGGGAACGAGCGGAGTTCAGGGTACAGATTGAACTTCTCGCGCCCCATTCGCGGCTGCGTGGCGATCAGCCGGGCCTGTTGATAGATGCGCAGGATGAGTTCGTCGGCGGCCTCGGTGCTCACCGTCGAAAGGTAGGTCCAGATTTCGTCGAGGTCGGCCTCGGCCAGCCGCGAAATCCGGACCGACGTCATTCCGCGGCCTGGCGCGCAGCCAGCCGGGCGCGTCCCCTTGCCTTGATGCGTTCGACCATGGCGTCATCGAATTCGCCGGCATCTCCGCTGTCGACGCCATCCTGGATGTCCTGCTTCAACCGCAGGAACTTCGCCTCGCGCTCCTGAAGCAACCGCAGGCCCTCGCGGACGGCTTCGGAGGCGGAGCCGTAGCGACCGGACTTCACCGCGCCTTCGACGAAGGCTTCGAGTTCGGCGGTCAGAGAAACGTTCATGGCGGGCTCCTTCGGCCTCAGGATAACACAAACCGCGCAGTTTTTGACATCGCCGGGTGTCTCGACTTTTTTGCGCCGAGCCTGTCGAATCCCGCCGGGCTCGCGCGTCTCTTCCCCAGGACGGCGCGAAGGGCGCCGCCAAGAGCCGGGAGACCGCCATGCAGTACATGCTTCTGATCTATGAGCCTGAAGAAACCTACGCCAACGCCAGCGAGGCGTTCCTGTCCGAGATCGTCGGCAAGCACATGGCGCTGTCGGCCGAGCTGCGCGAGGCTGGTCAGCTCGTCGCCGGCGACGGGCTGCAGGGCGTGGAGACGGCCACCACCGTTGTGACCGACGCCGGCGGCGGACAAAGCCTTCACGACGGCCCGTTCGCCGAGACCCGCGAACAGCTCGGCGGCTACTACCTCGTCGACGTGCCCGACCTCGATGCGGCGCTGGCCTGGGCGCGGCGGATTCCTGTCGTGCCGGGCGGCAAGGTCGAGGTGCGGCCGGTGATGATCTACTGACCTTGGACCTCGGCCGGGCCATTGCCAACGCGCGCAGCCGGGTCGTCGCGGCCCTGGCGGCGCGGTTCCGCGACCTGGACCTGGCCGAGGAGGCCTTCTCGGACGCGGCGATGACGGCGCTGGCCGTCTGGCCGGCCGATCCGCCGCGCGATCCGGCCGCCTGGCTTTGGCGGGCGGCGCTGCGGCGGGGGCTGGACGCCACCCGGCGGGCCCGCACCCGCGCGGCGGCGCTGCATGATCCTCCGCCGCCGGAACCGACGCCAGAGGAACTGGCCATGCAGGCCGACGCCCCGATTCCCGACGAGCGGCTACGGCTGATCTTCGTCTGCTGCCACCCGGCGCTGGCGCCCGAGGCGCGCGCGGCCCTGACCTTGAAGGTCGTCTGCGGCCTGTCGACGGCGCGGCTGGCCCGCGCCTTTCTGGTCGGTGAGCCGGCCATGCTGCAACGGATCACCCGGGCCAAGGCCAAGATCGCCGCCGCCGGCGTGCCGTTCGAGGTCCCGACCCGGGCCGCCTGGCCCGAGCGGCTGGGCGCGGTGCTGGCGACGCTGGAGATCGCCTACGCCCAGGCCTACGAGGACGCCGCCCTGGCGGGAGAGGCCGCCGGGTTCGGGCTCGAGGTGCTGCGTCTGTCGGGCCTGCTCGCGGAGCTGCTGCCCGATGATCCCGAGGTGCTCGCCCTGGCCGCCCTGGTCCGCTTCGCCGAGGCGCGGCGGCCGGCGCGGCTGGACGACGGCGGGGCCATGGTCCCGCTGGACGAGCAGGACGTCACGCAGTGGAACGCCCGCCTGATCGCGGAGGGCGCCCGGCTGCTGGATCGCGCGGCAGGCGAAAAAAGTACGGGTCCGTATCGGATCATGGCGGCCATCCACGGCGCCCATCTCTCGCGACGGGAGAGCGGGGCCACGCCCTGGGCGTCCATCGCGGCGCTCTATGACGCGCTCGTCCTGCTCCGGCCCGGACCGGTGACGGCCGTCAACCGCGCCGTCGCCGTCGGGATGGCGAAGGGGCCGGAAGCAGGGCTCGCCGCCCTGGCCGACATCCGCTCCGAGCGTGATCTGGAGGGCTGGCTACCCTGGCAGGCGGCGCGGGTCGGACTCTGCGCGATGGCCGGACAGGCCGCGCAGGCGCTGGCGGCCTGGGACGCGGCGCTGTCGCTGGGTCCGGCGCCGGCCGAGCGGCTCTACCTCGCCCGGCGCCGCGACGCCGTCAGCGCGGCGGTTCGCGCAGGTTGATGAACGGCGCGCCGCCGGCCCCGGTGACCTGGGGCAGCTTGCCGTCCCACTTCTCCACGGCCTTGAGTTCGACGTAGCGGGGGTTGGCCGCCAGGGCCTCGTTGATGATGCGGATCGACTCTGCCTGACCGCGGGCGGCGGCGATCTGGGCCTCGGCCTGGGCCTGGGCCTTGGCCACCTGGGCCCGCGCGGTCAGGGTCTCCTGATCAGTGCGGGTCTTGGCCTGGATGGCCTGCAGGATCACGTCCGGGTAGCGGATGGTGCCGATCCAGTCGAGCTGGGTCACCGTCACACCGTGCCTTGCCCACTTGGTCGAAACCCGCGCCAGCGCGCGCTGGATGACCAGCTGGCGACCGCCGGAATAGAGGGCGTCGACATTGACCCGCTCCGCCTCCGCCGCCACCGCCGAGCGCACATCGTTGCGGATCGGACCGTCCAGCAGCTGGTCGAAGGTCAGGCGGTAGGTCTCATACAGCTTGGGCGCCGAAGCCGGATTGACCTGCAGGGTGATGGCGACGTCGGCGGTCATCGGCAGGCCGGTGTTGTCGGCGAAGGCGATCTCCTCGTTCTCGGGGCCCCGCTCGTCCGGCTCGCGTGTGTAGCTGTAGGTGCGCTGGATGACCGGATACTCGACGATCCGCTCGCCGATGCCCTTGAAGTGCCAACCCGAGGACAGCGGCTGGTGGTCGACGCCGGCGGAACCGCCGAGCGTGCGGATCTTCACCCCGACATTGCCCGGCTCGACGGTCGTACCGCAGCTGACGACGCCGAACAGCAGCAGGCCCAGCACCGCCAGACCGGCGATAAGGCGTCCGAAGAGCTTTGTTTTCGGCATGGCGGATCTCCCTTTTCCCAGCGAACAGTGACCCGACTCGCGAGGCGCGTCAGCCTTTCCCCTTGGCGCCCGGCGCGGCGGCGCCCGATAACCGCGCAATGGACGGATCCCCAGACCTCGCCACCGCCCCCTTTCGCGACGCACGCTACGCGCCGCGCCGGCTGGACATCGAGCGCCGCGACGACGGATCGCTGGTGCTGGCCAATCCGACGCCGTTCGCGACGACCTACCTGACAACGCTGGACGCGCTGGACCGCTGGAGCGTCGAGGCGCCGGACCGCGTCTGGCTGGCCGAGCGGGACGGCGAGGGCTGGCGTACGGTCACCTACGCCCAGGCGGCCAGGCAGGTGTCGGCGCTGGCCGGCGGCCTGCAAGGTCTCGGGCTGAAGCGCGGCGACTGCCTGCTGATCCTGGCGCGAAACGGCGTCGATCATGCGCTGATCTCCTACGCCACCATGAGCCTTGGCGCCGCCGTGGCGCCGGTCTCGCCGCAGTACGGCCTGGCCGGCGCGGACCTCTCGCGGCTGGCCTACGCCTGCGGGGTGCTCAAGCCCGACGCGGTCTATACTGATGACGCCACGGCCTTCGCCGGGGCGCTGGAGGCGGAGTTTCTCAAGGGCCTGCCCGTCGTGGCCAGCGCCAACGCCCGGCCGGGCGACGTGGTCTTCGCCGACCTGCTGAGCTCAGCCCCGACGCCCTCGGTGTCGCAGACCGACGATATCGCCAAGCTTCTGCTGACCTCCGGCTCGACGGGGCGGCCCAAGGCTGTGATCGGCCTGCATCGCAACATTGCCATCAACGCCGCCCAGATCGCCGCCTGTTTCGACGATCCCGACCCGCCCGTCGTGGTCAACGCCGCGCCCTGGAGCCACAGCCTGGGCGCCAACGCCATCCTGCACATGGTGCTCCAGCGCGGCGGGACCCTCTACATCGACGCCGGCCAGCCGACGCCCGCGAAGATGGCCGAGACGGTCCGCAACCTGCGCGAGGTGGCGCCGACCTATCACAACATGGTCCCGGCCGGCTGGGGCCTGTTCGTCTCCGAGCTGGAGAAGGACGACGACCTGGCCCGCACCTTCTTCTCGCGGGTGCGGGTGCTGCAGTACGGCGGCGCCTCGATCGCCCAGAGCATCATCGACCGGGTGCAGGCCGTGGCGATCCGCCTGACCGGCGAGCGCATCACCTTCGCCACCGGCTATGGCTCGACGGAGACCGGACCTACGGCCTGCAACATCCACTGGCTGAACGGCCGCGGCGGCATGATCGGCCTGCCGGTGCCGGGCACTGCGGTGAAGCTGGTCCCGGCCGGCGAAAAGTTCGAGATCCGGGTCAAGGGCCCGCAGGTCTCGCCCGGCTACCTGGGCGAGCCGGAGCTGTCGGCGGCGGCCTTCGACGAGGAGGGCTTCTACCGCCTCGGCGACGCGGCCCGCGCCATCGATCCGGCCGACCCGGAAGCGGGCCTGATGTTCGACGGCCGGCTGGTCGAGAACTTCAAACTGGCGTCGGGGACGTTCGTGGCGGCCGGCGCCCTGCGCGTGGCGGCCGTCTCGGCCATCGGCGGCGCGGTCAGCGACGCGGTGGTCTGTGGCGAGGGTCAGGAGGGCGTCGGCCTGATGCTGTTCCTCGACCCGGCCGGCGCGGCCAAGCTGGGCTCGGCGGAGGCGGTGCGCGAGGCGGTGCGGGCGGGGCTGGAGCGCCTGAACGCGGCGGCCAAGGGCGGCGGCGGGCGTGTGGCCCGCGCCCTGATCCTCGACGGCGCGCCCGATGCGGCCAGCGGCGAGCTGAACGACAAGGGCTATATCAATCAGGCCATGGCGCGGGATCGGCGTCCGGTCGAGGTGGCGCGGTTGTTCGCGGAAAGGCCGGATGCGCGGGTAATCGTCCTCTAACCTCTCCCTCTTGGGAGAGGGGGACCGCCCGGAGGGCGGTGGCGAGGGACACGCCGCCG
>JBEIDC010000113.1:0-9307 GCA_040383665.1 Caulobacter sp.
CGCCAGGCCCTATGCCTCATCGGACCAGCGAACCGCCGCCATCCGCCCATGGACCCACCGCTACAACACCGCCCGACCTCACTCCGGCATCAACGGCCTCACACCATGGCAGCGTGTGAACAACCTTCTTGGAAACGACAGTTAGGCCGCCCCCGGGGCGAAGCTGCTGGACGCCCTCGCCGCCTCAGGTACCGTCGCGCTCCATGATCGCCCCCGGCCCGACCCTTGAAACCGCCCGCCTGATCCTGCGCCCCACAGCCGAGGAGGACCTCGACGGCTGGGCCGGGATGATGGCCGATCCCGAGGCCAGCCGGTTCATCGGCGGGGTGCAGGAGCGCCCGACCGCCTGGCGGGGCATGGCCTCGATGGCCGGCAGCTGGGCGATCAAGGGCTTCGGCATGTTCTCCCTGATCGAGAAGTCGAGCGGCCAGTGGGTCGGGCGGCTGGGGCCGTGGCAGCCGGAAGGCTGGCCCGGCACGGAGGTCGGCTGGGGCCTGCATCCGTCGGCCATGGGCAAGGGCTATGCGGTCGAGGGGGCGACGGCGGCCATCGACTGGGCCTTCGACGTGCTGGGCTGGAGCGAGGTCATCCACTGTATCGACCCGGACAACACCCCTTCGCAGCGGGTGGCCGAACGGCTGGGCTCGCGCAACCGGGGACCCGGCCAGATGCCGGCGCCGTTCCAGCACCTTCCCATCGACATCTGGGGCCAGTCCCGCGAGGACTGGATGGCCCGGAGGGCCGCGCGCTGAGGCGCCGCCTCGCGCCCTGATTTGACCTGCCGGGTCGCAGCCGATACCCAGAACCCAGCGTCAGGTTCCTTCTCGCGAGAGAAGGTGAAAAGGGAACGGGGTTCAAAACCCCGGCTGCCCCCGCAACTGTAAGCGGCGAGCCCGCGCGTCACATGCCACTGGACCGGTCCGCCGGTCTGGGAAGGCGACGCGCCAAGGTTATGACCCGTGAGCCAGGAGACCTGCCCGGCGCCGTCGTTCTTCGTACGGCCGGGGTGCGCCGAACGGACGGGTTTTCCCGAGAGACGACAGCTGTAGCCAAGCCGCGTCCGCGGCCGGGCCCGGGCGTCATCGCGCCCGGATCGGGTCGTGGCGCGGGTCGTCAATGATGAGGAAGACCCATGACCCGATCCATCCCCCGAGCACTCCTGTGCTCTGTTTCCATCACCACCCTGCTCGCCGGCGCCCCGGCGTTCGCGGCGGAGGCCCCCACCGCCCCGACGCCCGATGTCGCCGGTCTGGAAGGCGCCACAGCGCTCGCCGAGCTGATCGTCACCGCCACCCGCTCGCCCCAGGCCGCCGACCGCATCGGCGCCTCGGTGACGGTGCTGTCGGCGGCCGACATCGAGGCGGCCCAGTCGCCCGACGTGATCGAACTGCTCAACGACGTCCCGGGCGTCAGCTACACCCGCAACGGCGGCGTCGGCGCCGTGTCGGGCGTCAACATCCGCGGCGCCGAAAGCAGCCACACCGTGCTGCTGATCGACGGGGTGAAGATGAACGACCCCACCGCCCCGCAGGGCGCGGCCAACTTCGGCAACCTGCTGGTCGGCGACGTCGCCCGCATCGAGGTCCTGCGCGGCGCACAGTCGACGCTGTGGGGCAGCCAGGCCATCGGCGGGGTGGTCAACATCGTCACCCGCGAGCCGGCGCAGGGCTTCCAGGCCACGGTCGACGCCGAAGGCGGCTCGCGCGGCACGGGCTACCTGCGCGCGGGCCTCGGCGGCGCGACAGAGCGGCTCAGCTGGCGGGTCGCCGCAAGCCGCTACACCACGGACGGCGTCAGCGCCTTCGCGGCGGGCCCCGAGGCCGACGGCTACGAGAACAGCGGCCTGTCCGGTCGCCTGCGGCTGACCCTGACCGAGGACGTCTCGGCCGAGGTGCGCGCGGTCTGGTCGGACGGCGAGGCCGACACCGACGGCTTCGGCGGCGACGACGACAGCTACGGAACCACCGGGGAACTGGTCGTCTACGCCGGCCTCAACGTCGGCTTGCTGGACGGCCGGCTGAAGAACCGGCTGGCGTTCGGCTACACCGAGACCGACCGCGAGGCTCACCAGCCCGCCGACCCGGTCGCGCCGATCACCTTCGAGGGCGTCGGCGAGATCCGGCGCTGGGAATACCAGGGCGTGCTGGCCGTGGCGGACGACTGGACCGCCACCTTCGGCCTGGAGAGCGAACAGGCCGAGATGCGCCAGCGCGCGCCCTGGACCTTCGATCCCGATCCGCCCTTCACCAGCGGCAAGGTCGGGGTCGACAGCGTCTACGGCCAGGTCCAGGGCGTGATCGTTCCCGGACTGACGATCACCGCCGGCCTGCGCCGCGACGAGCATGACGAATACGGCGGCCACACCCTGGGGTCGCTGGCCGGGGCCTGGAGCCTGAACGATGGCGCTACGGTGCTGCGGGCCAGCTTCGGCCAGGGCTTCCGCGCGCCGGGCCTCTATGAGCTCTACAGCGAGTACGGCAACACAGCCCTCAGCCCGGAAGAGTTCAACAGCTGGGACCTCGGCGTCGAGCAGCGGCTGGGCGCGGATGCGGTCGTCTCGGCGACGTACTTCCGGCGCGAGGCGGACAACGAAATCCGCTTCTACAGCTGCGCCTTCGGCTCGCCCGAGCCGCTGTGCAACCCGAACGGCGTCTTCCGCTTCGGCTACTACGACAACATCCAGAAGACCCAGGCCCAGGGCCTGGAGCTGTCGGGCCGCGCCGAGGCCGGGCCGCTGACCCTGAGCGGCAACTACACCTGGACGGAGGCGCAGAACGCCTCCGGCCCCAACGATGGCAACCAGCTGCCGCGGCGGCCCGAGCACATGGTCAACGCCCAGGCCAGCTGGCGCTGGTCGGACGCGGTCACCACCACGGCGGCCGTCCGCTACGTCGGCGAGGCGTTCAATAACGACGCCAACACCGTGGCCATGGACGCCTACAGCCTGGTCGACCTGCGGGCGTCCTGGCAGGTCAGCGAGACCATCGAACTCTACGGCCGGGTCGAGAACCTGCTGGACGAGGACTATGAGACCGCGCGGGGGTATGGAACGCCGGGACGGGGCGCCTTCGTCGGCGTCCGGGCCCGGTTCTAGCCCGGCACGGGAGCGCACGGACTTGCCGGCGTTGACGATCCAGGGCTGGGGGTCCGACGTCGGCATGTCGGTGCTGGTCGCCGGGCCGGGGAGACGGGATTGGGGGCGTTCAGCTGCCATGCTATACCACCCACCTAAAGGGCGGCCCCATCGGCCGCCCGTCTTCGTTCTGAGCTGATGTCCGCCACCGTCCCCATCCCCGCCGAGCTTGAGGACGTGCAGGTCGTCACCTTCGGGTGCCGGCTGAACGCCTATGAGAGCGAGGCCATCCGGGCGCGGGCGACGGCGGACGGATTGCAGGACGCGGTGGTGTTCAACACCTGCGCCGTCACCAACGAGGCCGTGCGGCAGGCGCGGCAGGCGATCCGCAAGGCGCGGCGCGAGCGGCCGGGGGCCCGGCTGATCGTCACCGGCTGCGCGGCCCAGATCGACCCCGCCGCCTTCGCCGCCATGCCCGAGGTCGACCTCGTACTCGGCAACGCCGAGAAGGCCGCCCCCGGCGCGCTGGGCGATGCGTCGGCCCGGATGCGGGTCAACGACATCATGTCGGTGCGCGAGACCGCCGGGCATCTGGTCGACGGGCTGAAGGATCGGGCGCGGGCCTATGTCGAGGTCCAGAACGGCTGCGACCACCGCTGCACCTTCTGCATCATCCCCTACGGCCGCGGGAACTCGCGGTCGGCGGCGGCCGGCGAGGTGGTCGAACAGGTCCGCAGGCTGACGGCCGAGGGCTATCGCGAGGTGGTGCTGACCGGCGTCGACATCACCAGCTGGGGCGCCGACCTGCCGGGCCAGCCGACGCTGGGTCAGCTAGTGGCGCGCATTCTCAAGCTCGCGCCCGACCTGCCGCGCCTGCGCCTGTCGTCCATCGACGCGGCCGAGATCGACCCGGACCTGATGCGCTGCCTGGCCGAAGAGCCCCGGTTGATGCCCTACCTGCATCTGTCGCTGCAGGCCGGCGATGACCTGATCCTCAAGCGGATGAAGCGCCGCCACCTGCGCGCCGACGCGCTGAAGCTGATCGCCGACGTCCGCGCCGTGCGGCCCGACACCGCCTTCGGCGCCGACCTGATCGCCGGCTTCCCGACCGAGAGCGAGGCGGCGTTCGAGAACACGCTGAAGCTGGTCGAGGAGGCGGGCCTGTCGTTCCTGCACGTCTTCCCCTACAGCGCCCGTCCGGGCACCCCGGCCGCTAAGATGCCGCCGGTGAAGGGCCCGGTGATCAAGGACCGCGCCCGCCGCCTGCGCGAGGCCGGCGACGCCGCCCTGCAGCGGCATCTTGAGCGGCAGGTCGGGCGGGTCCTGAACGGGCTGGTCGAACGCGACGGCTTCGCCCGGGCGGACGACTTCACCGAGATCGCCTTCAGCGGCGCGGCGCCCGTCGGGGAGATTGTCCGAATGCGGATCACCGGTGTCGAGGGCGCGCGCGTGGTCGCGGAGCTTGCCGCGTGACCCTCACCGGCGGCTGCCAGTGCGGCGCGGTGCGGTACCGGATCGAAGGCAGGCTCGGCCGGGCCTCCATCTGCCATTGCCGCATGTGCCAGAAGGCCTTCGGCGGACCGTTCGGGGCGCTGGTCTCGGCGCGGCGGGCTGAGCTCGCCTGGACGCGCGGCGCGCGGGCCACCTTCGCCAGCTCCAACAAGGTCGAGCGCGGCTTCTGCGCGGCCTGCGGCACGCCGCTGACGTTCGAGTACGCCGGCGACTGGATCGATATCGCCATCTTCACCCTCTACGACCCGTCGGTCGCGCCTCCGACCGTCCAGCTGTCGCCGGAGGGCCGGCAGGGCTGGATCGACCATGTCGTCGACATCCCCGTCCGTGACCTGAGTGAAGGCCAGGCGGGGGCCGAGCACTACGCCTCGATCGTGTCGAACCAGCATCCGGATTTCGAGACCTGAAAGGGATTGGCCGTGCGTCCTTCGCGACGCGATCCTCAAGAGATCGCTCCTCAGGATGACGAAGGCTGATTGGCTCCAGCAAAGCTCGTCATGGTGAGGAGCGGCGCAGCCGCGTCGCGAACCACGCAATGCCTTTCCGCCGCGGGCCCGTCCAAGCTAGGCTGAACCCAGCCACCCGGGCGGGGCGAGGGTCATGAGCAACACCACACGGATCTGGGCGATCCTCACCACGGCGGCCGGCCTCGCCACCCTGGCCGTCACCGTCCTGTTCCAGGTCCTGCCGGAGGTCGCCGCCGGGCGCGCCGCCGGCTGCTATGCCGCGCCGCCGGTGATCGCCTTCGAGTTCGCCCGTACCGCCCAGCAGGCTTCGGCGCTGTTCGGGACGGGCGACTGCCGGGCCATGACCCTAACCGCCATGGACGCCATCAACCGGCTCGACATGGCCGCCTACATCCCGGCCTACACGCTGTTCGCGGTGGTGGGAGCGATCTTCGCGGCCCGGGGGGCCAGGCCTCGACTGGCGCTGCTGGCCATCCTTGCGGCGATCACCGCCCTGGTCGCCGACTATGTCGAGACCTCGACGCTGCTGAAGATCACCGCCGACTTCGCCGCCGCCACCGACGCCATGACCGTGCGCGCTTCGACGGCGGCCTGGATCAAGTTCTTCGCGCTCGGCGTCCACGGCCTGCTGGTCGCGGCGGTCTGTTTCCGGGTTGCGCCCCGGCGCTGGATTGTCGCCGCGGCGATGGTGCTGCCGCTGCCGGGCGTGATCGCGGCGGCGACTGATCCGGATACCCGCGCGGGCCTGATGACCCTGGGTCTGACGGTCGGCTGGCTGACAATGCTGGCCTTCGCGGCGAAAGAGGCGGTGTGGCCTCTCAAACCCTAGCCGTCATGGCCCGACTTGTTCGGGCCACCCATGAACACGGCCGAACCGAGCTGTTCGAGGCGTATCGGGCTGCGACTGGCCTGCTTGCTCACCACGCATAGGTGGCCCGAACAAGTCGGGCCATGACGGAGCTAAGGAGGTGACGACCCCTTCCCGAACGCCGGCAGGCTCCAGCCCCAGCGCAGGGCGGCGCCGCGCAGGGCCAGGCCGGCGGTGAAGCCCGCGCCTCCGGCGACCAGCCGGTCGACGCCCAGGCTCGCCAGACCGACGAACACCGCCGCCGCCAGCAGGGAGGCGGAGACGTAGATCTCCCGCCGCAGCAGCACCGACGGCTCACCGGCCAGCACGTCGCGGATCACCCCGCCGAAACAGGCGGTCAGAACCCCCATCACCGTCGCGGGGACGGGACCCAGGCCCAGGCTCAACGCCTTGGCCGCCCCGACCACGGCGTAGGCGGCCATGCCGATGGCGTCGAGCCACAGCAGGGCGCCCATCCGCCAGGTCCGCTCGCCGACCAGCCAGACCGTCACGGCCGCCGCCAGGCAGGCGATCAGGTAGCCCGGGCTGGAGATCCAGAACACCGGCGCGTCGATCAGAAGGTCGCGCAGCGTGCCGCCGCCGACGCCGGTGATGGCCGCGAAGAAGCCGAAGGTGACGATGTCGTGCTTCTGCCGCGCCGCCGCCAGCGCGCCCGTCGCCGCGAACACGGCGACGGCGGCGTAGTCGAACACGGCGAAGGCGGTCTCGAGCGCGGTCATGGAGAGGGTTGTAGCCGAGGGCGGAAGCGTAGGGGACAGTTTAAGCTGTCCCTTGGGACACCTTAAACTGTCCCCGATCCTCGACGCGTGACGCCGCCGCCCGCGCCCGCTAGAAGCCCCTCATGGCTGAACAGAAACAAGGCTGGTTCAAGCGGCTGACCTCCGGGCTGTCGCGGACGACCCGTGAGATGACCGAGCAGGTCACCAGCGTGCTGGTGAAGAAGCCGCTCGACCAGGACCAGCTCGACCAGCTGGAAGAGATGCTCATCGAGGCCGACCTCGGCCCGCACGCCGCCGCCCGGATCGCCAAGGCCTTCGGCGAGGCGCGCTTCGGCAGGTCCTCGACCGAGGACGAGGTCAAGGAAGCCCTGGCCGAGGCGGTCGCCGCCGAGCTGGTTCCGCGTCAGGGCGTGTTCGACCCGCTGTCGGGACCCAGGCCCTACGTCGTTCTGTTCGTCGGGGTGAACGGCTCGGGCAAGACCACCACCCTGGGCAAGATCGCCGCTGACCTGACCGGCCGCGGGGCCAGGGTTCTGATCGCCGCCGGCGACACCTTCCGCGCCGCCGCCGTGGGCCAGCTGCAGGTCTGGGCGCAGCGGGCGGGGGCCGACTTCCTGTCGCGCGAGACAGGCGCCGACTCCGCCGGCCTGGCCTTCGACGCCGTCGAGAAGGCGCGGGCCGAGGGCTATGACGTGGTGCTGATCGACACCGCCGGCCGGCTGCAGAACAAACAGGACCTCATGAACGAGCTCCTCAAGGTCATCCGGGTGATCAAGAAGGTCGATCCGGAGGCCCCGCACGAGACCCTGCTGGTGCTGGACGCCACCGTGGGCCGCAACGCCCTGGCCCAGGAGAAGATCTTCGGCAACCAGGTGGGCGTTTCCGGCATCGTGATGACCAAGCTCGACGGCACCGCCCGCGGCGGGGTGCTGGTGCCGGTGGCCCAGGCCTCGGACTCCCCCATCAAACTGATCGGCGTCGGTGAAGGCGTCGAGGACCTGCAACCCTTCGACGCCCGGGCCTTCTCGCGCTCGCTCGTCGGACTGGAGACCTGAGACCATGGCCGGATCGAACACGCGCTGGGTGCGCACGGCGGTCGACTACGGGGCGCCCATCGCCTTCGCGGTCACCTACTTCGGCTTCGGGCGCGACATGCTGCTGGCGACCGGCGTGCTGGTCGCGGCCTCGGTGCTGGCGCTGGTCGTCGGCTACAGTGTCGAGCGACGGATCGCGCCGCTGCCGCTGATCGCCGGCATCTTCGCCCTGGTGTTCGACGGCCTGACCCTGATCTTCGACGATCCGTCGTTCGTGAAGATGAAGCTCAGCTTCCAGAACGCCGCCTTCGCCGCCGCCCTGCTGGGCGGCGTGGCGCTGGGCAAGAACCCGCTCAAGCTGCTGCTCGGCGGAAGCCTGAAGATGGACGACGCCGCCTGGCGTACGCTGACGGTTCGATACGGCCTCTATTTCGTGGCCATCGCCATCGCCAACGAGATCGTCTGGCGCACCCAGACCGACGAGGTCTGGGTCGGTTTCCGCATCGCCGTCCTGCCGCTGGCCATCGTCTTCTCGCTGACCCAGGTGCCCTTCATGATGAAGCATCTTCAGCAGCCGGATGACCGGGGATCGACCCCCGCTCCGCCCGATCCGCGCACCTGACCGGACAGGGATCGTCCGTCGTCAAATCGTCGTGTAGGCTCGCTAGGGTCCGCACCGGATAGCCGGAGGGGGATCTGTCATGGCGAAAGAAAAGTCCGCGAAACGTGCGCCGGCCGTCGAGGCCTCCGTCGGGCATCTGCTGCATCGCGCCGCCCAGCGGGCGCTTGATTTCTACGCCGAGGAAGCCGGTCCGGGCGCCGTCACCCAGCGCCAGCACGCGGTGCTCGCCGCCGTCGCCGCCCGCGAGGGCGCCGCCCAGGCCGACCTCGTCGCCGCCACCGGAGTCGACCGCTCGACCCTGGCCGACATGGTCGCCCGGATGATCGACAAGGGGCTTCTGGCCCGTGAACGGTCCAGCGTCGATGCCCGCGCCAACGCCGTGCGCCTGACCGACGCCGGCCGCACCGCCCTGGCCGATACCGGCCCGCGCGCCGCCGCCGCGGACGCCCGCCTGCTGAACCTGCTGTCCAAGAGCCAGCGCGCTGTCATCCTCGAGGCCCTCGCCGCCCTGGCTACGGGCGTCGCCATCGAGAAGAAGGCCAAGGCTCCGAAAACGGACAAGCCGGCCAAGGCGCCGAAGGCCGAAAAGAAGAAAAAGAAGAAGGCCAGGCCGACCGAGATCCCGGGCGGCGGCGGGGACTGAGAATCCGTCCAAGCTCCTTGATGCGCGCGCCGTCGGGGCCTGCTCGGCCACTGAGTTCAAGACCGCTCGTCATCCTCGCCGTTGTGGCGTGGACCCCTCGTGCAGCTTCACCGTGAGAGGGTGATCACGCTCTCCCCTGCGAACCGACAGAGGGATCCTCGGGACGAGCCCGAGGATGACGAGGGGTGCTCGCTGCGCGTGGTTGGTTGAACAGGCCGAGGCGGCGGGGACTAGGACGAATCGACATTCAGCGCATCCAGAGCATGGAGGCGGCGATGTGGATGAAGGCCAGGTAGTGGCTGGCCAGCCTGTCGAAGCGCGTGGCGAAGCGACGGAAGTGCTTGAGCTTGTTGAAGCAGCGCTCGATGC
>JBEIDC010000114.1:0-9283 GCA_040383665.1 Caulobacter sp.
ACCCTGCTTTGATTTTGGCCTTTGGTTTGTTGATTTAACTGGGCGGGGCCGGGGCCGCGTTGTCGGGGCCCGGCCGCGGTTCGTTGGTGACAGCCCAGGTGTCCTGGACGAAGGGCGCCGCGTAACCGCCGACGGCTTCCAGCGCCAGCTCCGTAATCGCCTGCTGGGCCTCGGAGCCCGCGCACTTGAGCATCGAGGACGCCGGCCCGACGGGCTCGCCCGATCCCATGGCTGAAAAGATGCGCAGTTCGGTCGCGTTCAGCGACTCGATGCGGATCTCCATTTCGGCCAGCTTGCGCTGGAAGTCGCGGTCCCGGATCAGGGGTTCTCCGCTGTCCGACAGCTCCGCCGCCGCGATCGTCCGCACCTTCTTGAGCTGGTTCATCAGGCCGGGAGCATAGGCGTTGCCGCGTTCGAACTCGAGCAGGTACTTGGCGTAGGTCCAGCCCTTGCCCTCTTCACCGATACGATTGGAGACCGGCACCCGGACGTTGTCGAAGAAGACCTGGTTGATCTCCTGCTCGTCGGTCGCGGGCCCGTCTAGGGTCGGCAGCGGCTTGATCTGGATGCCCGGCGTATCCATCCGCAGCAGCAGGAAGGAGATGCCGTTCTGCGGCTTGCCGCTGTTGTCGGTGCGAACCAGGCAGAACATCCAGTCGGCCCACTGCGCGTGGGTCGTCCAGATCTTCGAGCCGTTCAGGACATAGTCATCGCCGTCCCGCTCGGCCTTCATCTGCAGGCTGGCCAGATCGGAGCCGGAGCCCGGCTCGCTGTAGCCCTGGCACCACCAGATGTCGGAATTGATGATAGGAGGAAGGTGCTGCGCCTTCTGCTCATCGGTGCCGAAGGCCATGATCACCGGGGCGACCATCTTCAGGCCCATCGGAGACGAGGTCGGCACGCCGGCCAGGCTCATCTCCATATTGAAGATGTAGGCCTGGCTCGGCGTGAAACCCGTGCCGCCATACTCGACCGGCCAGTTGGTGGCGGCCCAGCCGCGCGCGGCGAGCTTCTTCTGCCACTTCACTTGGCCGGCTTTGTCGAGATAGCCGTTCTTGGACTGGGACATCTGCCGGCGCAGGTCCTCGTCGTAGTTCTCGGCGATCCAGTCGCGGACCTCGCGCTGGAAGGCCTTGTCCTCTTCCGAGAAGGCGAGGTCCACGGCCGCTACTCCACGCCGTCGAGGTATTCGATCTCGGGACGGCCGGCCATCGTCGGGCCCATCGCGGCGCCGGCGGCCTTGAAGTAATCGGTGCCGCCGTGGGCCTTGAGGGCCTCGTCGGAGGCGTAGATCTCGAGAACCTTGTACACGCCGGCCTCGGTGCGGCTCTTGGTCAGCTGGTACATCAGGCAGCCCGGCTCATTGGCCTTCACCTTGGCTGCCAGGTCCAGAAACACCTTTTCGAAGTCGCCCGTCTTTTCGGGCTGCACCTTCAAAGTCGCCACCACGCCGATCATGTCGCTCTCCCTGGGCCCTTGCGGCCGAACGCTTGTTTGAACGGCACCATGCGGCGCGGCGAGGGGTCGTGCAAGCCTGACCTTGCGGGAGGTTCAATGCCGCGGCGGGCAAGACGACGACTCCGGGCGACGTACAAATGGCCGACGCCGCGAAAGCCCGCAAAGATGGACCGGATTCAATATGTCTGCCCCCCTCGCACCGCAGGGAAGCAACGGAAGCCGGCGAGGCCTCCAGGCGCCAGGGTGGCTCCGACTAGCGGCGCTCGTTCCAGCCGTAGGCGACCCAGGAGTGGCCGCCGACGTTGCGGGCTTCGATGATGTCGCTGTCCGTCGAGGCCTTGCTGCGGACCGATCGCCGGGCGCGGCTGGCCAGCACGGCCAGGCCCAGAAGCGCGCTGGACATGAGGGCGATGACCACAACGGTCAGGGTCGCGAACACCGCCAGGACTGCGCCGATGGCGAGCGCCGCGCAGGTCGCCACGGCGCCGGCCAGCCAGGCCAGCCCCTGAACCGCTGATCGAGAGCCACCCCGCCCTGTCGTGTGATTGTCCATCTCGTCCTCGTAGGTTCGCGTTGGGAAGCGACCTTCACAGTCATTAATTTGTGCGAAAGGGCCGAACGTCAACCGAAGACCCGCGTGAAGAGCGAGAGATTCGCCATCCGCCCATTCAGGCGGCGCCCTCCACCGCCATGTCCCGGCGCTCCCTGGTGACCGTGTCATAGGCGGCGTTGATCGCGGCGGTCTTGGATTCGGCGACCTCGATGAAATCGTCGGGAAGCCCTCGGGAACGGGCGCGATCCGGGTGGGCGTCGGAGACCCGGGCCCGCCAGGCGGCGCGGACCTCGGCGTCGGTCGCGTCCGGCAAGACGCCCAGGATCACATAGGGGTCATTCGGGCCGGCCCCCATGTGCGTCGCCTTCAGGCGTCGGAAGGTCAGCGGCGTGAAGCCGAACAGGTGGTTTACCTGCGCCAGATACTCAAGTTCATCGGCGGTCACCGCGCCATCCGACCCGGCGATGTGAAACAGCCCGTCGAGCACGTCCTCGAGAATCTGCGGACAGCCGCGATATCGCTTGGCCAGGCGGCGGGCGTAGCTCTCGAAACCGTGGGTCGTCTGCCTGGCCAGATCGTACAGCCTGTGGATGTTGCGCTCGGACCCGGCGTCGGGCTGGAACACCGTCGCGAACATGTCGAACTCGCCCGATGTTGCACGACCATCGGCCCGCGCGAGCTTGGCGCCGAGGGCCGTTACAGCCGTCGTGAACGCAGGATCCTCGCCGGGCAGGCCCGCCGGACAATCCGCGCACTCGGCGTCGTCGACGCTCCTTGCCGCGAGGCTTGCAATGTTTCGCCAGAAGCTCATGGGATAAGCAGACCTTAGGATTCTGGCGGACGCATGGCAATCGGTACTGACGCGACGACAGGCTGGACCTTCTGGATCGACCGCGGCGGCACATTCACGGACGTGATCGGACGGTCGCCGGACGGGGCCGAGCAAACCCTCAAGCTGCTCTCCGCCTCGCCGTCCTACGCGGACGCGGCCGTCGAAGCGATGCGCCGGCTGCTGCGCGTGGAACCCGGCGAGCGGTTCCCGGCCAAGCGGGTCGCGGCGATCAAGATGGGCACAACGGTCGCGACCAACGCTCTCCTCGAACGCAAGGGGGCGAGGACCCTGCTGGTGGTCACGCGGGGGTTCGCCGACGCCATCCTGATCGGAGACCAGTCGCGCCCCGAGCTGTTCGCCCTGGACATCCTGAGGCCCGCCCCGCTGTACGCCGGCGTTATCGAGGCGGTCGAACGACTGGCGAGCGACGGCGCGACCGTTACGGCGCTCGACGCCGCGGGCCTGGGGGCCGCGCTGGCGGCGGCGAGACGCGAGGGCTTCACCAGTGTCGCCATCGCCTTCCTGCACAGCGACCTCAATCCGGCCAACGAACTGGCGGCGGGCGACCTCGCCCGGGCGGCCGGGTTCGACTATGTGGCGCTCAGCCACGAGGCCAGCCCCCTGCCCCGCTTCATTCCGCGCGCCGAGACGGCGGTGGCCGACGCCTATCTGACCCCGGTTCTGCGCGCCTATGTCGAACAGGTCGCCCAGGCGGTGGAGGGCGCGCCGCTGTGGTTCATGACTTCCGCCGGCCAGCTGGTTCGGGCCGAGGCCTTCCGGGGCAAGGACGCGGTGGTGTCAGGCCCGGCGGGCGGAGTGGTGGGCGTCGCCCGGACCGCGCGCTCGGCCGGTTCGGCCGCGGTCCTTGGATTCGACATGGGCGGGACCTCGACGGACGTCTGCCGCTTCGCCGGGACGCTGGAACGACGGGATACGGCCCGCGTGGCCGGCGCGCGGCTGCGCAGCCCCATGCTCGACGTCGAGACCGTGGCCGCCGGCGGCGGCTCGATCCTGACCTATGACGGCTTCCGCGCACGGGCCGGGCCGGCCAGCGCCGGGGCCGATCCCGGCCCGGCCTGCTACGGCCGCGGTGGTCCGGCCACGGTCACCGACGCCAACCTGGTGCTTGGCCGACTGGATCCGTCCTGGTTCCCGTCGGTTTTCGGTCCGCAGGGCGACGCGCCGCTCGACCCAACCGCCGCCAGGGCGCGGATCGCCGAACTGGCGGCGGCGATGGGACTCAGCGTTGAAGCCGCCGCCGAGGGCTTTGTCGCCGTCGCCGTCGAGCAGATGGCCCAGGCCGTGCGCCGCATCTCCACCGAACGCGGCTTCGACCCGCGTGACCATGCCCTGGTCAGCTTCGGCGGCGCGGCGGGCCAGGTCTGTTGCCAGGTCGCCGACGCCCTGGGCGTGACCGAAGTGCTGAGTCCGAAGCACGCCTCGCTGCTGTCGGCCTGGGGCATCGGCCAGGCCAGGGTTGGGGCGCTGCGTCAGGCGGGACTTGAGCTGCCGCTCGACGCGGCGGGGCTGGCGGCCGCCGACGCGCTGGCCGATCAGCTCGCGGCCGAGGCGCGGGGCGCCCTCGCCGCCCAGGGCTCTGACGCCGGGACCGTCGAGCGCCGCCTGCTGCTGCGCTACGACGGCGCCGACGCCGCCCTGCCGGTTGCGGTGTCGGACGCACCGACCGCCCGGAGCGCCTTCGAAACCGCCCACCAGCGCCTGTTCGGCTTCATCGAGCCCGACCGGACCATCCTGATCGGCAGCGTCGAGGCGGAGGCGAGCGCAGCCTCTCATCCCGGCGAAGGCCGGAACCCGGATGAGGAAGGGGAAGGTAGGACGCCCGGACTCGATCCGATTGCGGTTGATCCGGCCCCCGGCCTTCGCCGGGATGATCGGACCAGTGTTCAGGCCGACCGGTTCGACACCCTCGATGGTCCCGCCCTGATCATCCGCAGCGACACCCAGATCGCCGTCGCCGAGGGCTGGCGCGCCACCGCGGAGGCCGACGGCCTGATCCGTCTGACCCGCACCGTCCCCCTGGTCGCCTCGGCCATCGCCGCCGACAGGCCCGACCCGGTCACCCTGGAGCTGTTCAACCGCCGCTTCATGGGCGTGGCCGAGGCCATGGGCGCGGCGCTGGAGCGGACCGCCCACTCGGTCAACATCAAGGAACGGCTGGACTTCTCCTGCGCCCTGTTCGACGCCGACGGCGGACTGGTCGCCAACGCGCCGCACATGCCGGTCCACCTGGGCAGCATGGGCGCCAGCGTGCGGGCGATGAAGGCCAGGCATCCGGTGCTCCGGGCCGGCGAGGCCTTCGCGCTCAACAACCCCTACTTCGGCGGCACCCACCTGCCGGATATCACCGTCGTCATGCCGGTGTTCATGGAGGGCGACGGAGCGCCGGCCTTCTACGTCGCGGCGCGGGGGCACCACGCCGATGTCGGCGGCATCCAGCCGGGCTCCATGCCGCCGTTCTCGAAGACCCTGGATGAGGAAGGCGTGCTGCTGGACGCCGTGCCGATCATGCGCGAGGGCCGGTTCCTGGAGGCCGAGACCCGCGCGGCCCTGGCCACGGGCCGCTGGCCCGCCCGGGCGCCGGACCGCAACCTGGCCGACCTCAAGGCCCAGATCGCCGCCTGCCAGGCCGGCGCGGCGGCCGTCGCCGGCATGATCCGCGCCCACGGTTCGCAGACCGTCGCCCGCTACATGACCTTCGTGCAGCAGAACGCCGAGCAGTCGGTGCGACGGGCAGTCGGCAAGCTGTCCGACGGCGAGGCCCGCATCCCCATGGACGGCGGCGGAGCGGTGGTGGTCACGGTGAAGGTCGATGCGGCGCGCGGCGAGGCGGTGCTGGACTTCACCAGCTCGGCCGACCAGCTGGGCAACAACTTCAACGCCCCGGCCGCCATCGTCGACGCCGCCGCCCTGTACGTGTTCCGAAGCCTGGTCGACGACGATATCCCGCTGAACGCCGGCTGCCTGACGCCGCTGAAGATCCTCACCCGGCACGGCTCGATGCTGGATCCCGAGCCGCCGGCCGCTGTGGTGGCGGGCAATGTCGAGACCAGCCAGCACGTCGTCGACGCGCTCTACGCGGCCATCGGGGCCATGGCCAATAGCCAGGGCAGCATGAACAACTTCACCTTCGGCGACGACCAGAAGCAGTATTACGAGACGATCTGCGGCGGGGCCGGGGCGACGGCGACCCGGGCCGGCGCCAGCGCGGTCCACACCCACATGACCAACTCGCGCCTCACTGATCCGGAGATCCTCGAGCGCCGCTTCCCGGTGCGGGTCGAGCACTTCGGGGTCCGCCAGGGCTCCGGCGGCGAGGGCCTCCACAGGGGCGGCAACGGCGCTGTCCGGCGGCTTCGCTTCCTCGCCCCGATGGAAGCGGCCCTGCTTTCGACGCGCAGAAGCCACAGTCCGCAGGGAATCTGTGGCGGTGGAGCCGCGCTCGCGGGGCGTCAGCGTTTGATCGAGGCGGGCGGCGGGGTAAAGGAACTTCCCGGCTGCTTCTCGATTACGGTGCGGCCCGGCGACGTCGTCGAGATCGAGACGCCCGGGGGCGGCGGTTTCGGATCCCGCGACCGCGACGCCTGACGACATCAGTACAGGACCTTCTTGATGGCCCCGATCCTCCTTCTCGCCTTCGCCCTGCTGGCCCAGGACACGCCGGCGGCGACGTCCGCCGACGACGGCCCGGTGGCGACCGCCGCGCCGCGCAAGCAGGACGTCGCCCCGCTGCCGATCCAGGGCGGCCCCGTCTCGGCTCCGGCCGACGATTACGGCTACGTCGGCTGGTGCTTTGGCGCGGTCAGCGGCTATGTCGACCTCTATGACCGGGCCATGCCGGAGGTGATCCGCATCGAGCGCGCCTGGCCGACCCCGGGGACCGAGGAAAACATAAGGGAGGTGTATCCGGCCCAGAAGCGCGACGCCGTCGCCAGCCTGGCCCTGTTCCGCCGCGCTATCGAGGCCGCCGAGAAGGCCAGCCCGACGCCGATCGCCCAGCAGGGCGCGGCCGCCATCAAGAGGGGCCGCGGCGTCTGGACCGGCGCCACCACCGTGCCCAAGGCCCAGCTGGCCCAGTTCTGGATGAGCTGGTCGCCGCCCGCCAAATGCGAGGAAACGGCGAAGGCGCTGGAGGCCCGCTCCAACCTGTTCGGCCAGGCCCTGACCGCCAACGCGGCCGTCGCCGCGCCGGTCGCCGCTCCGCCGCCCGCCGAGCCGGCGCCTGCTCCCTTGGCCGAAACCCCGCCCGCAGAAACCCCCGCTCCGGACGCCGCGCCCGTCTCTCCCGCCGAGGCGGAGCCCGCGGCGCCCGCGGCGCCGTCGGCCATCGACGATCTTCTGCCGGTTGCGGCCGATGCCGAAAAGCCCGCCGTGCCGGCGGCCAGTCCGGAATCGACCCGCAAGCCGGACCTGGGCGACACCCTGATGGACCTGCGCGGCCCGCAGTAGGGACGGCCTTTTCGCCGATGAAGTACAGTCCCGGTTGACGCAGGGACAGGATTCCCGCTTGCTGTTGGAAAACGCGGTACGGCGGCGCCGGGAGTCCCGGGTCCCCGCCGTGGACAGTCGCCAACGCGGGAGGACCACGCCCTTGAGTACATCGCCGCCCCCGGCGCCCGAGCGCCTGCGCCTGGACACCAAGTTCTTCTTCGGCATCGGCTCGGCGGCGGAATCGATCGCGCTGTACTCGGTCAGCGCGTTCGCGATGTTCTATTACAATCAGGTGCTGGGGCTGCCGGCCGAGCTGGCCGGGCTGGCCATCTCCGCCAGCCTGGTGCTGGACGGGATTTCCGATCCGCTGGTCGGGTCGCTGTCGGACCGCACGCGGTCGCGGCTGGGCCGGCGCCATCCCTGGATGCTGGCCGCGCCGATCCCCATCGGCTTGTCGCTGATCGCCATCTTCAATCCGCCGGCCGAGCTCGGCCAGTGGGCGCTGTTCGCCTGGTTCGCCATCTCTGTGACCCTGATGCGCCAGTTCATGACCTTCTTCCACACCCCGCACCTGGCGCTCGGCGGCGAGCTGTCGCGCGACTATCTCGAGCGCTCCCGGGTGATGAGCTGGAACAACTTCTTCACCTGGGCCGGGGCGGCAGGCACCGCCTTCTTCGCGCTGAGCTTCGTGTTCAAGGCCACGCCGGAGTATCCGCGCGGCCTGCTCAACCCCGAACCCTATGGCCCCTTCGCCTGGGGGCTGGCGGTGGTCGCCGTCGTCATCCTGTTCGCCTCGGGCTGGTTCACCCGCGACCAGATCCCCCGCCTGCCCAAGGCGGCCGAGAACCTGCCCCCGTTCAGCCCGTTCGAATTCTTCGGCGACATCGCCAAGGTGATGCGCAACCTCAACTACGTCTGGCTGCTGGTCGCCTTCTTCTTCCTGTCGCTGATGATCGGCCTGCGGACGGGGCTGAACCTCTACATCAACACCTTCTACTGGGAGCTGACGTCCGAGCAGCTGCGCTGGTTCATCCTGGGCAGCGCCAGCGGCTATATCGCCGGCTTCGTATTCGCCGCGCGCATGCACCGCGCCTTCGACAAGCGGCTGACGATGATCGTCTGGGCGACCGTCTATTCGGTCGGACCGGCCCTGCCCAACATCCTGGGCCAGCTGGGGGTCATCGGTCCCCAGACGCCGGGCCTGCTCGGCATCCTGATCGCCTTCTCCGTCGTCGGCTTCGCCGCCGCCAGCATCCTGAGCATCACGGTGATGTCGGCCCTGGCCGATGTCGCCGACGAGAACGAGCTGCGCTTCGGCCTGCGGCAGGAGGGCGTGCTCTACGCCACCCGCTCGCTGGCCGCCAAGGTCGACCAGGCCATCGGCGCCCTGCTGGCCGGGATGGTCCTGCTCTGGATCAGCTTCCCGACCAAGGCCGTGCCGGGCCAGGTGCCGGACGCCGTGGTCCAGAACCTCGCCCTGTGGGACGGCGTGCTGGCGGCCATTCCGGGCCTGATTGCGGCGGCCTTCTACGCCCGCTACGGCATCACCCGGGCCAAGTACGAGGCGACCAAGGCGCAGATCGCCGCCAGACGCGCCGCCGCCGGGGAGGCGGCGACCCCGCCCCCGCCGCCGCTGGCGGTTGTCGAGATCGAGGGCGTGGTCGACATCGACGCCGCGCCGGGGCCGGGCAAGGCGTAGAGAGACGGGAACAGGCACTTCGGTCCGTGTCTCCATGGGCGTTTGCGCCTTGCGTGCTTCCCCCGGATCAAGTCCGGGGTCGCCCTGCGGGCGCTCGTCAGGATGACGAAGGGCGTGGGCTGCAACAGACTTCGTCAGGGTGAGGAGCGCGAAGCGCGTCGCGAACCCCGCACGGCTTCGCCGCCTCACGGGTTTCAGCCCTGAGGGTCGGGGAGGGGGCGGAGCGCCGGGCCTTCGCCCGGCATAAGGGGTAGTGTTGGGCCGTTTCGACGAAGGTCAGCGCTCCGCGTGG
>JBEIDC010000115.1:0-9167 GCA_040383665.1 Caulobacter sp.
AAGTGCGTCCCCTCCCCGCGACCCTGGCGCCGCTTGTGGAGACATGTTGACCGTAAACTGACAGAACCGGCTGACGCCAAGGCCGAGGTCGCGAGGCTCGAGCAGGAACTCGAGCACGATCCGTCCGATGAAGAGCAGCTGGAGCGACTTCTGCCCTACGCCGAAGAGGAGGTCTCGTTCCTAGAAGACCTTTTCCCAGACAAGGCAACCCGGCGGCGCTCCGGCTTCGATATCCGCGAATGGCGCAAGCGGAACATGACCCTGCACAGACTGAAGTTCGAATGGCGCTTCCTGGAGATGGGCAGGAAGCCGCCCGAGTGGTGGTCGGGAGGGCAAAGACGAGAAGGCGTCATCTTCGGAAATTGACGCCCGTCATCTGCGCCCAAAGCGCTGCATCCGAAGGTCCGCCGATCGTTCGCCACTTCTCAGAAGGACTGCATGGGGCTTCGCATTAGCTGCATAGCTCGGAAAGAATTTCGATTGGGTCCATGCCTAGAACACCACCACAGACCGGATGCTCTCGCCGGCGTGCATGAGGTCGAACGTCTTGTTGATATTCTCGAGCCCGAATATGTGGTCGAGCTGTCACGCGACAGGCTTCTTGATGCCGTGGGCGATGAGGTCGGTGATCTCGTCGGCGATGCGCATGGGCGACAACGGATAGTTCTCCGGCAGCCATTTGGGCAGCCATAGGAAGATGCCGGCGGCGACCTCGCCCATGAAGGTGCTGTCGCCGGGGCGACAAGAGCCGTCGGCTATTCCTTGGCGCAGGTTGCGGGTCGAGGCTATGCGCAACCGCTTCGACGCCCGGCTGATGCGCTCCAGCTCCTCGGCGGGCAACGACAGGCGACCCGGCTGCAGCATCAGCGGCGACAGCGGCCCTGCCTGGGCCTGGACGTTGAGGTGAAGGGTCATCAACGCCCGTTCCAGGCCGGTTCGACCGGTCCTTATCGAGGTATCCATGATCAGGTCGTACAGCTCGAAGGCCCGCCTGTAGCAGCGCACCACCAGATCGGCCTTGTCGTCGAAGTAGTGATAGACCGCGCCCTTGGTCGCGCCGACGCTGGCGCTGATCTCCTCAAGGGACACGCCGTCGATGCCGCGCCTGTTGAACAGCCGTGAGGCCGCCGCGATCAGCTGGCCGATCTTGATCTCGTTGGTCTGCTTGCGGTCGAAGGCGTTGTAGGGGCGGGCGACCAGGACCTCGACGTCGATCGCGCAGCGGGTCTCGGCGAGCGGGTCGGCGCTGAAGCCGCCCAGGAAAAGGTCGCTGATCGCCGCCGATGCGCGGCGTCGCGCCTTGCGATCGTCGCGGTGATCCAGCCAGCCCGCTGACAGCCGGGTCCAGGAGATCAGGCCGGTCAGGGACTGGGCGGCGATCTCGGTTTCGCAGGGGCGGAACGCGCCCTCGGTGATCCCCTCGGTGAGCAGCCACTGAAGCGCCGAGACGTTGCGCGCCTGATACTCCTCGATCAATCGGCGCTGTGGCTCGGGCAGGTAGTCGATGTCGGTCAGCACCGCCTGCTCGGGCTGGTCGAAGTCAAGCTCGCCCTCGACGAAGCGGCGGATCCGGTCGGACGGGTCCGTCCCCTTGTCGTAGGCCGTGGCGAGGTTGTCGGCGGTCGCCTCGCAGGCCCGCAGATAGCAGCGGAACACCAGGTCGGCCCGGTCCGCGACGTAGTAGTACAGCGCGTTGCGCGACAGCCCGACCTGCTCGGCGATGTCGTTCAACACGATGGCCCCGGCGCCCTGGGCGTTGATCCGGCGCGCCGCTTCGTCAAGCAGCAGGTCTCGCCTGGCCGCCCGCTTGCGCGCGGGCTTCACCCGGGAAGGCCGCCCCTTGGGGCTCGCTGCCGTCGATTCGTCCTTCATCGGTTCCCTTGTCGCCGCGTTCGCCGCCCGACGCACTCGACGCCACATATCGCAAACATACGTAGATGTCGAAAAACTTGACGGACCGTTCTTGGCGTGTCGTTATCTTTCCAAACTCAAGTGTCGAAAAACTGGCAACCGAGAGGTCAGCCAGAGGACCATCTGGGAGAGGCGGGGCATGACTTCACATTCAAGACACACGCTTGGCCGCAGGGCTTGGCTGGCCGGCGGGGCCGGATTGGCGGCGCTTCTGATCGCGAGCGCGGCGCAGGCGGCCGAGGACACGGCGCCGACCGAGATCGAGGCGGTGACCGTCACCGCCCAAAAGCGGGCTCAGGACACCCTGGACGTCGGTGTCAACGTCGCGGTCGTCTCCGGCGAGCAACTCGAGGCCGGCCGGGTGACCCAGGTCACCGATCTGGCGAACTTCACGCCCAACGTCGAGATCAAGGAAAACATGCCCGGCATCCTGCCGGTGGTGACCATACGCGGCGTGGGGCTGAACGACTTCAGCGCCACCAACAATCCCAGCGCCGGCGTCTATGTCGACGAGGTCTATCTCAGCTCGCTGGCGCTGATGAACTTTGACCTGTTCGACATGGAGCGGATGGAGGCGCTCAAGGGGCCTCAAGGGACGCTCTACGGCCGCAACTCGACCGCCGGCGCGATCAACATCGTCACCGCCAAGCCGACCTTCGGCGGCCTCGAGGGGCGGATTTCCGGCGGCCTCGGCAACTACGAGACGGCTGAGCTGGACGGCATGATCAACCTGCCGGTCTCCGACACGTTCGCGCTGCGGTTCAGCGGCAAGGCCGTGCAGCAGGACGAGGGCTTCTTCTTCAACCGCGCGACCAACCGCGACTTCGGACGGCGCGACGTCCTGATAGGCCGGGCCCAGGCGCGCTGGGCGCCGACCGAAGGCCTGGACATCGTGCTCAAGCTGGAGGCCCAGCGGGTGCGCTCGGAGGTCGGGGCGCCGGAGTTCTTCGGTCTCACGCCGCCACCGGGTTCGCCGGCCAGTCTCGTCTGCCCGGGCTCCGCCGGGTGCAGGGATTTCCTCGGCTACAACGACACCGACGGCGATCCGTTCAAGGGCGGATACTCGGTTGATCCGACCTACGACGTCGACCAGCGCGCGGCGACGCTGCGCATCGAGAAGGACTTCGGCTGGGCGACCCTGACCTCGGTCACCGGCTATCTCGACTTCCAGCGGACCTGGGGCGCCGACACCGACGCCGGGCCGTACCGCCAGACGGACTTCATTGAGCACGACGACATCGACCAGGTCTCGCAGGAGCTGCGGCTGGCCGGAGCGACCGAGCGCAGCGACTGGCTGGTGGGCGCCTTCGTCTCCCGCGACCGGGTCGAGATGACCTACGACGGCGACCTTCAGGACCTGTTCAACACCACGACCCTGACCTTCTCCAACCAGACCTCGAAGTCGGCGGCGGTGTTCGCCAACGTGGAATACGACTTTACGCCGGATGTCAGTCTGGTCGCCGGCCTGCGCTATACTTGGGAAGAGAAGGACAACGTCGGCGGCGACTACGACCTGGTCCCCAACTGCCCGGCCAGCTTCCTGACGCTGACGCCCTGCGGCTCGCCGCCGGTGCTGATGGCCAGCGTCGACGAGACGATCAGCGACACCAACTGGTCATGGAAACTGGGCTTGAACTGGAAGCCCGATCCCCTGACCCTGGTCTACGCCAGTGTCAGCCAGGGCGTGAAGAGCGGCGGCTTCTTCTCCGGCGTGGCCACCAACTCCGGCCAGCTGCAGCCCTATGATCCCGAGACCCTGGTCGCCTGGGAAGCCGGCATTAAGCAACGCCTGCCGGGCGCGGGCCTCGCCTGGTCGGGCAGCCTGTTCTACTACGACTACTCCGACGTCCAGACCTTCATCCGGGACACCTCGGGCGGTCTGCCGATCCAGCGCCTGGGCAATGTCGATGAGGCCACGATCTACGGCCTGGACCTGGACGCCCTATGGTCGCCGCCGTCGCTTCCGGGCCTCGACGTGACCGTGGGTCTGGGCCTGCTGAAGACCGAGCTCGGATCGTTCGACTCCTCCGGCGGCGCCGTGCCCAAGGGCAACGACATGCCGGACGCGCCTGAGGCCAGCTTCAACCTGGCCACGGCCTACACCTTCGCCGTCGGCGACAGCCTCGAGGCGCGCGTGCGGATCGACGGTCAGTACGCCGGCGACATGTTCAAGGACGCGCTCAACGATCCGCTGATCGCGACGGAGGCCTACTGGGTCTGGAACGGTCGGGCGAGCCTGTTCTCGGGCTTGGACTGGGAAGTGGCGGTCTGGGGCAAGAACCTGGCCGACGAGCAGTACGTCACCCAGGGCGTCAACAACCTGTCCCTAGGCATCGGCTTCCGCGTCTACGGCGCGCCGCGCACCTTCGGCGTCAGCTTCACCACGAGATTCCAGTGAGCCCCATGATCCACGGTCACGCGGCGGCGGCCTTCGAGGCCGCCGCCGGCGAGTTCGCGCGCAATTTCACTGAGCGGGGCGACGTTGGCGCTTCCCTCGCCATCGTCCGCGACGGCGAACTGGTCGTCGACCTATGGGGCGGTAGTCTGGACGGAGCTGAAAGTCGGCCCTGGACGCGCGACGCGGTGGTCAACGTCTGGTCCACGACCAAGGGCGTGACGGCGCTCTGCTTCGCCATGCTGGTAGACCGGGGTCTCGTCGACTACGAGCAACCCGTCGCCCGCTGGTGGCCGGCGTTCGCGGCGGAAAGGAAGGGCGAGATCACCATCGCCCAGCTGCTGTCGCACCAGGCCGGTCTCTGCAGCTTCAGCGCGCCGGCCGTGGTCGAGGACTACTATGATCAGGCGACCGCCGCGGCCCGGCTAGCGGCCCAGACACCGTTCTGGACGCCCGGCTCACGCTCCGGCTACCACGCCATCAGCATCGGGACCCTGGCCAACGAACTGTTCCGCCGCATCGAAGGGCGCGGCCTCGGCCGCTTCATCGCCGAGGAGCTGTCCGGCCCGTTCGGGCTCGACCTGACGCTCGGCCTGCCGGCCTCGCAGGAGCACCGCCGCGCAGAGATGCTGGCGCCGCCGGAGCTGGCCACCTCGAACATGACCACGGACCTGAACCCCTCGCAGATGGCCGCCTACCTCAATCCGGTGATGGAACCGCTGGTCCCCAACACCGCCGCCTGGCGCGCCTGCGAGATCCCCTCGGCCAACGGCTATTCCAACGCCCGCTCGCTGGCCCGGCTGTTCGGCGCCGTGGCGAATGACGGAAAGCTCGACAGCCGCCACATCGTCGGTGCCGAGGCGCTGGCCCAGGCCACGACTCTGCGGATCGAGGGTGTCGACGAGGTGCTGGGCGTGCCCGCCCGCTGGGGCGCCGGCTTCCTGCTCAACACCGACGGCCTCTATGGCCCGGAGCCGAAGGCCTATGGCCATTCCGGCTGGGGCGGCTCGTTCGTGATGGTCGATCCGGTGCGCCGCACCGCCATCGCCTATGCCATGAACCGCATGGGCACGGACCTCGTCGGCGACCCGCGTGACGTGGCGCTGATCGCGGCCACCTATGAAGGGCTGGCACAGCGTCATGTAGAGCTGTCAGGCTAGCGACCACTGGTCAGAGTTTGCCCGACCCGGGACATCTCAGGCCGCAGCAACCGCCCAAGCAGCCAGCACCTCGGCGCGGAGTCGGCGAAGGTTGGGTCGGCTCGTTAGATGTCGTCGGGAAAGCGGAGGAGCTTGAATGAATCCGCCTTCACCCAACCCTTGCTCCGCATGAGGCACGCACCACCCAAGTGGAGACGAGTTGCCATTGGCCCGCCTTCACCCCGGGCAGTCTGTCGCGAGCCGCCGGTACATTGCAGAACGCAGCGTCAATGGCGAAGGCAAGTATAGTTGACCGCGCCACCCTTCGCGTCCTCACTGAGAGCGGACCTTCCCAAGGCCGGCAATGAGTCATCTTCGGACGGTGACGCCCGTCATCCGCGCCCAGGTTCCATTGTCGGAAATCATGTCGCCCGATCGACGCCTTGGCTGTGCGGAATCCCGGGAGACCGCCTATTTGCCGGGCAAGAAGACCCGAACGGCCGCCAGATAGCCGTCGAAATTCTCGCGGCGGATGTTGTGGCCAGCGTTGGGAATCAGGACTGTCGTGATGTTCGGATTGAGGGCCATCGCCTCGTCGGCGATCTCCGGCGTGACCAGAGCGCCGCGCGCTGGCTCGCCGAGGATCAGCAGGATCGGGGCGCTGATGGTCCGAAGCGACTCCTGCCAGGGCGAGCGATAGTCCGGCATGGCGTCCGGATCGACCTGACGCTTGCCGGCCACCCACGCCGGAAACTCGTCCTCATGCCAGTCCGGCGATGTCTTTCGGCCCAGCGCGATGATGTCCGCCTCGGACATGGCCTGGAAGGCTTCCACCTGATCGCGGAACTTGCGCCGGCGGAGTGCGGCCGTCGCTGGATCGGCGACCGGGAGGAAAGGCGGATCTTCAAGAATGACCTTCGACGCCAGCCCCGGATAAGCGCCGGCAAAGTCGGCGGTGGCGCGCGCGCCAACGGAGTGGCCCATCACGATCGGCGACCGCAGGCCCAGAAAGTCGATGGCCTCGGCGATGTCGCGACCGGCATGATCAGGTGGCGCGCCGACCATGCGCGAGCTTTCCCCGTGGCCGCGCGCATCCAGCATGATGACGTCGAAGTCCGGCGCCAGCGCAGCCGCCAGCCGGCTCCAGCACAGGCCGTTGTCCGTCAGGCCGTGGGACAGGACCAGCGCCGGCTTGTCGCCACCCGTGCGGCGGTAGGCCAGATGACCGCCGGTGACCGGAAGGACGCCACCTACGATCACCATGCATAGGCCTCCGGCGCCGGGCCGCAGGGCGGGAAGATCGCGTCGATGGCCGCCAGCGTCTCGCCGTCCAGCCGGATGTCGGGCACATGCAGAACCGAGGTCAGCTGGTCGAGGTTGCGCGGGCCGATGATGGTGGCGGTCACGCTGTCCTGGTCCAGCAGCCAGGCCAGGGCGACAGCGCCGGGGGGCTCGCCCAGCGCCCGACAGAGGTCGCCGAAGCGGGAAAGCTGCCCGGACCGGGCGATGGCCGCCGCCTTCGCTTCGGTCGACTGCCGTCGGCCATCCGCGTCCATGGACGCGCCGGCCAGCAGGCCGCCCGCGAGCGGGCTCCAGGGGATCAGGCCCAGGCCGTATTCGCGGCAGGCGGGGGATCACCTCCAGTTCAGCACGGCGTTCCAGGAGGTTGTAGAGGCTCTGCTCGGAAACCAGGCCCATCCGGCTCCGGGCCGCCGCCTTCTCGTTGGCCTGGGCGATCTTCCAGCCGGGGAAGTTGCTCGAACCGACGTAGGTGATCTTGCCCTGGCTGATCAGCCGGTCGGTCGCCTGCCAGATCTCTTCCATCGGCGCAGTGCGGTCGATGTGATGCAGCTGGTAGAGGTCAATGTGCTCTACCCCGAGCCGGCGCAGGCTCGCGTCACAGGCCATCTGGATGTGCCGCGCCGACAGGCCCCGGTCATTGACGTCGTCCGACATCGGCTCATGAACCTTGGTGGCGAGCACGATCCGGTCACGCCGGCCGCGATCCTCGGCCAGCCAGCGGCCGAGCAGGCTTTCGGTCGCGCCCACGCCCAGATGGCCACCGTACTGGTTGGCCGTGTCGATGAAGTTGATCCCGGCGGCGACGGCGGCGCCAAGAATGGCGAAGCTCTCAGGCTCCAGGGTGCGCGGGCCGAAGTTCATCGTGCCGAGGCACAGTTCACTCACCTTCAGCGCGGTTCTGCCAAGTCGTCGGTACTTCATGGGATGTCTTCCGGACGGCAGGTTCAGGGCGCGCGCAGGGTCGGACCGGTGACCAGCGTCTCGCTCGAATCCGCCACACAGTAGCGGACCATACGCTGGGCGTGCTCGGACAGGTTCCTGGCGTCCCGATAGCTTATGCCCGGGACGATCGGCTCGCGGAACCACGGCGCGTAGAACTCGAGGTTGGGAATGGCGCGAATGGCGTTCGAAATGTTCGGCGTGCCGCCGTGCCAGGCCCGCACGTCCCGCACCATGATGGCGCCGGCCGGCGCCGGGCAGACCGTGCTCAACCGCATCCATTCGGGCTCGGCGTCGAGGCCGGGGATCGGCGTGCGGGAATGCTGGGTGCCGGGGATCTGTCGGGTAGGGCCATTCAGACGGGTGACCTCCTGGGGCAGGAAGTTCACGCAGACATAGGGACAGGGCAGATCGCGGATGGTGAGCTGGCCGCGCGGATCATGGAAGGCGCTGAAGGGGGTCGTTTTGTTGCTCTGCCAGTCGCGAATGTCTGAATGCAGCGGCTGGTATTCCACCGCGCCGGGCAGGCAGAAGTCTCCGCTCGCCGCGCGCAGCGAGTAGTCGGGCGAGCCGAAGATCGCGCTGACGACCTCGGTGACCGTCGGAATGTCGAGCAGCATCTGCCATTCGGGGCGGTGCAGCTGACTGCGGGTCAGGCTGGAGCCGCCGAATGAATAGCGATGCGATCCCCGGTTGCCCGCGCGGTCCTGATCCAGCGCGAGGATGTCGGCGGCGACCGCGTTGCAGCCCTGGCCGAGGATGTCGATCTGCTCGCTGTTCAGCACATTGGCGATGACCACGAAGCCGTCCCGCCGGAACAGCTCGACCGCGTGGGCGGTGTCGCCGGGCTCGAGGATGTCCAGCCCCTTGATGCCGTTGTTGGCTTCGAGATGCGCCCTGAGGGCGGCGACCTCCGGGGTGTCCAGCGACCGGCCGGTCAGAGGCGTTGCGGGCAGGGTGTCATAGGTCATCGCGAGCCTCCGTGGCGTACTGACCGCCGCCCCGTCGGAGCAGCGGAATGGATGTGGTGACCGGCCCGTCAGCCGGGAGCCGGTCCGCGACCGAGCCCCGCCGCGATCTCGGCGTGGCGGGCGCGGGTAATGTTGTAGGAAACAAAGATCAGGAGCGCAACGATCGCAATAACCGCCGGGACAGGCCCCCAGACCATTACGAGACGGAACTGAACGTCAGCAGGCAGGACCGCCCCGACGGTCTGGCCGACCTCCTTGGGAAAACGCACGAGATCCAGCGCAACCCCCGCCACCATAACGCCTAGCCCGGACGCGGCCTTGTTGGCAAATCCGAGCCCTGCGAAGTACAGACCTTCTCGACGATGCCCGAACAGGTGCTCATGCTCGTCGGCAGCGTCCGCCATCATCGAAGGATAGGCCACCGACACAAACCCGGTGCCGATGCCGGCGACGAATGAGTTTATCTGCATGGGCAGAAGCGCGGCATCGCCCTGCGGCAGATAGAATCCG
>JBEIDC010000116.1:0-8975 GCA_040383665.1 Caulobacter sp.
CGCCGCGACCGCCGCGACCGACGCCGCCGCCGCTGCTCCGGCTGACGCCGCCGTCGCTGCTGCTCCGGCCGCCGCTGCTCCGGCCGCTCCGGCCGCGCAGTAAGCTTCTCCTCGCGAGACGCGCTATGGGAAGGGCCGCCCTCACCGGGCGGCCCTTTTCTTTTGGACGCTCATGACCGTGACGCCGAGCAGCCCCGTCGACCAAGGCCTCGTTGGGCCAGGCCTCGTCTGGGATGAGGACGGCCTGCCAAGGTCCGGTCTCTACGGCGACGTCTATTTCTCGGCCGAGGACGGCCTGGCCGAGACGCGGGCCGTCTTCCTGGCCGGCGGCGGCCTGCCGGACGCCTGGCGCGGCCGCGCGCGCTTCACGGTCGCCGAACTGGGCTTCGGCTCGGGCCTCAACATCGCCGCCCTTCTGGACCTCTGGTCGCGGGAACGGCCGCCGGGGGCCCGGCTCCATGTCTTCTCGGTCGAAGCCCATCCGATGAGCCGCCAGGACGCGGCCCGGGCTCTGGGCCGCTGGCCGGAGCTGTCGGCGGTCGTCGAGCAGCTGTTGGCGGGCTGGCCTCGCCAGGCGCGCGGATTCCATCGCATCGACCTGCCGGGCCTGGACGCGGTGGTCGACGTGGCCATCCTGGAGGTCGCCGAGGCGCTGACGGCCTGGTCCGGCCGCGCCGACCTGTGGTTTCTCGACGGCTTCTCGCCCGCGACCAATCCGGCCATGTGGCGCCAGGAGGTGCTCGACCTGGTGGCCGCCCGAAGCGCGCCCGGCGCCAGGGTGGCGACCTTCACCGTCGCCGGGGCCGTGCGGCGGGGCCTGGCGAGCGCCGGCTTCACCGTCGACAAGCGCCCCGGCTTCGGACGCAAGCGCGAGCGGCTGGAGGCCCGCCTGCCGGGCGATGCGCCCGCGCTCCCGCCCACGCCGACGGTGGCCATTCTCGGCGCCGGCGTCGCCGGGGCCTCTCTGACCCGCGCCTTCGCGGCCCTTGGGATCGAGGCGGCGGTGTTCGATCCGCGCGGCCCCGGCGGCGGCGCCTCCGGCAATCCGGCGGCGCTGGTCACGCCCAGGCTGGACGCGGGGCTGGGCCCGGCCGCGCGCCTCTACGCCCAGGCCTTCGCCCGGGCCGCCGATCTCTACGCGGCGGAGGGCGAGGCCGTGGTCCTGTCGCGCGGCGCCCTTTTGCTGGAACAGGATGACCGCGACGCGGCCCGGTTCGGCCGGATCGCCGGCAGCGATCTCTTCGAGCCCGGAACCCTGGCGCTTGAAGATTCGACCGCCACGACCGCCATGCTCGGCGATACGGCCGCGGGCGGCGTCCGATTCCGCGACGGGCTTGTGATCGAGCCCCGCGGTCTGCTGGGCCGCTGGGCGCCGACGGTTCGATCCGACGCCGTCGCGGCCCTTCGCCGGGACGCGGACGGCTGGGCGCTGCTGGACGCCGGCGGGCGGCTGATCGCCAGGGCCGACATCGTCTGCCTGGCCGCCGGCCACCGCACCGGCCGGCTTTGGGATCGCATTGTCCTGCAGCCCGTCAGGGGGCAGGTCTCCGTCGTGCCCGGCGCATCCCTGCCGCTGGCCGTGTCCTGGGGCGGCTACGCCGTGCCGACGCGAGACGGCCTGCTCTACGGCGCCACCTTCGACCGTGACCGCGACGACGAAGGCGTCGATCAGGCTGACCATGACCGCAATCGCGGCCTGCTGGCCAAAGGGCTGCCGGACCTTGCCGCGCGGCTGGCGGCGACTGTGGTCGAGGGTCGGGCGGGGGTCAGGGCGACGACGCCCGATCACCTGCCGGTCGCCGGCCCCGCACAGGGCGCTCCGCCGGGCCTGTTCGTGCTGGGCGGCCTCGGCTCGCGCGGGTTCTGCACCGCGCCGTTGCTGGCCGAGCATGTCGCGGCCATGGCCCTGGGCGCAGCGTCCCCGCTGCCGGGCGACCTGGCCGCCGCGGTCGATCCGGCGCGGTTCGAGGCCAGGGCGGCGCGACGGTCCTCGTCCTGAGGCGCGGTCCGCGCTATGGTTCCGTCAGGGACGGTGGCCGTATCCAGGAGCTCCCGAAATGATCAGACGCATCGCCGCCTTCGCCGCCGTCGTCGGCCTTGGCCTTGTCGCCGCGAACGCCTCCGCCGTGGCGGCGCCGGACCCGGCGGCCCGCCCCGCTTCGTCGCGCACCTGTTTCCTCGCCAGTCAGGTCAATGGCTGGAGCACCGACAGGGACGACGCCGTTTATCTCGAGGTCGGCCTGAGGGACATCTACCGCGCGGAACTGTTCGCCCATTGTCCGGACCTGGACACGGCGGTGAGCATCGGCGTCCGCACGCGCGGCGGCGGGATCTCGATATGCGACGGCCTGGACGTCGACCTGATCGTCCCCTCGACGATCGGGTCCCAGACCTGCCACCTCACCAAGCTCCGCAAGCTGTCGCCCGAGGAGGTCGCGGCGCTGAAGGGCAGTCGGAAGAAGTAGCCGCCGCGCCCCATGGACGACACGGCGCCCGGCGCCTTTGGCGATCCTGTCCGCATGGCGGCATTGCGCGGCGCGGCGGGGCAAAACGCCGGCCCAGGTGCGATCAGCTATGGACGGATGGCGAATAGAGGATTTACCTCCACGTTGATGGGGGATCATTACGACCCGAGCGCGATTGGACGCCTTACGCCGCGCGAGCGTGAATGCCTGCGGCTCGTGGCGGCGCATCTGCAGTCCAAGGAGATCGCCCGGCGCCTCAGCATCTCCCAGCACACGGTGGACGGTCACCTCAACGAAGCCCGCCGCCGCCTCGGCGTCGCCAGCCGCAGGGACGCGGCGCTGCTGTTCCGCGCCTGGGAAGCCGACGCCGAGATCGTCCCGCCGGCGCCCCTCAATGATTTAGGGGGCGGAGCGGCCGGTCTGGCCCCCGACCCCGGCGACCGCTCAGCTTCCTCTCGTTCGATGCGAGAGGAGGGCGTGCGAGATGGACGATGTGGACCTGACGCCGGTGGGCGTTCAGCTGTGGGATCCGGCGGCGGACATGCCGGTCTGGACCTGGAATCAGCTGGAAGACGCGCTCCGGGACCTGGCGGCGAGCCGACAGCAGCAGGACATGGTCGAGAGCCTGGTGTCGGCTACGCGGAAGCAGGCGCGCTTCCTGCCTTCGGGCCACGTCCTGAAGGAAATCCTCTGCATCGCCTGGGTGATCGCGGACGAGACGTTCCGTGGTGGGCGAGAGGAGGGTTCAGCCATGACCTGACTCCCTTCCAGCGCTTCGCGGTCATCGCGGGGGGCGCGGTCCTGACGGCCCTGCTGCTCAGCGCCGTGATCGCCGCCAGCCACCAGTTCGCCTTCGCGCTGCAGGAAGCCATGCGCGCCTGGACCTTATCCAGGCCCCTGCGGCCCGGGCCATCCCGACATCTTCGAGACAAACCGTCGCCCCGACACCGTCGGCGCGAGCGGGAGGATCATTGCCATGAAACGCAGAATTGTCGCTCACCAGGTCGCCGATCAGCTGTTCGCCGCCGAGGCGGCCATCGACAGCGCCCTGTCCGCCGTCGCCTCGCTGACGGCCATGCTGCCTGCCGCCCGGATCGACGCCAATCTGTCGGCCGTCGTCGGTCAGAACGTCATCGACCGCACCACCGAGACGATCGCCGCCCTGGCCGAGGCCCGCCGCGGCATTGTCGAGACCCACCGCGAGTTGCACGAGGTCCAGCACCAGATCGGCCTGGGCGCCGTCGCGCTGGGCGGCGTGGACAAGCCGGAGGAGAACCTGGCCCGGCCTCGCGGTCGTCTGCGGGTGGCCGTGTTCGCCCGTCGGCCCGAGGCGGCGTAACGCCTTACGGCCGCCACCAAATCACGACCTACTGGCCGGAGTGTCCGAAGGGGGACTCCGGCCTTGTTCGTCACCACCTCCGCGCAGATCGGCGCCGCCCTGATGGTCGCGGTCTGCCTGTTTGCCGCCTGGCCCGGCGCGCGGCCGCAGCGCTGGGCGGCGGCGGGCGTGTTTGTCGCCTGGATCGCCTCGGCGGCGCTGCAGGACCGCGACGACCTGATCAATCCGCAGTACGCGATCTTCGCGCTCGATGTCGTGGCCGTGTCGCTGTTCATCGCGATGGCGCTGGTCTGGCGGCGGGGATGGCTGATGGCCATGGCCGCCTTCCAGCTGCTGACCACGGCCACCCATGTCGCGGTGATGATCGACCTGCGGATCTGGGTCTACGCCTACCTGACCGCCTACCTCGTCTGGAGCTACGCCCTGCTGGCGGCGCTGGCCTGGGGCGGCGTGCTGGCCTGGCGGGAGCGGGGCGGGGGGCAGGGGCGAAGCGCCTAGCGCGGCGTCAGCCCTGCTTCGCCAAGGCTACGCAGGGCATCCTGCTTCGAATGAGAGCCCGGGACTTGTCCTGCGAAGCGCGGAGCGCGGCCTCAGCCCTGCTTCGCCAAGGCTTCGCAGGGCATCCTGCGTCGACTGAGAGACCGGGACTTGGCCTGCGAAGCGCGGAGCGCGAAGCAGGATGGTGGACGCGACTGGGATTGAACCAGTGACCCCCTCGATGTCAACGAGGTGCTCTCCCGCTGAGCTACGCATCCATATCCGGGGAGGCCGGGGATATAGCGGCGCTTTCGGCGTCGCGCAACCGCCCTCTCGGAGAGTTTCAGGCGGCGGCCATCATCCGTTCCACTTCCTGGACGATCTCGCGCAGGTGAACTGGCTTGGACAGCACCTTGGCGCCGGCCGGGGCGCGTTCGCCGGCGGTCAGGGCCACGGCGGCGAAACCGGTGATGAACATGATGCGCAGGCCGGGGTGGCGGGCGGCCGCGTGGCGGGCCACCTCGATGCCGTCCATGCCCGGCATGACGATGTCGGTCAGCAGCAGATCCCAGTCCTGGTCAAGGACGGCGTGGGCCTCTTCGCCGTCGGCGCAGGCGGTGACCTCGTAGCCGGCGCGCTCCAGCGCCCGGGCCAGGAAGTTGCGCAGGGAATCGTCGTCTTCGGCGAGAAGGATGCGCGGCATGTCTGGTCGTCGGCCCCCGATGAAACGGACACGAACCCTAGCGCCCGAGGCGTAAAGGCGCGATGAACCTCGCCGCGCGGGCCCGGCTCGCGCTGGGGATAACCCGGCCTGAAGCGGGGACGGAAAGACTTTGACCGCGACCGCTCCGCCCCGCCATCATGGCGACATGGACGCCCGGCCCGACAATCTTCCCGACCTTGACCCGGCGCCCGGCGAACCGCCCTTCCACATCATCGCCGCCGACCCGCCGCCGACCCCGCTGGTCTTCGCCTCGCCCCATTCCGGTCGGCACTATCCCCAGGCGATGCTGGAGGCCTCGGCCCTGCACAGCGACCTGCTGCGGCGGTCGGAGGACGCGCTGGTCGACCAGATCATCGCCCCGACGGCCGAGCGGGGCGCCGGCCTGATCCTGGCCCGTCACGGGCGGGCCTGGATGGACCTGAACCGCGAGCCCTGGGAACTGGACGCGACGATGTTCTCCGACGAGCTGCCGGAGTTCGCCCGGGCGCGGTCGGCGCGGGTCGCCGCCGGGCTGGGCGCCATCGCCCGGGTCGCCGCCGAGGGACGGGAGATCTACGCCCGCAAGCTGACCTTCGCCGAGGCCCGGGCCCGGGTCGAGGCCACCCACCAGCCCTACCACGCGGCGCTGTCGACCCTGCTGGAGCGCGCCAAGGCCACCCACGGCCTGGCGGTTCTGATCGACTGGCACTCCATGCCCGAGGCCGCCGCCCGCACGGCGGTGACGCCCCGCCACGGCAAGGGCTGCGACATCGTGCTGGGCGACCGCTTCGGCGCCGCCTGCACCCGCAAGCTGACCGACCTGGTCGAGCGGGAGCTGGAGGCCATGGGCTACCGCGTGGCCCGCAACGCCCCCTACGCCGGCGGCTACACCACCGAGCACTACGGCAAGCCCCAGGCGCGCACCCACGCCCTGCAGATCGAGATCAGCCGCGCGATCTACATGGACGAGAAGACGCTTGAGCCGACGGAGGGGCTGGCGACGCTGACGGCGGACGTGGCGGCGCTGACCCAGGTGCTGGCCGAACGCTGGCCGACCCTGGCGCCGGCGTAAGGCTGAACAACGCTGCCCTTTTCGTCATGGCCGAAACAAGTCGGGCCATGACGGGGAGGTGTAGAGCCGCGCACTCACGCTGAGGCCCGGACCAAAAAAAAGCGGCGGCCGAAGCCGCCGCAGTTCATTAGGGAGGAAACGCCCAGGAAGGGCAGAGGCGGCAGAACCGCCTCACAACCCAAACTTAGTGTGCGGCGCACAATCGGGCAAGGGCAAAACGTGCGCCGAGGCCGAGAATCTCAGGGAGAACATTCAGAATTCCTTGTGCCCCAAGGGCACGTCTTGCGTCGCGGCCCTATGGTGCGGCGCACAAGGAACGGGCGCCGCCTGCCGTAATTCATGGATGGATGAATAGAAACAGCCGTTTGAGGCCGCTCGGGCCGCTGTCACGGGACAAGGGTGGATAAACGTCTCGCACTCGCGTAAAAGCCCGCGCCTCGCTCCCGCCCCCGAAAAGATTTCAATGTCCCTGCGAAATATCGCCATCATCGCGCACGTCGACCACGGCAAGACCACGCTCGTCGACCAGCTCCTCGCCCAGTCCGGCGTCTTCCGCGCCAACGAGGCGCAGACCGAACGCGCCATGGACTCCAACGATCAGGAGAAGGAACGGGGCATCACCATCCTCGCCAAGTGCACCTCGGTGCTCTGGAACGGCAAGGCGGGCGAGACCCGGATCAACATCATCGACACCCCCGGCCACGCCGACTTCGGCGGCGAGGTCGAGCGCATCCTGGGCATGGTGGACGGCTGCGTCATCCTGGTGGACGCCGAAGAGGGCGTCATGCCCCAGACCAAGTTCGTGCTGACCAAGGCGCTGAAGATGGGTCTGCGGCCCATCCTCTGCATCAACAAGGTCGACCGCGCCCACGCCGACCCCGACCGGGTGCACCTGGAGACCATCGAGCTGTTCGAGGCCATCGGCGCCACGCCCGAGCAACTCGACTTCCCGCACATCTACGCCTCGGGCCGCAACGGCTGGGCGACGATGGACCTGAGCCAGCCGAACGACAACCTGGCCCCGCTGTTCGACCTGATCGTCGAACACGTGCCGCCGCCCAAGGTCGCGGCGAACAAGGACAAGCCGTTCCAGATCCTGAACGTGCTGATCGAGAGCGACCCCTTCCTGGGCCGCCTGCTGACCGGCCGCATCGAGAGCGGCAAGGCGGTTCCGGGCATGGCCATCCACGCCCTGGACCGTGAGGGCAAGGAAATCGAGCGCGGCCGCATCACCAAGGTCCTCGCCTTCCGCGGCCTGAAGCGCACCGCCCTGGACGAGGGCTCGGAAGCGGGCGACATCGTCGCCATCGCCGGCATGTCCAAGGCCACCGTGGCCGACACCCTGTGCGCCATGGAGGTCACCGACGCCCTCCCCGCGCAGCCGATCGATCCCCCGACCATCTCGATGACCGTCTCGGTCAACGACAGCCCCCTGGCCGGCCGCGAGGGCGACAAGGTGCAGTCGCGCGTCATCCGTGACCGTCTTCTCAAGGAAGCCGAGTCCAACGTCGCCATCCGCGTCACCACCACCCAGGGCGGCGACGCCTACGAAGTCGCCGGCCGTGGCGAACTGCAGCTGGGCGTTCTGATCGAGAACATGCGTCGCGAAGGCTTCGAGGTCTCGATCTCGCGTCCGCGCGTGGTCTACCAGACCGGCGAGAACGGCGAGAAGCTCGAGCCGATCGAAGACGTCATGATCGATGTCGACGACGAGTTCTCGGGCATCGTCATCGAAAAGCTGTCGGCCCGTAAGGCCGAGATGACCGACATGGGCCCGTCGGGCGCCGGCAAGACCCGCATCCAGCTGAAGTGCCCGTCGCGCTCGCTGATCGGCTACCAGGGCGAGTTCCTGACCGACACCCGCGGCTCGGGCGTGATCAACCGCGTCTTCAGCCACTACGAAGCCTACAAGGGCGAGATCGGCGGCCGCCAGAAGGGCGTGCTGATCTCCAACTCGGACGGTGAAACCGCCGCCTTCGCCCTGTGGAACCTCGAAGACCGCGGCGTCATGTTCGTCGGCGCCGGCACGAGGACCTACGAAGGCATGATCATCGGCGAGAACTCGCGCTGGGACGACCTCGACGTCAACCCGATCAAGGGCAAGCAACTGACCAACGTCCGCGCCTCCGGCAAGGACGAGGCCGTGCGCCTGACCCCGCCCCGCATCATGTCGCTGGAACAGGCCATCGCCTACATCGGCGACGACGAGCTGGTCGAAGTGACGCCCAAGTCGATCCGCCTGCGCAAGCAGATCCTCAACCCGTCGTTCCGCAAGAAGCGCGCCCGTCCGGAGTAGGGCGGCCGCGCCAGACGGCCAGAGACAGAGAGGGGCGCGCGAGCCATCGTGCGCCCCTTTTGTTTGGTGCGCCGGACGACCCTGGAAGAGGCCATCGCCTGCCTCCAGGAAGACGCAAGAAACGGGCAGCGCAAGAAACGGGGACACACACTCTTTCACGACGGTCAGCCGAACAGTTCCGCACTCATCACGCCACCGCCCTGATCGCCCGCAGCACCTCTACCTCCTCCGGATGCCGATTAAGCACCTCGATCAGCCCCACCGCCGCGTCGCTCGGCGCCATGAGGCCGCTCTCGTACTTCTGGAAGGCGCGGCGGCCGCCGCCGATCAGGCGGCCGGCTTCTTCCTGGGTCAGGCCCAGGCGCTTGCGGACCTTGCGGACGTGGGCGGCGTAGGCGGCCTTCAGCTCGCGGAAGGCGGCGTCGGACGCCGCCAGGTCGGCGCCGGAGTGGACGGAGTCGCTGTCGTCGTCGGGATACCAGCCGGGGACCTCGACCCCGCGCGTCATCGAGCCGAACCGGATCGTCTGCGGGCGTACGCCGCGCCGCAGGGGCTTGCCGGTTTCTGGGTGGATGCGGGTTTCGGCCATAGGCTCCAGAATACACCTTGAAGGTTTATTCTCC
>JBEIDC010000117.1:0-8849 GCA_040383665.1 Caulobacter sp.
AAAAGGTACTCGCTCTGCGGCGGGTCCAGCACCGCCGCCAGGGCCGCGCGGCCCGGGTTGGCGATCGGCGTCGGCGGCAGGCCGTCGATCTGGTAGGTGTTGTAGGTGTTGGCCGGGTTCTCCAGCTCGGACTTCAGGATCCGGCGGCCCAGCGGTTTGCCCTTGGTGATGTAGTAGATGATCGTCGGGTCGCTCTCCAGCCGCATGCCCTTGCGCAGGCGGTTGGTGAACACCGAGGCGACCTGCGGCCGCTCGCTGGCGACGCCGGTCTCCTTCTCGACGATGGAGGCCAGGATCACCGCCTCCTCCGGCGTCGTCACCGGCAGGCCCGGCTGGCGCTGGGCCCAGAGGGCGGCCAGCAGCTTGTCGCGGGCGTCCATCATCCGCTGCAGCACCGCGGCGCGGTCCTCGCCGCGCTGGAAGTCATAGGTCTCCGGCAGCACTGTGCCCTCGGGGGGCGTGGGCGCGAGGCCGGTCAGCGCTTCCTCGGCGTTGAGCATCTCGATGACCATCTCCGAGGTCGCGCCCTCGGGGATCGTCACCTGGTGGCGCACCACGCGGCCGGCGCGGATGTCGTCCAGCACACGGGCCATCGAGGCCCCGGAGGCAAACTCATACTCACCGGCCTTCAGGTCGCGGGCGACGCCCGTCACCTGGGCTGCCGCCTTGAAGATCGCGCCGGAGCGAATCACGCCGGCCCGCTCAAGCGAGGAGGCGATCTCGTTCAGGCCGGCGCCGCGACGCAGGACCACCGAACTGATCTCGCCCGACGCCGCCTCCGGCCCCGGACCGCGATAGGTCCAGACCGCCCAAAGGCCCAGCAGCATGATCGCCAGGCCAAGCACGGCAAAGCCGCTCATGCCCATGATGACGAGCCTGCGCATCAGCGGCAGCCCCCCGGAACGTGCGGCTCTGTTGCTCACGGCGCCTTCTTGAAGATCACGCAGGCGTTGGTGCCCCCGAAGCCGAAGCTGTTGGACATCGCCGCGACCATCTCAACCGGCTTCGCCTTGTGCGGGACGAGGTCGATTTCGGTGTCGAACTCGCAGTTGTCGAGGTTGATGGTCGGCGGAACCATCTGGTCGCGCAGCGCCAGGATGGTGAAGATCGACTCCACCGCACCGGCGGCGCCCAGCAGGTGGCCGGTCATCGACTTGGTCGAGGACATCTTGGCGGTTTTCGCACTGTCGCCCAGCAGGCGGGTCACCGCGCCCAGCTCCAGGCCGTCGGCCATGGTCGAGGTGCCATGGGCGTTCACATAGCCGATGTCGGAGGCCTCCAGGCCGGAGTCCTTCAGCGCCGCCTTCATGGCCCGGAAGCCGCCGTCCCCGTCCTCGGACGGGGCGGTGATGTGGTAGGCGTCACCCGACAGGCCGTAGCCGGCGACCTCGGCGTAGATCTTCGCGCCCCGCGCCTTGGCGTGTTCGTATTCCTCCAGCACCAGGATGCCGGCGCCCTCGCCCATGACGAACCCGCCGCGATCCTTGTCATAGGGACGCGAGGCGGCTTCCGGCCGGTCGTTGAAGTCGGTGGCCATGGCCCGGCAGGCGACGAAGCCGGCGACGCCGATCGGGCAGATGGAGGCTTCGGCCCCGCCGGCGATCATGATGTCGGCGTCGCCGTACTTGATCAGCCGGGCGGCGTCGCCGATGGCGTGCGCGCCGGTGGCGCAGGCGGTGACCACCGAGTGGTTGGGCCCCTTGAAGCCGTAGCGGATCGAGACCTGGCCGGAGGCGAGGTTGATCAGGGCCGACGGAATGAAGAAGGGGCTGATGCGGCGCGGACCCTTGTCGCGCAGCTCGATAGCCGTTTCGGCGATCGTGTTCAGGCCGCCGATGCCCGAGCCGATCATCACGCCGGCGCGAAAGCTGGTTTCCTCGTCGATCTCGGTCAGGCCCGCGTCGCGGACGGCCTCGTCGGCGGCGGCCATGGCGTAGAGGATGAAGTCGTCGACCTTGCGCTGGTCCTTGGGGGCCATGGTCCCGCCCGGATCGAACGATCCCTCGACATCCGGCCCGCCGCCGCCGCGACCATCGATACGCGGCACTTCGCAGGCGATCTGGCAGCCGTACTCGGCGGGATCGAAACTCGAGATCCGTCCGGCGCCGGACTGGCCGGCCAGCAGGTTCTTCCAGGTGATGTCCACGCCCTGGCCGAGCGGGGTCAGGAGGCCGAGGCCGGTGACGACGACACGACGCATGGAGCTACTCCTCTCCGGCCCGTGACGACGGACCGCTCAAACGAAGACCGCCGCGCATACCGGTTTCCCGGTAGCGCGGCGGCTGATCGTACGGACTAGGAACGACGGATCAACCGCCGACCTTCTCCGTGATGAACTTCACGGCGTCGCCGACCGTCTGAATGTGCTCAGCGGCGTCGTCGGGAATCTCGATATCGAATTCTTCTTCGAAGGCCATGACCAGCTCGACGTTGTCGAGGCTGTCGGCGCCCAGGTCGTCGATGAAGCTGGCCTTCTCGGTGACCTTTTCAGGGTCGGCATCGAGATGCTCGATGACGATCTTACGCACACGCTCGAGAATGTCGGACATTCTGTAGGTCCTCTTTGGTATTGTCGTGGCCGCGCCAGCCGAGGCTGGACATCGGAAATCGGGCTCCGCCTACCATGTTCCTTTCGGGGTGGCCAGCGGCCAGCCGACGAACAGGGGGCTTCTGCTAGATCATCGCCATGCCGCCGTTGACGTGCAAGGTCTGACCGGTGACGTAGGCCCCCTCCTCGCTCGCCAGATAGACGCAGGCGGCGGCGACATCCTCGCCCGAACCGAGTCGGCCGGAGGGGATTTTCCCAAGGATTGCCTCACGTTGCGCGTCATTGAGGCTGTCGGTCATGGGGCTGGCGATGAAGCCCGGCGCCACGGTGTTCACCGTCACGTTACGAGACGCCACTTCCTGCGCCAGGGCCTTCGAAAAGCCGATCATGCCCGCCTTGGAGGCGGCGTAGTTGGCCTGGCCCGGGTTTCCGGTGACGCCGACGACGGAGGTGATTCCGATGATCCGGCCCCAGCGACGCTTCATCATCCCCTTCAGGGCGGCGCGCGACAGGCGGAAGTAGGATTCGAGGTTCACCTTGATGACCTGTTCCCAGTCCTCGTCCTTCATCCGCAGCATCAGGCCGTCGCGGGTAATGCCGGCGTTGGCGACGAGAATGTCCAGTGGCGCGCCGGCGGCTTCTTCGGCCTTGGCGACCAGGCCGTCGACGCTGGCCGAATCGGACAGGTTGGCCGGGGCGATCGAGACCCGCTCGCCGAATTCACCGGCCAGGGTCGCCAGCACCTCCTCGCGAGTGCCCGACAGCACGACATGCGCGCCCTGGGCATGCAGCGAACGGGCGATAGCGCCGCCGATGCCGCCCGTGGCGCCGGTGACGAGGGCGGTCTTGCCGCTGAGGTCGAACATGGCTGGCGTTTCCTTTCGTGCGTCCTTCGACACGGCTCTTCGAGCCTGCTCAGGATGACGTATTGTGTTGATGGGCCGTAGTGCACGTCATCCTGAGCAGCGCCGCAAGGCGCCGGTCGAAGGACGCAATCAACTCACAGGGATGCGGCGAACGCTTCCAGATCGGCGGGCGTGTTCAGCGGAGTCGCCTCCGCGTCCGGGGCGATGCGCTTGGCCATCCCCGACAGCACCTTGCCCGAGCCGGCTTCGGCGAAGCGGGTGACGCCGCCCTCGGTCGCCATCCAGTCCATGCTCTCGCGCCAGCGCACGCGGCCGGTGACCTGCTCGACCAGCATCCGGCGGATGGCTTCGGGGTCCAGGGTGGGACGGGCGGTGACATTGGCGACCAGCGGCGCGCGGGGGGCGATGATTGTGGCGGTGGAGAGAGCCTCGGCCATCTCGTCGGCGGCCGGCTGCATCAGCGGGCAGTGGAAGGGGGCGGAGACGTTCAGCGGAATGGCCCGCGCGCCCAGCTCCTTGGCCTTCTCGATGGCGCGGTCGACGCCGGCCTTGTCGCCGGAGATGACCACATTGCCGTTGTTGTTGTCGTTGGCCACGACGCAGACGCCGACTTCGGCGCCCGCCGCGGCGGCGGCTTCGGCCAGCGCCACGTCGGTCTTGGGCCCGATCAGCGAGGCCATGGCGCCGGCGCCAACCGGTACGGCGCGCTGCATGGCCTGGCCGCGCAGCTTGAGCAGGCGGGCGGTGTCGGAGAGGCTGATGGCCCCGGCGGCGGCCAGGGCGGCGTATTCGCCCAGCGAGTGGCCGGCGACGAAGGCGGCCTTCTCGATGGCGACGCCGAATTCCTTTTCCAGGGTGCGCGAGACCGCCAGGCTGACCGCCATGAGCGCCGGCTGGGCGTTCTCGGTCAGGGTCAGATCGGCTTCGGGCCCTTCCTTCATCAGCTTGAACAGCTTCTGGTTCAGGGCGTCGTCGACCTCCTGGAACACCTCGCGGGCGGTCGCGAATGCCTCGGCGAGTTCAGCGCCCATGCCGATGGCCTGGCTGCCCTGGCCGGGAAAGATGAAGGCGAGGCTCATGGAAATCCTCTCGGAAAGTGACGAATCCGGCGCGCACGGTTAGGGGAAAGGGTAACAGCGGGCAAGTTTCGCGATTTGCCGCTGAATCCGTGTCAGGATGAAATCTTGCCCGCCTACAAGCTCGCCATCTTCGATTTCGACGGAACCCTCGGTGACACCATGGGGTGGTTCCTCGACGCCTCCGACGCCATGGCGGAGCGTTTCGGCTATCTGCCGATTGATCGCGGCGACCTCGACAACCTGCGCCGCAAGAGCGCGCGGGAACTGATGAAGCTGCAGAAGGTGTCGGTTCTGAAGCTGCCGATGCTGGCCGCCCACTTCCAGAAGATGATGCGGGCGGACGCCGCGAACATCCGCCTGTTCGACGGCGTGCCCCAGATGCTGCAGGCCCTTCACGCGTCCGGCGTCTGCATCGCCGTCGTCAGCTCCAACTCGGAAGAGAACATCCGCATCGTGCTGGGTCCGGAGCTCTGCGCCCTGGTCTCGCGCTTCAGCTGCGGGGCCTCGGTGTTTGGCAAGGCCAGCAAGTTCAGGAAGGTGCTCGCGGCGACGAGCACGAAGCCGGCGGAAGCCATCAGCATCGGCGACGAGACCCGCGACATCGACGCGGCGCGCGAGATCGGCATGGCCACCGGCGCGGTCTGCTGGGGCTACACCAACCCCGAGGCGCTGAAGGCCTATGGTCCGACGCATGTTTTCGAAGCCGTCCTGGACATTCCGGCGGGCGTCGTCTGAAACCTTCTCCCTTCCTCCTCGATGGAGGAGGGGTTTGGCGGGCCAGTCCCCCTTTCCCCTTTCGTTGCCCCGGCGTCATCGCCTAGCGTGCCCGCAACGATAAGGGAGGACGACGATGCGGGCGGTTGTACGTCGGGCTGGCAATCTGATCTGCGATGACATCGACGAGCTGGATCCGGGCCCTGGCCAGGTCCGGGTGAAGACCCTGCTGTGCGGCATCTGCGGCTCCGATCTACACGCCTTGCATCACCTCGACCACATGGTCGAGATGGGCCGGCGCTCGGGCGGCGGCGGCGGCGATCTCGACCCGGCGGCGGACATCGTGTTCGGTCATGAGTTCTGCGCCGAGGTGCTGGAGAACGGCCCGGGCGCGACGCGGTTGAAGCCCGGCACGCGGGTGGTCTCCATGCCGGTGAACATGAGCCCGACCCGGTTCGACGCGGTCGGCTACTCCAATGTCTATCCCGGCGGCTTCGCTGAACGGATGATCCTGACCGAGATGCTGCTGCTGGAGGTCCCCAACGGCCTCTCCACGGAGCATGCCGCGCTCACCGAGCCGATGGCCGTGGGCGAGCACGCGGTGGCCAGCGCGGCGCTGGACAAGACCTCGGTCGCCCTGGTCATCGGCTGCGGCCCCGTCGGCCTGGCGGTCATCGCGGCGCTGAAGGTGCGCGGCCACGGCCCGGTCATCGCCGCCGACTTCTCACCACGCCGCCGCGCCGCCGCCGAGGCCATGGGCGCCGACGTCGTCATCGATCCCCGGGAGACAGGTCCACACAGCAAATGGGCTGATTTCGGCGTGCCGATGACCAGCGAGGCCATGCGCGCGGCGTTGTTCTCCGGCGCCCAGTCCGGCCGGCCCGTCGTGTTCGAATGTGTCGGCGCGCCGGGCGTGCTGCAAAGCGTGATCGAAGGCTGCCCGACGAAAGCGCAGATCATCGTCGCCGGGGTCTGCATGGAGCCCGACCGGATCGAGCCCTCCCTGGCCATCAACAAGCAGCTCGATCTGCGGTTCGTGCTCGGGTACGCGCCCGATGAGTTCGCCCAGACCCTGCACAACATCGCCGAAGGCAAGATCAACCTTGAGCCGATGGTCACCGGCACGGTCGGCCTGGACGGCGTGGCGCAGGCTTTCGTCGACCTGGGCAATCCCGAGAGCAATGTGAAGATCCTCGTCGACCCGTCACGCTAGAGCCCCCTCATTGGGGGGCGAGGCGGTCGCTGAACGGGTCCAGGGTCGGAACGTCGACGCAGGGACGTCGATGTCCGGGCCGGTACGGCCTGAAAACGGCGGGTGTCTTCGTGAAGCGTGTTTTCCTTGGTCTGGCCGCGGCCGTCGTATCCGCCTGCACGCTCGCGGCGGCGGCCGCCGTGCCCGAGCCTGTCCGCAAGCCGGTCGAGGCCTTCTACATCCGGGAACACCAGGACATGGTCGACCCTGACGATCCAAACGGCTTCAGGGTCCAGATGCCGTCCGGCATCTTCTCGAAGGTCGACCTCAATGGCGACGGCGTCACCGACTGGATGATCGACTACGAGCGCGCGCAGAATCCCTCCCTGTTCTGCGGCACCGGCGGCTGTCGGCGGCATGTCTATGTCTCCCGCGACGGCGGCTATGTGCTGGCCTTCGACCGGGTGATCCGGCAGTTCAAGCTTCGCAGAGCCAAGGGCCAGCGCCACCTGGACCTGGACTTCCACGGCAGCACCTGCGGGGGCGCCGGCGTGGAGGAGTGTCCGCGCGGCTACGTCTGGAACGAAGTCCTGGGCCGGTTCATCGAGAGACCGAACGTCAAGGGCGGAACCTGGCTGCAGGGCGGGCCCTCGCCCCTGGTCGCGACACCGGCTTCGGCGGCGCCCCGGGCGGTCCGGAACCAGTTGCAGCGCCGGTCGGCCTTCTGCGCGGCGGCGGGCGGCAAGGCTCCCGAGGGCGAGGACAGCGTTTTCAACGACCTGCCCGACCTGAACGGCGACGGCGTCCGCGACTGGGTCGTGGGCTCCTACTACGACTACTGCGAGATGGGCGAGACGGGGAAGGACAGCCCACCGATCCCGACCGTGATCCTGATCAGCAAGGGCGGCGACTTCGTGATAGGCTTAGAGGCGACGGAGGCCAACTGGGGCATCGACCTGGCGCCGACCCCGACGTTCAAGACGGTCGAAGGCGCCGACGACTGCGCGTTCCGGAAGGAGAAGCCCTGCGCCAGGATCGCGTGGCGATGGAACGGCGAGATGCTGGTCCGAACGCCCTGAGCGCTGGACCCGGTGGCCGGGCGGGCTAACTATCGGTGCAATCTGGAGACCCGACATGAAACGCCTGCTTGCCGCCGTCGCGCTCAGCACCGTCCTCGCCGCCCCGGCCTTCGCGGCGCTGCAACCCGGCGCTAAGGCTCCCGACTTCACCAGCACCGCCTATCTGGACGGCAAGCCGATGCCGTTCCGGTTGTCGGAGGCGCTGAAGAAGGGGCCGGTGGTGCTGTACTTCTTCCCGTCGGCCTTCACCGACGGCTGCACCATCGAGGCCCGCGAGTTCGCGCTGGCGACGCCGGAGTTCAAGGCCATGGGCGCCACGGTGATCGGCGTCACGGCGGGCAAGACCGATCGCCTGGCGGAGTTCTCGAAGAGCGAATGTCGTGACCAGTTCGCCGTCGCCGCGGTGTCCAGCGACACCATCAAGGCCTATGACGCCGTGCTGGCGATCAAGCCGGACCTCTCCAGCCGCACCAGCTACGTCATCGCCCCCGACGGCAAGGTGCTGTTCGCCTACTCGAACCTGACCAACCCCGTCGAGCATATCACCCGCACGAAGGCGGCGGTGAAGGCATGGAAGGCGGCGCGGCCGAAGTAGCGATCAGGAGGCGGACCGCGTCGGCGACTTCGCGCTCGGGGCGTCACAGTCGATCTTCTGGCAGAGCCGGGTCAGCATTTCCTCTTGCATGAGCGGGATGAACTTCGCGGACACGGCCGAGGTTTCCTGGGTGTAGGCTGGCATCTTGGCGATGATCGAGCGTCCGGTCGGACTGTCGTAGAAATCCGCCATGGCGCAGACCTCGGCCTCGGTGAAGTGGGCCGCCAGCGCCGGCGTCATCTCCTCCAGCATCTGGGGCAGTACAGCCACGACACCTTCGTTGATGGCTTCGAGGACCTTGGCCATGATGGTCGCGTCGACCTGCTCGCTTGCGGGAGCCTGCGCCATCACGGCGGGTATCATGCCGTTCATCAGAGCGAGCATCATCTTTTCCATGTCCAGCGCCTTGATGTAGCGGCCGGCGCAATCGAGCGACTTCTCGGTGACAACGAGCTGGGTTTCCGGCCTGGCGGCTTCAGCGGCCAACACGGGCGAGACGACGGTCGATGACAGCACGGCGGCACATACGGCCAAGGTTGCGAGACGCGACATAATGGAACTCCCCCAAACGACCCCTTCAGGTTGACACAGTCGCCCGTGACACCGCAACAGCCTCCCACGCTTGCCTTTCCGGACATTCTCACGTAGTAGCGCGCCTCTTCACGGAAGGCGGTCTGTCGCGGAGCCTTGAATGGGTCGGGAAACTCCCGGCCGCCGCGACCAGAGCCATCGTGACCGGGGACTCTTCCCTTCCCGGCCGCGCCGCCCTCCAAGCC
>JBEIDC010000118.1:0-8821 GCA_040383665.1 Caulobacter sp.
CTCCTGAGCAACCAGGCCGAGGGCGACGCTGTGCTGGTAGGCGACACGGCTCCGAAGTCCGATCGGCGCGACAACCCCGCCCAGGGCGCGCAGCGCCTGCACGGCCTCGCCCACGGCCGGGTTCTCGTGCCCGTTGCGTCGCGACGGCGCCTGATTCAGCACGAAGACCACCTCGCGATGGAAGCTCTGGGCCAGCGCGGCGGTATCGGCCACCGCCTTCAGGTCGAAGAAGTTGGGTCGAGACACCACGGCGCAGAGGTCCGCGCAGCGGATGGCCTGCTCGACGTCGGCCTCAAGGGTCGGGCCGGTGTCGACGATCAGCAGGTCCACCCCGTCACGGCGCGCCTCCTGCTGGCGGGTGAAGAGCGCGCCAGGCTTGAGGGATTCAACCGCGATGTCGCCGAGCGTCCGCAACCGACGCCATTCGACCGACGACTGCTGGCGGTCGAGGTCGACCAGCAGCGTCGACAGGCCAGCGTTCCGGGCCGCCACCGCAAGGTGAAGCGCCAGTGTGGTCTTTCCGGTCCCGCCTTTGCGGGAAAGTACGGCGAGCGTTTTCATCGCCTGTCCCAAATCGGTACGAACGCTGTTCTTCGGAGCAGCAAACGTGCCCGAACGAAGACAATGAGGCTATACCCTCTCATGCGCACAAACAAAGGCGCCGAAAACGAGCGTCCTGCCCGTCACGCCCTTTGAAGCAGCAGGCCGAGCAGGCGCCCCGCCGCAAGGATGGGCGCCGGGCTTTGCTCGACCCTGGCCTGGATGAGACAGCCTTCCAGGGTGGCGATCGCCACGCCCGCTCGCTCCAGCGCTTCGCTCGGCGTCCAGCCGTCTTCCTCGAGCTTGCCCGCGATGACGGTGGTCCATCCGGCGAAGGCGGCGCGGCCCGCCGCGCGCACGGTCTCGTCCTGCGCCGCGGTCTCCAGCAGGACGGTGGTGATCGGACAACCGTCCCGCCAGGCCGACTGCTCCATCCAGATCACCAGCCACCGCACGTACTCCTCCACCAGAGCGGGCGTGTCCGGCGTTTCGGCGGCCAGGGTCGCCAGGGTTCTCCGAACAAGCTCCCCGGCGCTGGTCACCGCGGCCTCCCCGATCTGGCCCTTGCCGCCCGGGAAGTAGTGGTAGAGCGAGCCCTTTGGCGCGCCGCTGCGTTCGACGATATCGGCCAGCCCCGTCGCGGAATAGCCGTATCGCCGGAACAGGGCCGCCGCGGACTGGACAATGGCGCTTCGATGTCTGGGTTGGGCTGGCATGGGAATCTATGTAGACTGGTCTACATCAATAGAAGGTTGATGTCATGAGCCAGCCGGAGGGGTTCGCGCCCCACTACCGCAAAAGCCCGCTTACCGATCCGTGGGAGCCCCTGTTCAGTCGCCGGGTCGATGATTGCCTGCAGATCGGCCTGCGGGTCGCGGACGCCCACACCAACAGTCGAGGCTTCGCGCACGGGGGGCTGGTTTCGGCGCTGGCCGACAACGCGATGGGGCTCAGCTGCGGGCTTGATCTCGAGGGCGCGAAGGGGCTGCTCACGGTCAACCTGGCGCTGGATTTCCTGGCGGTGGCCAAGATTGGCCAGTGGCTTCAGGTTGAGCCCTCGGTGGTGAAGCGCGGACGCAGCCTGTGCTTCGCCTCCGCCCTCGTCACGGCCGACGGAAAGCCCTGCGCCCGCGCCAGCGCGACGTTCCAGGTCGTCAGCTGAGTTCGACCACCGGCTCGATCACGATGGCCTCCAGGAAGTCGGCGTCGTGGCTGATGACCAGCAGCGCGTCGTCGTAACCGGCCAGCGCCTGCTAGACCGCCTTGATGCAGCGCAATGGCGGCCAGGCGCCCCAGGCCCTATCTACCTGACGTGACCCAGGATCGCCCGTGACCAGTCTTCCCTTGTCCCATGCCGAGCCGCGGTTGTCGCGCGAAGAGGCCGAAGCCCGTCGCGCCGAGGCCTCGGCCCGCCTCGGCGTCGCCACCGGCATCGATGAGGCGCTGATCTCCGACCTGGTCGAGGGCTTTTATGAGAAGGTCCGCAGCGATCCGCTGCTCGGCCCCATCTTCGCTGAGCGGATCGAGGACTGGGAACCCCATCTGGCGCAGATGAAGCGGTTCTGGTCATCAGTGGCGCTGGCGACGGGGGTCTACGGCGGCCGACCGATGCCCAAACATATGCGGCTGCCGGTGGATGCCGAACACTTCGACCGCTGGCTGGCGCTGTTCGACGAGACCGCGCAAGAGCTGTGCACGCCGCTCGCCGCCCGGCACTTCGTGACGCGTGCGCGCAACATCGCCCAAAGCCTCGAACTGGGCGTCGCCAACCACAACGGGGTCATGCTGGGCGTCGGCGAACGGTATCGGCGGCAAGACTGAGAGAAACAGCAAGTTCCGGGTCGCAGCGAGCGCCCGGCGCGGCAAGGGTCCACACCCCGAACCCTTGCTGGAGCCACCCATGTCTTTCGTTGTCACAGGCCTCTCGCCCGAGCCTTTCACCCCGCTGTTCGGGGCGGATGACGCCGCCCTCGCCGCCGTCGGCGCGATCCGCATGACAGTTGACGCCAAGCCGGGCTTTCCCTGCCGGATCACCCTTGTGGACGCCGATCCGGGCGAGACGGTTCTGCTGCTGAACCACGAACACCATGCCGCCGACACGCCGTATCGCGCCCGGCATGCGATCTTCGTCCGCGAGACCGCCGCCGCCCCCGCCAGCTTCGAGAACGTGATGCCGCCGTCCCTCGCCGCGCGTCTGCTGGCCATCCGCGCCTACGACGCGACAGGCATGATGATCGACGCCGAGATCGTTGAGGGCGTGGACGCCGCTCCGCTGATCGAACGCTTCCTGGCCGCGCCGAACGCCGCCTACCTGCAAGCTCACAACGCCCGCCGCGGCTGCTTCGCCGCGCGCATCGACCGTTCTTGACGAAAGCCTGCTGACACTCCGTGTCACCAGACCGGGCCTGACCTGGAAGCGCCAGGCCGAAGTTCGCACATTGTTCTTGTGTTCATTCCGAGTCTGGGCGCTACATATCGCAGGTGCCGCCGCGCCCTTCGGCCGGCTGATGCGTTCCCGACAGGTCATGGCTGAACAACTGAACTTCATCCGCGTGCGCGGCGCGCGGGAGCATAATCTCAAGGACGTCAGCGTCGACATTCCGCGCGGCGAGCTGGTGGTGATCACCGGACTGTCCGGGTCGGGAAAATCGTCACTCGCCTTCGACACCATCTACGCCGAGGGCCAGCGCCGCTACGTCGAGAGCCTGTCGGCCTACGCCCGCCAGTTCCTGGAGCTGATGAGCAAGCCGGACGTCGATCTGATCGAGGGCCTGTCGCCGGCCATCTCTATCGAGCAGAAGACTACCAGCCGCAATCCGCGCTCGACGGTCGGCACGGTGACGGAGATCCACGACTACATGCGCCTGCTGTGGGCGCGGGTCGGGGTCCCCTACTCGCCGGCCACCGGTCTGCCGATCGAGAGCCAGACCGTCAGCCAGATGGTCGACAAGCTGACGGTACTCCCCGAGGGCGAACGCCTGTACCTGCTCGCGCCTGTCGTCCGAGGCCGCAAGGGCGAGTACAGGAAGGAAATCGCGGAGTGGCGGCGGGCCGGCTTCCAGCGGCTGAAGATCGACGGCGAGCTCTATCCGATCGAGGACGCGCCCGAGCTGGACAAGAAGTTCAAGCACGACATCGACGTCGTCGTGGACCGTCTGGTCACCAAGAACGGCCTTGAGCAACGCTACGCCGACAGCATCGAACAGGCCCTGCGGCTGGCCGACGGCATCGCGGTGGCCGAATGGGCCGATGTGAAGGACGGCGAGACAGAGCCGCGTCGCATCCTGTTCTCCGAGAAGTTCGCCTGCCCGGTCAGCGGCTTCTCGATCACCGAGATCGAGCCGCGCCTGTTTTCGTTCAACAATCCGTTCGGAGCCTGCCCGGTCTGCGACGGGCTGGGGGCCAAGCTGGCCTTCGACGCCGACATGGTTGTCCCGGACAAGGACAAGAGCCTGCACAAGGGCGCCGTCGCCCCCTGGGCCAAGGGCCCCTCACCGCTCTACACCCAGACGCTGCAGGCGCTGGCGCGGCACTACGACTTCTCGATGGACAAGCCCTGGCATGCGCTGCCGGCAAAGGCTCATGAGGTGATCCTGCACGGCACCGGGGCCGAGAAGATCAAGTTCATCTACGACGACAACGCCCGCAAGTACGAGGTCAACAAGCCCTTCGAGGGCGTGCTGCCCAACCTCGAGCGGCGCTGGCGCGAGACCGACTCCGCCTGGGTCCGCGAGGAGCTGGGCCGTTTCCAGTCGGACACCCCCTGCGACGCCTGCCACGGCGCCCGCCTCAAGCCCGAGGCGCTGGCGGTCAAGATCGGCGGCAGGAATATCTCCGAGGTTTCGGGCCTGGCAATCCGGCCGGCGCGCGACTGGTTCATGGCTTTGAACGACAGCCTGAGCGAAAAGCAGATGGAGATCGCGCGCCGGATCCTGAAGGAGATCAACGACCGGCTGAAGTTCCTCGTCGACGTCGGGCTGGACTACCTGAACCTGTCGCGCGGTTCAGGCACCCTGTCGGGCGGCGAGAGCCAGCGCATCCGCCTGGCCAGCCAGATCGGCAGCGGCCTGACCGGGGTGCTGTACGTCCTCGACGAACCGTCCATCGGTCTGCACCAGCGTGACAACACCCGGCTGCTGCAGTCGCTGCAGGGCCTCCGGGACCTGGGCAACTCGGTGCTGGTGGTCGAACACGACGAGGAGGCCATCCTCACCGCCGACTATGTCATCGACATGGGCCCGGCGGCCGGCATCCACGGCGGCCAGATCATCGCCGAGGGCAAGCCCGCCGACATCATGGCCAACGCGGCCAGCATCACCGGCCAATACCTGACCGGCGCGCGCGAGATCGCCGTGCCGCAGCAGCGCCGGCCGATCTCGACCAGGCACGTGCTGCGCGTCACCGGCGCCACCGGCAACAACCTCAAGGGCGTCACGGCCGAGATCCCGGTCGGCACCTTCACCTGCATCACCGGCGTAAGCGGCGGCGGCAAGTCGACCTTCACCATCGAGACGCTCTACAAGGCCGCCGCGCGACGCCTGAACAACGCCAGCGACGCCCCGGCCCCGCACGAGAAGATCGAGGGGCTGGAGAACTTCGACAAGGTCATCGACATCGACCAGAGCCCTATCGGCCGCACGCCGCGGTCGAACCCGGCGACCTATACCGGCGCCTTCCAGCCGATCCGCGACTGGTTCAGCCAGCTGCCGGAGAGCAAGGCCCGCGGCTACGGCCCGGGGCGGTTCAGCTTCAACGTCAAGGGCGGCCGCTGCGAGGCCTGCCAGGGCGACGGGCTGATCAAGATCGAGATGCATTTCCTGCCCGACGTCTACGTCACCTGCGACGTCTGCAAGGGCAAGCGCTACAACCGCGAAACGCTCGAGATCCTGTTCAAGGGCAAGTCGATCGCCGACATCCTGGACATGACCGTCGAGGAGGCCGCCGAGTTCTTCAAGGTCGTGCCGCCGGTGCGGGACAAGATGGAGACGCTCAAGCGCGTCGGCCTTGGCTACATCCATGTCGGCCAGCAGGCGACCACCCTCTCCGGCGGTGAGGCGCAGCGGGTCAAGCTCAGCAAGGAGCTGAGCCGCAAGGCCACCGGCAGGACACTGTACATCCTCGACGAGCCGACCACCGGTCTGCATTTCGAGGACACCCGCAAGCTGCTGGAAGTGCTCCACGAACTGGTCGACCAGGGCAACACGGTGGTCGTCATCGAACACAACCTCGATGTCGTGAAGACCGCCGACTGGATCGTCGACTTCGGCCCGGAGGGCGGAGACGGCGGCGGGGAAATTGTGGCCGTCGGGACGCCCGAGAAGGTGGCGCTGAGCGAGGCCAGCTGGACCGGTCGCTACCTGGCCGACGTCCTCAAGCGACACCGCGAGCGGGCGGGCGACAAGCGCAAGCGCGCCTGACGCCCGCGCACCGAGTCAGGTGAAGACGTCGGCGGCGGCGGTGTCCTCTGTCGCGATCGCCTTGTAGATGCTCGGCGCGGGGGCATAGGCGACAAAGTGGATCGCCGTGCTGATCAGGCTGCTGATCACCACGGTCACGCCCACGCTGATCGCGGTGATCACCATGTCCCCGCTCAGGACGCTCACCTGCCCGATCACCTGGATCACGGACTGCGCCATCGAGATCATGAAGATGAAGACGAAGGCCAGCAGGTAGGCGCCGAGGATCGGCCAGAACCGGCCACGGGTCAGGCTCCAGGATCCGAAGATGTTGATCCGGCCGGTCTGGAAGGTCTGGGCGCCGGCGAGCGAAAACTTCACCATCAGGAACAGCGCCAGGACGACGCCCACAAGGGCGGCGAGCAGGATCCCGCCGATCATGGCGCCGATCCCGCCGGGGGACGGCGTCTCCCCGCCCGACGTCAGGGCGCCGAAGCCGACGGTCAGTCCGACAATCAGGGCGATGACCAGGTAGACACCGGTCCAGCCGAGAACCTGGACGATCAGGACGACAGCCTGACGGAGCTCGTCGGCGCCGAGGCGCAGATAGAAGAAGGCCTTCTCGTCAGGTCGAAGGATCGCGCGGTTCACCCCGGCGGACAACACCCCCGCGTAGATCAGGCCGACCGGCATGGCGACCAGGATCAGCGGGATCATCGCCATCAGGAGGTTCATGACCACCTCCGGCGAAGGCTCTTCCGTGTCGCCGAGCTGGGCCAGCGTCATGAAGTCGTCGCCCAGCAGAAGCAGGGCGGCGAGCGCAAAGACCGCCAGGACGCCGAGACTGACCAGGGTCCAGACAACGACGACCATCGGTCGCTGGCGGATGATCCGGAATCCGGCAAAGGCGGCGTCCGTCGCCGAAAACGACCTCGTCATGCAATCCCCCTGGCGGACCCCATCGGCCTCGCTGCAGGGGAGAGATGACCAGAGGACGACGCGCGGGGCAACGCCTTGCCTACGTCCACCCGCGCGTGAAACGCTAGCTGAACACTTCCGCCGTCGCGGGCTGGGCGAGCTGGCGATAGATCGTCGCCGCCGGGCCGTACATGACCATCATGGACAGCGCCGACAGGAAGCCGCCGATCACGATGTAGATGATCATGGCCGGCGTGAAATAGGCCGCCAGCGTGCTCATGTCCGGCTGGAACAGGCTCGTCACGCCGGCGAAGCCGCCGCCGAGCGCGATCGCCGCCGCAGCCTGCACCGCGAAGGCCAGAAGGAACACGACGATCAGCACAAAGCTCGCCAGCAGATAGGCGCCGAGGATCGGCCAGAAATGCCCCTTCGTCAGAGCCCAGCTTCCGAAGATGTTCAGCCGGCCGGTGGCGAAGGTCTGTGACAGCGCCAGGGAAAGGCGGATCGAAAGCCAGACGGCCAGCCCGACGGCGGTGACGCCGGAGATGATCCCGACGATGACCCCCGCGACCGCGCCGCCCGCCGCGCTCGCCACGCCGGTCAGAATCCCGGCCAGCATCATCGTCGCGAAGATCGCCCCCGCCGCGATCAGCCACTGCACGACCATGACGAGGATCATCCGCAGTTCGTCGCCGCCGAGCTGGATGAAGGCGTTACGGTTGTCGTCGGGTCGAAGGACCATGCGGTTCACCGCCGCCGTCGCCACCCCGTAGTAGAGCAGGGTCAACGGCAGGGCGACGAGGTAGAACGGCGCCAGGGCTCCGAGGGACCGCAATGTCGCCTCCTGGTCGCCGGTCTGGCTGGCGGCCTGCATATCCGCCATCGCCTGACCGATTGTCAGGATGGTGGCCGCCGAGGTCACCACCGACATGGCCAGAAGCAACAGGCCCCAGATCAGGACAATGCGCGGCCTGGCCCGCGCCAGGGTGAACCCCGAAAACGCGGCGTCCGTCGCCGAAAAGGTGGCCATGGTTGTCCTGCTCCCCGCTGGCTTTCCAGTGGACGATCTCGTCCACCCTCGGTAGCAGTTTGATCAGAACGCCGCTTCGGCGGCAATGGCGGCGCAGACCGTCGGGGGAGAACAACCATGATCCTTTACGGTGAAGCCAATCCGGCTCCGAACCCGCGCCGCGTGCGCATCTTCATCGCCGAGAAGGGCATCGACCTGCCCGAGACCCGGGTCAATCTGCGCCAGCGTGAGCACAAGTCGCCGGAACATCTGGCGCGCAACTCGCTGGGGCAGGTGCCAACCCTTGTGCTGGATGACGGCGAGGCGATCTCGGAGACGGTCTCGATCTGTCGCTATCTGGAAGCGCTGCACCCGGCCAATCCCCTGTTTGGAATCACGGCGCTGGAGCAGGCGCAGATCGACATGTGGATCCGCCGGGTCGAATTCCAGCTGATGACCCCGGTCGGCATGTTCTGGCGTCATGCCCATCCGCTGACCGCCGCGCTGCTGACGCAGTTCAAGGACTTCGGCGAGTCAAACCGCGACCTCTACGCCCGGGCCTGCAATTGGCTGGATCGCGATCTCGGCGACGGCCGCTCGCACCTGGCCGGCGAGGCCTTCAGCATGGCCGACATCGCCGCCCTGACGACGATCGATTTCGCGGCCTTTACAGGCCTTGAGATGCCGGAAGAGGCCGCCAACCTGCGCGCCTGGCACGCCCGGGTGTCGGCCCGGCCGAGCGCCGCGGCCTAGAGCATGCTTGGCTTAGATTGATGCATAACCGGCATGACGGATGTAGTTTGCACATTCCTGGGCGCTGAACAGGTCGAGCAGGGCTCCGAGGCGGCGCCAGACGGTCTCGATGGAACGCTCGTCCGCCTTGCGTAGCGGGCTCTTCAGCTTGGCGAAGACTTGCTCGATGGGGTTGAGGTCAGGGCTGTAGGGCGGCAGGAACAGC
>JBEIDC010000119.1:0-8766 GCA_040383665.1 Caulobacter sp.
CGGGCATCCTGCTGAAGATGGGCGGCTACGGCTTCATGCGGTTCAGCCTGCCGATGTTCCCCGACGCCAGCACGATGTTCGCGCCGCTGGTCTTCGCGCTGTCGGCCATCGCCATCGTCTACACCTCGCTGGTCGCCTTCCGTCAGACCGACATCAAGAAGCTGATCGCCTACTCATCCGTCGCCCACATGGGCTTCGTGACCATGGGCATCTTCAGCGGCAACGTGCAGGGCGAGCAGGGCGCCATCTTCCAGATGCTGAGCCACGGGGTCATCTCCGGCGCGCTCTTCCTCTGCGTCGGCGTCGTCTATGACCGCATGCACACCCGCGAGATCGCCTTCTACGGCGGTCTGGTGAACCGTATGCCCTGGTATGCGGCAGTCTTCATGCTGTTCACCATGGGCAACGTCGGCCTGCCGGGCACCAGCGGCTTCGTCGGCGAGATCCTGACCCTGACCGGTGTCTACCAGGCCTCTACCTGGACGGCGCTGGCAGCCAGCACCGGCGTGATCCTGTCGGCCGTCTACGCCCTGTCCCTCTATCGCCGCGTCGTATTCGGCGAGATGACCAATCCGGCCCTGGCCCAGATCAGCGATCTGGACCGCCGCGAGGTGCTGATCTTCGCGCCGCTGATCCTCTCGACCCTTTACCTGGGCTTCCAGCCCGACGTCGTCTTCAACATCACCGGCGCATCGGTCGAGGCGCTGGTCGGCGCCTGGCGCGCCGCTGTGGCCGGGTGAGCCGCCGATGACTTTCGCATCCCTCTCGCTCGTCTGGCCCGAGATCATCCTCGCCGTTTCGGCGATGTTCCTGCTGGTGCTCGGCGCCTTCCGCGGCAAGGGCGGGGTCGTGTTCAACGGCCTGGCCGTGCTGGCCCTGCTGGTCGCCGCCGCCTTTGCCGTTCTGGGTCCGCAAGGCCGGGGCTTCGCGGGCGGTGTGATCGTCGACGACCTGTCGGCCTTCGCCAAGGCGGCCATCTACGGCGCCAGCGCTCTGTCGATCATTCTCTCCGACCGCTGGCTGACCCGGCGCGGCGAGGACAAGTTCGAGCTGCCGGTGCTGATCCTGCTGGCCGCGCTCGGCATGGGTATCATGGTGTCGGCCGGCGACCTGATCTCGCTCTACATCGGCGTGGAACTGCACTCGCTGGCGCTTTACGTCCTTGCCGCGTTCCGCCGCGACGACGCCAAATCCTCCGAGGCGGGCCTGAAGTACTTCGTGCTCGGTGCGCTCTCATCGGGGCTGCTGCTCTATGGCGCGTCGCTGATCTACGGCTTCGCCGGCTCGACCCAGTTCGATGTCATCGCCGCGGCGGTGGAGAACGGGGCGGGAGAGGGCATTCTTTTCGGCCTGGTCTTCCTGATCTGCGGCCTGGCATTCAAGGTCTCGGCCGCGCCGTTCCACATGTGGACGCCGGACGTTTACGAGGGCGCCCCGACCCCGCTGGTCGGCTTCTTCGCCGCCGCGCCGAAGCTGGCCGCCATGGTGCTGCTGGCCCGGGTGCTGCAGGAGGGCTTTGGCGGCGCCGTGGCCCAGTGGCAGCAGGTGATCCTGGCCATCGCGCTGCTGTCCGTGTTCGTCGGCGCCTTCGCCGGCCTGGCCCAGAAGAACCTCAAGCGCCTGTGGGCCTACAGTTCCATTGCCAACATCGGCTACGCCCTGATCGGCCTCGCCGCCGGCGGCGAGGCGGGCGTGCAGGCCATGCTGATGTTCATGGTGCTCTACATGGTCGACGTGACCGGCTTCTTCGCCTGCATGACCGCGCTGCGACGCGACGGGCGGCAGATGGAGACGATCGACGACATGGCCGGCCTGTTCAAGGAGAAGCCCGGCATGGCCCTGGCCATGACGGCCTTCTCTCTGTCGGCCCTCGGCCTTCCGCCGTTCAGCGGCTTCTTCGCCAAGTTCTATGTCTTCAAGGCAGCGCTGGATTCGGGGCTGGCCTGGGCGGCGATCCTGGCGCTGGTCGGTTCGGTGGTGGCGGCCTTCTACTACCTGCGCCTGATCAAGGTGATGTGGTTCGACGCGGCGCCCGGCGCGGTGGAGACTCCCGCCTTCAGCGCCCGGACCATCGCCATCGGCGGGGCGCTGTTCTCCTTCCCGGTCGGTCTGGTCGCGCTGGTCTGGCTCGACCCGCTTTCGAAAGCGGCCGCGGCCGTCCTCGGCTGACACGGACCCTGACCGGTTGACACCCTTCGAGATCATCGTCTTCGACGAGATCGACTCCACCAACGCCGAGGCGGCGCGACGCGCGGTGCGGGGCGAGACCTGGCCGGTCTGCCTGGTCGGGCTGCGCCAGACCGCGGGCCGGGGGCGGCGCGGCCGGGCCTGGGAGACGGCGAGCGGCAACCTCGCCGCCACCTTCCTGTTCACCTCCGACCGGCCGCTGGCCGAGATCGCCCAGCTGTCGTTCGTCGCCGCCCTGGCGGCCGGCGAGATGATCGATCGCTATGTGCCGCCGTCGCTGGTCTCCCTGAAGTGGCCCAATGATCCGATGGTGGCCGGGGTGAAGACCGGCGGCATCCTGCTGGAGTCAGGACAGGCGCCGGGCTGGCCGGCCTGGGTCGCCGTGGGGATCGGCGTCAACCTGGCGTACTCGCCTGATCAATCCGAACGGCCCGCGACCAACCTCGCCGCCCATCGCCCCGGCGGCGCCCCGAACGTGCTCGAGGCCGTCGAGCATCTGCGGGACGCCTTCCAGGGCTGGCTGACCACCTGGACGCAGGGCGGGTTCGAGCCCGTCGCCCAGGCCTGGACCCGTCGGGCCCACGGGCTGGGCGAGCCCTGTATCGCGCGATTGACGGACGAGACGGTCGAAGGGGTGGCCGAGGGGCTCGATCCCGACGTCGCGCTGCGTCTGCGCTTGCCAGACGGAATGCTGCGGCGCATCACGGCCGGCGACGTCTTTTTCGGCGGATCGTAGCGGATGACGCAGTCGTCCGCGGTTCGATCCGCCTCATCCAATCGTGCCGGCTCGGCTTTGCCAAGCCGGGGGGGAGAACGCTGAATGCTGCTGGCCATCGAGCAGGGCAACACCAACACGATGTTCGCCGTCCACGACGGCGCGTCCTGGATCGCCCAGTGGCGCAGCGCCACCGAAAGCACCCGCACGGCCGACGAGTACGCCGTCTGGCTGTCCCAGCTGCTCGAGATGAACGGTCTCGGCCTCAAGCTGCTGACCGGCTGCATCATCTCCAGCGTGGTGCCGCAGTCGATCTTCAACCTGCGCAACCTGTCGCGCCGCTACCTCCAGGTCGAGCCGTTGATCGTCGGCGAGAACGCCGAGCTGGGCATCGCCGTGCGCATCGACAAGCCGTCTGAGGCCGGGGCCGACCGGCTGGTCAACGCCATCGGCGCCCACATCGAATACCCCGGGCCGCTGATCGTCATCGACAGCGGCACGGCCACCACCTTCGACATCGTGGCGGCCGACGGCGGCTTCGAGGGCGGCATCATCGCTCCTGGCATCAACCTTTCCATGCAGGCGCTGCACGACGCGGCCGCCAAGCTGCCGCGCATCGCCATCCAGCGCCCGGAGCGCAATCGCGTGGTCGGCACCGACACGGTGACCGCCATGCAGTCCGGCGTCTTCTGGGGCTACATCAGCCTGATCGAGGGCCTGATCGGCAAGATCAAGGCGGAACGGGGCGAGCACCTGACCGTCGTGGCCACCGGCGGCGTCGTCTCACTGTTCGAGGACGCCACCACCATGATTGACCACTACGATCCCGACCTGACTATCCGCGGTCTGCTCGAGATTCATCGCCGCAACCAGCGGCTGGCGACCTGATGACCCCACATGAGACCGACGAACTCGTCTTCCTGCCGCTGGGCGGGTCGAACGAGATCGGGATGAACTTCAATCTGTACGGCTACGGCCCCGAGGACGACCGCAAGTGGATCGTCGTCGACCTGGGCGTGACCTTCGGCGATCAGACCACGCCGGGCGTCGAGATCATCCTGCCCGACCCGACCTTCATCGAGGAATATGCCGACGACATCCTCGGCATCGTGCTGACCCACGCCCACGAGGACCATATCGGCGCCGTCGCCTGGCTGTGGCCGCGCCTGAGGGCGCCAGTCTACGCCACGCCCTTCACCGCCTATCTGCTTCGCGAGAAGCTGCGCGACGCCGATCTTCTGGACGATGTCGACATCACCGAGGTGCCGCTGAGCGGCAAGTTCAGCCTGGGCCCGTTCGACCTGGAGCTGGTCACCCTGACCCACTCCATCCCCGAGCCCAACGGCCTGGCTATCCGCACGCCGCTGGGCACGATCCTGCACACCGGCGACTGGAAGATCGATCCCGACCCCATGCTGGGCGAGGTCACCGACATCGAGGCCATCCGCAAGCTCGGCGACGAGGGCGTGCTGGCCATGGTCTGCGACAGCACCAACGTCTTCGTCGACGGCTCGGCCGGCTCGGAAGCCGACGTCCGCGTGGCGATGAACAAGCTGATCGCCGGGCTCAAGGGCAAGGTGGCTGTGGCCTGTTTCGCCTCCAACGTCGCTCGCATGGACACGGTGATCCGCGCCGCCCAGGCCGCCGGCCGCAAGGTGGTGCTGGCCGGCCGCTCGATGCACCGCATGGCCGGCGCCGCCCGCAGCGTCGGGCTCCTGAAGGACATCCAGCCGTTGCTGGATGACCACCTGGCCAAGAACGTGCCCGAGGACCAGATCCTCTACCTCTGCACCGGCAGCCAGGGCGAGCCGCGCGCCGCCCTGGCCCGCATCGCCGAGGGCAATCACCCGCACATCCGCATGTCGCAGGGCGACCATGTGATCTTTTCCTCGCGGGTCATCCCGGGCAACGAGATCCCGATCCGCAACCTGCAGAACAAGCTCGCCGACCGCGGCGTGCGCCTCTACACCGAGCGCGACCACCCCGGCATCCACGTCTCCGGCCACCCCTGCCGCGACGAACTGGCCCAGATGTACGCCTGGGCCCGGCCGCAGATTGCCGTCCCGACCCATGGCGAGCGCCGCCACCTGCTCGAACACGCCGCCTTCGCCCGCGACCTGCAGGTCCCGCAGACCGTCGCGCCGCGCAACGGCGACATGGTCCGCCTGGCCCCAGGCCGCGCCGAGATCATCGACGAGGTTCCCGCCGGCCGGCTCTACATCGACGGCGGCGTGATGACGCCCGAGAACGGCGAGGCCCTGCGCGAGCGCCGCCACGCCGCCTTCAACGGCATGCTGGTCGTCTCGGTCGTGCTGAACGCCAACGGCAAGATCGTCGCCGGCCCGACGGTGAAGGCGGTCGGCCTGCCGGGTGATGACGAGTATTCGGTCGAGGAGGCCGTCTACGACCTCGGCGAAGACGCCGCCCAGGCGCTCAAGCGCATCCCGGCCGAGGAGCGCGGCCTGGACGAAACCGTCGAGACCGCCCTCAACCGCGCCGTCAAGAAAGCCGCCCACCGCATCTGGGAACGCCGCCCGGTGGTCGAGACGACCGTGCTGCGCATCTGAACTGAGGGTTGAGCGGTGGGCGCCTGCGCGCTAGGCTTCTGCCGAAGTTCGGGGGGAGCGAGCGTGTCGCAGCCATCACCGCTGGAGATTGTCGGCGGCCCTCGCAACGGCGGGGAGGGGACCGGCTGGACCCTGCTCCGCTACGGCTGGCCCGCGCTCGTTCTCGCGCTGAGCATCGCCGCCGGCACCCTTCTTGAGCCGCCGGGACCGGACGGCTTCGTTGATCTGTCGGTCTACGGCCTCTCCGCAGAGGCGCTTACGCAAGGGCGCTGGTGGACGCTGGTCAGCCACGTCTTCCTGCCCGTGCCGGTCTTCCCGGCCATTCTGCTCGGCGCGGCGCTCCTCATTGCCGGCCTGACGCCGACGGCGACCGCCAATCCTGGCTTGCTGGGCGGCTGGCGGACCCCGGCGGTCTTCATGGCCTCCGCCGGGTTCGGCGCTCTGGCTGTTCTGTCCATTGACCCGGCCAGGACCCTCAGCGGTCCTTGGTCGGGCGCGCTGGGCTTGCTCGCCTATCACCTGGCCGCGCGACGTTCCCGCTCGACCGAGACGGAAGAGGCCCCGGTCGCGGATACCGACGAGACCCGCAGGTCCGAGGCGGAGATTCTGGCCTTGAACTGGCTAAATGCCTGGCTTCAAGCACTGGTCAATCTACCGCTACTTGATCTGTATCCATCTCCGTTACCGGGCGACAGCGGGGCCCGTGCCGTCACTGCAGCGGTGATCATCATGGGCGGCGCCGGGCTCGTCTACGCGGGTACGATTCTGGGCGGCATGATCACGCGCAGGATCCTTGGCGTCGTCCACAAGGGTCTCATCTGGATCTGGGTGTTGGCGCTCACGGCGGTGGCGGCAGGATGGTTGGCCGAGAACTGGCTTCGGGTCCTTGAGCTTCCGTGGCCGGGTTATGCCGCAGGCGTCTTCCTGGGCCTTACTCTCGGCCTCATCGAGCGCCGCCGCCTTCGCGCGCATTGACCGCGCGACCTCACGTCGCCACTTGAAGGGCATGGACACGCCTCCGCCGTCTTCGGACGATCCGCGCCGCGACCCGCACAGGCCGTGGGGCTCCGCCGCACCCGCCACCGCGCCGCAGCCCGCGCCGGCGCCCGAGGACACCTCCCTCGGCATCAAATGGGACGAGAACCGCGCGCTGTTCCTGGTTCTGGCCCTGACCGGCGTGGCCTTCCTGATCCAGATGTGGATGCGGTCGCCGGCCGGGCCCGGCTACCAGGTCGAGCTGCTGGGCGCCTTCAGCGGTCAGGCCCTGGCCGAGGGGCGTTGGTGGACGCTGCTGACCGCCATGGTCATGCACGGCGGCCTCCTGCACCTGGCGATGAACCTGTCGGCCCTGCTGCCCTTCGGGATGATCCTCTCCCGCCGTCTGGGCCCGAGCCTCGGCGGTCAGCTGAAGTGGCTGGTCTTCTATCTCGGCGCCGGCCTGGCAGGGAGCCTGGCCTGGCTGCTGCTCAGCCCGGAGGGCGGGGCCGTGGTCGGGGCGTCCGGCGCCATCTTCGGCCTGTGGGCGGCGGTGATCCGCCTGCCGCGCGAGGGCGTAGTCCTTCCGTTGCTGTCGATGGATGTCGCGCGCCAGCTGACCGGGCCGATCATCGCCAATGTCATCGTCGCCGTCGCCTTCGGGGTGATGGGCGGCATCGGCGGCGAGGTGGCCGGCATCGCCTGGCAGGCGCACCTGGGCGGCTTCGTCTTCGGCCTGCTGACCATCGGTCTCTTCGTCCCGCGACGGCAGGCGTAGCAAGGGGCGGGCAGGCGGTGTAGACCACCGCCGACCGCAAGATCCATCCGGAGTCCGCATATGATCGGCAAGCTCAACCACGTCGGCGTGGCCACCCCCTCCATCGACGAGTCGGTGAAGATGTACCGCGACCTGCTGGGCGCGACCTCGGTGACCGACAAGTGGGCCATGCCGGAACAGGGCGTCTGGGTCTGTTTCGTCAACCTGCCCAACAGCCAGATCGAGCTGATCGAGCCCTATGGCGAGAAGAGCCCGATCCACGGCTTCCTGGCCAAGAACCCCAAGGGCGGCCAGCACCACATCTGCTTCGAGGTGGAGAACATCCACGAGGCCCGCGACGCGCTCGTCGCCAAGGGCGCGACGGTTCTGGGCGAACCCCGCTTCGGCGCCCACGGCACCCTGATCATCTTCGTGCATCCCAAGGACATGGGCGGCATGCTGGTCGAACTGATGGAAACGCCGAAGGAAGCCCACTGATGGGACCATTCACCAGCATCGCGATCTATCTCACCCTCTGGTGGACGGTGCTGTTCGCCGTCCTGCCGCTGGGCAACCGCACCTATGCGGAGGAAGGGCTTGATGTGCCGGGCGGCGGCGATCCCGGCGCGCCGGTCAATCCGAACCTGAAGAAGAAGTTCATCACCACCACCTGGGTGTCGGCGGTGCTGTGGCTGATCCTGTTCGCGGTCATCAAGTCCGGCATCGTGACCCTGCCGCAGATGCCGGCCAACTACTGAAATCCGCCCGCGATTTGGGCGATGGGCCCGTGGTGCGTGCGGGAGCGCCCATTCTTTGGGCGAATCCAGCCGCGCCGGCCTCGCCCGGTGGGCCGTGCTCGTTGCCGCTCGCGAAGCAGCGCTAGCCTGCGGACATGGAGACCGGTTCGCCGGTCTTGCTCCGTGGCGTTTTTCTCCGACGATGACTGAAAGGCCGCCGGCTGGTCCGGCGGCCTTCTTTTCGCCGCCCGCGTTGCCAATGCAGGGGGGCGGAGGCTAAGTCAGCCCCTGCTTGGTCCACCCGGGGATATCGATGCGCCTGTCGCGCTTTTTTCTGCCCACGCTCAAGGAAGCGCCGTCCGACGCCCAGATCGTCTCGCACCAGCTGATGCTGCGCGCAGGGATGATCAAGCAGGAGGCCGCCGGCATCTACGCCTGGCTGCCGCTGGGCCTGCGGGTGCTCAGGAAGGTCGAGCAGATCGTGCGCGAGGAGATGGACCGCGCCGGCGCCATCGAGCTCCTGATGCCGACCCTGCAGCTGGCCGACCTGTGGCGCGAGAGCGGCCGCTACGAGGCCTATGGCGACGAGATGCTGCGCATCACCGACCGTCACAAGCGCGACCTGCTCTACGGCCCCACGGCCGAGGAGGTGGTCACCGACATCTTCCGCGCCTCGGTGAAGAGCTACAAGGACCTGCCCAAGAACCTCTACAACATCCAGTGGAAGTTCCGGGACGAGCGCCGCCCGCGCTTCGGCGTCATGCGCGGCCGCGAGTTCCTGATGAAGGATGCCTACAGCTTCGACCTCGACGAGGCCGGCGCCCGGGC
>JBEIDC010000120.1:0-8655 GCA_040383665.1 Caulobacter sp.
CCAACGAACCGCGGCCGGGCCCCGACAACGCGGCCCCGGCCGCGCCGAGTTACATCAACTACCGCAAGGCCTCGATCTACGCAGGGTCCAACGAAATCCAGCGCAACATCATGGCCAAGTTGGTCCTGGGTCTCTGACCGGCGGGGACATGCTCCGTCCGGCTCATGTCCCCGCGACCCACCGCACTGCTTCTCGCGGTAGAGGCCGAGCCGGTACCTCATACGGTGCTGCCTGGGCGACGCGGTTGCCGGCGCGCCGTCATCGCCGCGTCCGGCGATAGCCTTGCCGGCCGCAACCGCCGTGGCGGCGTCGACCGCGAACGACCCCCAAACAGTCCAGCAGGCAGACGGCCTTGCGGGCGATAGGCTTCTGCTCCCCACTCTTCACGGACCGGGCGGAGGAATGCGGCCGCGCAGGCAATTCCACTTGAGGGTATGGCGTCAGGCGTCCGCGACCAGGTCGGCGATCACCTGGGGGTGGGAGAAGTAGACGAGCATGCCCGCGTCCGGGATCAGGCGGAACCGGACATTGGGCAAGCCCCCCCAGGCCTTCTCCACGCCGCTGAGCGCCAAGGGCGCGCATTCGGCCAGGGTCCAGCGTTCGCCGCCGACGCCGTCCGGAACCTGCCAGCCGTCGATCTGGGCGCGGTGCTCGGCCGCGAAGCCGGCGCTGGTCCGCGCGAACATCCCCTGGGCGTCCCGGACCAGGGCATCGAGGACGCCCGGCAGCTCAAGGGTCGCGGCGTCCATGGGCAGGGCGGCGAGCGACTGGCGCATGGTGATTTCGAGCAGATCGGTGCGCGTCTGACGGCGAAGCGTCTCGGCGAGCAGACTGACAAGCTGCGGGCTGGTTCTGAAGGACCGGGCGATGACCCCCATCATGCTCTGGGGCAGGCGGACGCGGTACTCGAACGAGTCGGTCGGCCATTTCGGATTGACCGCGATGCCGGCCGAGATTCGGTCGGGATGCTCGACCGCGAACTTCGGCCCGGTCGGCGTGCTGGCGTCGCGAACCAGGAGCTTGGTCCTGTCGATCTTCAGGGCGTCCAGGACGCGGGCCATGTCGTCTGACCCCTGGCGAAGGAAGTCGCCGCACGCGATGTCCGTGAGGCCGAACCCCGGTCTTTGCGGGACGATCGGACGGTAGCCGTGCTTTTGCAGCGCCTGGACGAGGTCGGGCGGCAGGCGTCGGCCGGTGGCCGCGCCGTGCATGACCACCACCGGCTTGCCGCTGCGGGGGCCGTAATCGGTCAGGGCGATACGCCGGTCGCCCGAGGCGATCACGCGCAGGCGGCCATTGGGGTCCAGCGGCTCCAGGACCGTTTCGGCCGTGCCGGTCAGCGCCGCCAGGGTGCTGGTTTCGGCCGCGAGGCGCACGAGGTCCTTGGCCTTGTTGACGCCGGTCTTGGCGAAGACGGCCTTCAGTTGGCCCCTCACCGTGGCTTCCTTCACGCCCAGCCCTTCGGCGACTTCCCGGGCGGTGAGGCCCTGAGCGAACCGCGCGGCGGCCTTGGCCTCAGCCGCTGTCGCGCCGAAGTTGGAGGCAAGCACCTCCTCGATATCCGGCGGCTCGGGATGGTCGCCGCACATCAGGTCCATCATGCGCCGGACGAGGTCGGGGGACCGGCGCGCGCCGGCCTTCTTCATCGCCTTCTTCAGCGCCTCGCGCGCGGTCTCGCGGCCGACCCCGATCCGCGCGGCGGCGGCCTCGAGGCTGGCGGCGTCAAGCAGGGCCTCCGCCAGCCGGGCCTCCAGCGGCGTGAAGCCGAAGGCGGCGGTGGCCCGGGCGGACAGGTCGGTCGCCCGTGACGGCGCGAAACAAAGCAGGATGATGCGGCGACCCGGCCCGTCCAGGACAGCGCGGCAGTCGGCGGGCATGGGCCAGCCGGCCGCGACGTCGCGGGCGCCGGCGCAGGCCGCGATCGATGCCCCGTCGGCGCCGCCGATCAGGCCCGAGGCTTGGCCGTCTTTCTGCGCCTGCCTGACCAGGCGTCGGATCATCAGGGTCTCGACGCCGTCGCTGAACCAGCGCCGGAAGGCATCGTCGGCGTGGAGCAGCTCGCCGTCGCCATCCAGAACGGCGAAACCCAGTGCTGACCGCGGGGCGACCGTCGCCGTACCCTCGCTTGGCGCGAAACGTGCGGATTCCTCCAGCGCGGCCCGCATGGCTTCGGGTTCGCGCAGAAGGGCGCGTTCCATGAGCGGCCAGGCGTCGAGGATCGCCTGGGCCGGTCGGCCTTCGGCGAGGCGTTCCCGAAGAACCTCCGGAAAGGTCGCGGCACTCTGCTTGAACACGTCGTTCACCATCCTGGCCCGGGTCCCTCAACCCGGGTGTTCGACATTACTCCGCAAATCGAGTCCCCGAACACTCAATTCACCGAACCGGGTAGTGTTTGGTCAGCTTGGAGAATTTCTGGCGCCGGTGGAGTCGAACATCTGTTTAGATCGCAGGCAGGATCTAAACCGTAGCCGGAGCCGCCACCGTGTCGCTGGACGCCCTCTTCTCGCCTTTGACGATCAAGTCGATGACGCTGCCCAACCGCATCGTGATGGCGCCGATGACCCGCTCCTTCTCGCCGGACGGGGTGCCGACACGGGACGTCGCGGCCTACTACGAACGTCGGGCCGCCAATGCTGTCGGGCTGATCGTTTCGGAGGGCACGGGGGTCGCCCGCCCCGCCTCCCTGAACGACAGGAACGTGCCGCGCTTCCATGGCGAGGCGGAGCTTGCGGCCTGGAAGGCGGTTATCGACGACGTTCACGCGGCCGGCGGGGTCATGGCCCCCCAGCTCTGGCACGTCGGCGCCGTGCGCACCCGCGATCCTGAATGGACCCCGCCTGGCGCCTATGACAGTCCCTCGGGCCTTTCCAGTCCCGGCAAGCAGTTCGGCGAGCCGATGAGCGACGCCGACGTCCAGGACGCCATCGACGCCTTCGCCCGCGCCGCCGCCGACGCCAAAGCCCTGGGTTTCGACTCGATCGAGCTGCATGGCGCCCACGGCTATCTGATCGACCAGTTCTTCTGGCAGGGCGTGAACCTGCGCACCGACCGGTGGGGCGGTCCCACCTTGCCGGAGCGGTCCCGCTTCGCGGCCGAGATCCTCAAGGCCGTTCGCCGGGCGGTCGGCGAGGACTATCCGGTCATCATCCGGCTGTCGCAGTGGAAGCAACAGGACTTCACCGCCCGCCTCGCCCCCACGCCCGCCGAGATGGAGGCCTGGCTGCAGCCGCTGGCAGACGCCGGCGCCGACGTCTTCCACTGTTCGCAGCGACGGTTCTGGGAGCCGGAGTTCCCTGAAGACGGGGGTGGCAGCGACCTCAACTTCGCCGGCTGGGCCAAGAAGCTGACCGGCAAGCCGACCATCACTGTCGGCTCGGTGGGCCTGAGCGGTGAGTTCATCGCCGCCTACGGTGGCGAGGCCAGCCAGCCCGCGTCGCTGGACGGCCTGCTCGAGCGTCTGGACCGCGGCGAGTTCGACATGGTCGCCGTCGGTCGCGCGTTGCTCCAGGATCCGGAGTGGGCGGTGAAGGTTCGCGACGGCCGTAATGACGAGCTCAAGAGCTTCGAGCGTTCGGCGTTGGGCGTGCTTTACTAGACTGGACTAGTTTGGTCGGCGCGCGGCTCTCGCTTCAGCCCTGCTTCGGCGCATCCTCGGGCGGCGGCAGGCATCCGCAGGGCATGGGTCCGGGATGGGCGCAGGCCGCGACCAGCAGCAGCAAAGAGACCGCGAGGGCGGTTCTGACGGTCTTCATCGTGGAGTCTCCAGGCCGGCCGGCTCGCCGGCCTGGAGGGCAGCATAACCGCGATCGGTCAGGCGTTGAAATTCAGCTTCAATCCCGCTCTCGGCCATTTGGCCTTGTAGAGCTTGCCGGTTCCCGAGGCGGTGACCCAGGCCGTGGTCATGTCGAGGCCGCCAAAACAGATGTTGGTCACCAGCAGGTCGGGGAAGGGGTAGTGTTCGGTCGAGCCGTCGGGATCGAAGGCGGTGATGCCGCCGTTGATGATCGTGGCCACGCAGACCTTTCCGCCCGCCTCGACCGCCAGGCTATCCAGAAGCTGATAGCCGGGCAGGTTGCAGATCACGCGGCCGGGCTGGAACGGCGGCCCTTCGGCCAGCACGCCGGGCTCGGCGACATCGAACGCCCACAGGCGGCCAAGGTTGGTGTCGGCCATGTAGACCACGGTCTCGTCCGGCGAGAGGCCCACGCCGTTGGGCGAGATCATGTGTTCGCGGGCCCGGGTCACCTTGGAGCCGTCGGTCTTGGCGTAGTGGAGGGCGCCGTGCTTGCGGCCCTCCGGCGTGCTGCAGCCATGGTCGGTGAACCAGAAGCCGCCCTGCTTGTCGAAGACCAGGTCGTTGGGGCCGTTGAATGTCTTGCCGTCGCAGGTTTCGTAGACGGTCTCGACCTTGCGGGTGACCGGGTCGATACGCTGGATGTAGCCGCCGGTATGGCTGGGGGGCGTAGGACCGGGGATCAGCAGGCCGCCCATCTCCTGGAAGTCGAAGCTGCCGCCGTTGTTGGTCACCCAGATGGCGCCGTCCGGGCCGACCGCCGCGCCGTTCGGGCCGCCGCCGGTTTCGGCATAAACCTCGACCTTGCCGTCGAGCGTGATCCGAGTCAGCCGCTGGCCGGCGATCTCGGTGAGGATCACCGAGCCGTCGGCCATGGCGATGGGGCCCTCGGGAAACTTCAGTCCCTCGGCGACGAGTTCGATGTCCATGCAGCGCGCTCCCGTTTTTCTGATTGGGCGGGAGTGAACCCAATGACGCCGGGTCAGCGCAAGCGATTCAGCGGCGTTCGAGGACCCGGAACACGAATGGATGGTCATCGTCCGGTCCGGCGGGGTGCGCTTCCCGACGGATTTCCGTCCAGTCCGCTTCGTCGAAGGCGGGCAGGATGACGTCGCCTTCCGGTTCGGCGTCGACCTCGGTCAGGTAGATGCGTCGGGCCTTGGGCAGAGCCAGTTCGAATAGCGCCAGGCCGCCGATGACACAGACCTCGGACGCGCCGTCATCCTCGGCCTGCTCGCGGGCCAGCTCGATCGCCTCGTTGAACCGCTCGCAGACGACGGCCCTGTCCGGCTGGAACGAGCCGTCACGGGACAGCACGATGTTAAGCCGGCCGGGCAGGGGCTTGAAGGGCAGGCTGTCCCAGGTCTTTCGGCCCATGATGACCGGCTTGCCCATCGTCACCCGCTTGAAGTTCACAAGATCTGTCTTCAGGCGCCATGGCAGGCCATTGTCCCGACCGATGACGCCGTTGCGGGCGCGGGCGACGGGGCCGAGGGCGATGGGGAGGAGGCTCATGCGGCCTGTGTAGCCCTCCGTCGGGGCCTTGTCAGGCGGGCGCTTTTCTTACCCTGCGGAATGAGGCCTATCCATCGCTAAGGAGAGACCATCATGACCGATACCGCGTTCGAGATGCACATGCCGCGCACCGGCAAGGCCGGCGTGCTCAAGGGCAGGGAGGTCAAGCTGCCCCCGCCCGGCCCGGGCGAGGCGCGGGTGAGGATCGAAGCAACGGGCGTGGCCTATGCCGACATCGTCATGCGGCAAGGTCTGTATCCGGGGGTGAAGGCGCCGGTCACGCCCGGCTACGACCTGGTCGGACGGGTCGAGGCCGTCGGAGCCGGCGTGACGGAGCTCGCCGTGGGACAGCGGGTCGCGGCGCTCACCGTGACCGGTTCCTATGCCAGCCGCCGCAATATCGACGCGGGGCTGCTCGTGGCGGCGCCGGAAGGTCCGGACGCGGGCGCGCTGGTCGCGGCGGTCCTGAACGGGCTGACTGCCTGGCAGATGTTCCACCGGATCGCTGTCGCTGGTCCCGGCGAGTGGGTGCTGGTGCATGGCGCGGCCGGCGGGGTAGGCAGTCTGCTGCTGGAAATGGCCCGCAACGCCGGGGTCCGCGCCATCGGCACGGCCTCGTCGGGCAAGCGGGCGGTGGTCGAGAGGCTGGGCGCCGTCCACATCGACTACCGCGCCGGCGGCGTCGTGGAACAGGCCCGCCGCATATCCGGCGGCGGCGTGATCGCGGCCTACGACCACATCGGTGGCAAGCACCTGAAGGCGGTCTCGATCCCGGCGCTTCGCCAGGGCGGGACGGCGGTGCTGTACGGGGGCTACGACGCCACGCGGGGTGGAAAGATCAATGCCGGCGCCGTGGTCAGCATGCTTCTGAATGACGGATTCTCGTCCATGAAGCTGTTCGGCGTCAGCCAGGGGCTAGTCGGCTACAACGTCTCCTACTGGCGCGACGCCCGGCCGGAAATCTACCGCGCCGACCTCGCCGCGGTGCTGGCCGAGGTGGCGGCCGGGCGGCTTAATCCGCTGATCGGTCTTTCGCTGCCGCTCGCCGAGGCGTCACGCGCGCAGGAGTCGCTGGAGACCGCTTCCGTCGCCGGCAAGGTGGTGCTGCGACCCTGACGCCGCACTCCAGGCTCAGACCGCTATAGGCGCCTTTATCCCCGGATGAGCTTGATAGCCTTCCAGCACGAAGTCCTCGTACTCGAACGCGAACAGGTCGCGGCGTGGCGCGATGCGCATCGTCGGGAAGGGCAGGGGGTCTCGCGTCAGCTGCAGCCGCGCCTGGTCCAGGTGGTTCATGTAAAGGTGCGCGTCGCCGAAGCTGTGCACGAACTCGCCGGGTTTCAGGCCGGTCACCTGGGCCACCATCAGGGTCAGAAGGGCATAGCTGGCGATGTTGAACGGCACCCCCAGGAAGACGTCGGCGCTGCGCTGGTAGAGCTGGCAGCTGAGCTTGCCGTCTGCGACGAAGAACTGGAACAGGCAGTGGCAGGGCGGCAGGGCCATGTCGTCGACATCGGCCGGGTTCCAGGCGCTGACGATGTGGCGGCGGCTGTTGGGGTTGGTCTTGAGGCTCTCGACCACGCCGGCGATCTGGTCGATCACCCGGCCGTCCGGAGCGCTCCACGACCGCCACTGGCGCCCGTAGACGGGGCCGAGGTCGCCGCTCTCATCGGCCCATTCATCCCAGATACTGACGCCGCGCTCCTGCAGCCAGCGCACGTTGGTGTCGCCGCGGAGGAACCACAGCAGCTCAAGCACGATGGACTTCAGGTGCAGCTTCTTGGTGGTCAGCAGCGGAAAGCCGCGGGACAGATCAAACCGGATCTGGCGGCCGAAGACGCCGAGGGTTCCGGTTCCTGTGCGGTCATCGCGCTGCACGCCGTTGTCGAGGATGTCCTGCAGCAACGCCAGATACTGCCGTTCGGGGTGGTCGGCGGCGGTCATGGACCCCGGGACGGCGACGGCGGTCGCAATGGCGTTCATGAGGCCTCTCCTTGACGAAAGACCTTGCCTGATTCGGAGCCCGGATTGGGGAGCGGACGCGAGTTTTCCCCAGCTCTTGAAAACCGGCCCGCAGCGGACGACTATCGAACGGCTGCAACCAAGGGAAGGGTCCGCGCCAATGCTCGCTGCTCTGATGTCTGGCCTGGCGATGATCGCCGCCGATCCTGCACCGTCGCCTCCGGCCGCTCCGACGGCTCCGAAGCCGACGGCGACCACGACGCCCCCTGACGGCGCACGGCTGGTCTGCAAGAAGGAGGCAGCTCCCAATTCGCGGCTGACCAAGCGCGTCTGCATGACGGCGGCCGAATGGGACGAGCTCGCGGAAACCAGCCGGGCTGCGGTGCAGGAGATCCAGAACCGGCCGAGAACGAATTGATCGACCACCCGACGGGTCTTCCCGCCAGGGCCGGCGATCACGCGCCGCCGGCTTGAGGCGTTCGCAAAACCCGGTCGGTGATCAGCCGGCGAACCCGCCGTCGTCGAGGAAGGCCTGCTCCTCGGCCGTCGTCTCGCGGCCCAGCGCCCGGTTGCGGTGCGGAAACCGTCCGAACCGGGTGATGATGTCGCGGTGGACGATCGCCCACTTCAGGGTTTCCTCGTCGCCAGTCGCGTCGCGCAAGGCCGTGGTCAGTGTGACGCAGAGGTCCTGGTCGGCCGGGTCCTCGGAATGTTCGAACGGCAGGTAGAAGAAGGGCCGCAGTTCCGCCTCGACCTCCTGGTCGAAGTCGTTCTGGATGGCGTGACGTGCGATGGCGCGGGCCAGCGGGTCGGTGGCGAAGGCGTGGGCCGACCCGCGCCAGAGGTTGCGCGGGAACTGGTCCAGCAGGATGAGCAGCGCCAGGCAGCCCTCGGCGGAGCCGCGCCAGGCGTCGTACTCGCCCCGGGCGGCGCGGAAGTGGACGGGTTCGAACTTCAGCCGGATCGAGTCGTCGAAGCGGCTGTCCTTTCGGAACCATTTGCCGGGTCCGGCGATCCGCCAGAAGCCGGTTACATCGATAGGCGTCGCGGTCATGGTCCGAAGCTGGCGCAGAGCGGGCTTTCGTTCAAGCGTGGTTCAGGTTGGCCGGCGCATCCGTGGACGCAAGGGACCACACTCAGGCCGCCAAAAGGGCCTTCGGAGACACAGGGATGAAGAAGACCATTACGACGGCGTTGGTGCTGACCTTGCTCGCCAGCACGGCGGCCGTCGCCCAGCCCTATGGCGGTGGACGGGGCCAGACCCAGTCCGGCGAGCCACGCACAAGCGAGCCGCGTGGCGACCGCGGCGACCGCGGGGATCGTGGCGACCGGGGTGGTCGTGGCGATCGCGGTGACGGCGGGCGCGACGCGGCCCCGCCCCAGGC
>JBEIDC010000121.1:0-8605 GCA_040383665.1 Caulobacter sp.
CGCCGCTATAACCGCCCCCGATAATGGCGACCCGAATTTTATCGCGATCGGATTGTTCTAGGGTTTTGAGTCGATCCCGAAGACGATAGGCGTCAAGCTCGGGTAGTCGGGAGCGGGCCTGGAATATCGGCCCGGTACTGAAAAAGAGGAGGCCTTGGCGTGAGTTTGTTGCCCCGCCCGCTACCCGAAACGCAACCGTACTGGGATGCGGCGGCCGCCGAGACATTGGCGATTCAGCGGTGCGGGGCATGTGGGAACTACTATTTCCCTCCCGCGCCCGTATGTCCCCATTGCACCTCGCGCCATGTCTCCTGGGAGCAAGTCTCGGGAAGGGCCACGCTCTACAGCTATGTGATAACCGCCAATCTCTGGCCCGTGTGGGAACTGCCGCCCCCCTTTTCCGTCGCGACCATCGCGCTGGAGGAAGGGCCTCGCCTGCTGTCGACCGTGCTCCATTGTGAGCAAACCCCGGCAGCTCTCAAGATCGACATGCCGCTTCAGGCCATGTGGCACACGTTGAGCGGCGGGCTCAAACTGCTCTGCTTCCGGCCCGCCGGGGAGCGCGGCCAATGATCAAGCCCGGACGCTTCGCAATTGTTGGCGCAGCGGAGTCCACCGACATCGGGACGGTTCCGCATCTGTCGTCGATGGGGCTTGCGCTCGACGGCGCGGTCAATGCGCTCAACGACGCCGGCCTCAAGGCCTCGGACATCGATGGCCTGGCGGTCGGCCATCTCCCCGTGGGGAATGTCGCGCAGCAACTGGGTGTCTTTCCCCGCTGGGTTGACGGCACCAGCATTGGCGGCTGCTCATGGATCTACCATCTGCGTAGCGCGGTGGCGGCGATCAATGCGGGCTACTGTTCGACTGTTCTGATCGTCTACGGGGAGTCCGGCCGCAGCCACGCCACGCTCCCCAACGCCTACGATGTGGGACGGCCGGGTTCTATCGAACAGCAGTTCGACATTGCCTATGCCGGGTCCAGCCTGTCGGCGACGCTGTTTGGCCAACCGCTCGCGCGCTACATGGCGACCTATGGTCTGACAGAAGCCCAGCTCGCCATGGTGCCGGTTGTGCAGCGCGAGTGGGCCGCGCGAAACCCGCGCGCCAAACTGAAAACGCCCACGAGTGTCGAGGAGGTTCTGGCGTCGCCGTTGATCGCATGGCCGATCCGGCGGGCCATGACCTGTCTGGTCTCTGATGCAGGCGGCGCCCTGGTCGTGACGTCGGCGGACCGCGCAAAGGACTTCCCGACCAAGCCGGTCTATCTGCTGGGGTCGGGATCGGCGATGGAAAATGGCGGGTGCAGTCCGGCGGGCACGCGCAATCCCATGGAGCCCGATTTCATTCGCACCTCGGGGCGCGACGCCTTTTCATCGGCTGGCGTGTCGCACGCGGACATCGATCATCTGATGATCTACGACGCGTTCGCCTTCAACCCGATTTTCGGCCTGGAGGGACTGGGCTTCGTCCCGGTGGGCGAGGCGGGCGAGTTCATCGCCGCCGGCCATACCAGACCCGGTGGGACGCTGCCGATGAACACCAATGGCGGAGGCCTCTCCTACGCTCACTCGGGCGCCTACGGCATGCTGTGCATGCTCGAGGCCGTGCGGCAGATGCGGGGAGAAGCCGCGGCGCAAGTCGAGGGCGCTCGAACATCGCTAGTGCATGGTTGGGGCGGCTTCTGGTCCGCGTGCGCAACCGTCATTTTCTCAAACGAGCGCCCATGACCGCGCCCCTTCTTCTGGTCCATGGCGCCTGTCATGGAGCCTGGTGCTGGGACCGTCTGGCTCCCGTTCTGGCGCGCTCTGACCACAGGGTGATTGCGCCAGACTTGCCGGGCCGGGCAGGCCGCGGAAGGGCAGGCTGGCGGTTTACCTTGAACGACTATGCCGCCGCGATCGTCGATGTGGCGGTCAGCCAGGACCAGCCTGTGATCGCTGTCGGGCACTCAATGGGTGGCATGGTGATCGCGGCAGCGGCCGAGGCCGCGCCCGAGGCGTTCTCGCGGCTGGTCTTCGTGTCGGCCTTCATGCCGGTTTCGGGGGACAGCCTTGTGTCGCTTGCCGCGGCTGACACCGACTCGGACTTGGAGGGCGCGGCGAAGGTCTCCTGGCTGAGCGGCGTCGTGACGATCAACCGGCCCCGCTTCAAGCCGGTCTACTGCGGTGACTGCAACGAAGCGGATGTAGCCTGGGCAATGTCGCGTCTGGAACCCGAGTCCGCCCGACCGTCGACCGACAAAGTGAAACTGACGGCAGAGCGATTTGGTTCGGTGCCGCGTTCGTACATCCGCTGCACCGAGGACCGCGCGCTATCGCTGCAAATGCAGGATCGGATGATTGCGCGCCAGCCCTGCGAGCACGTGGCAAGCCTGACTGCGTCACATTCACCATTTCTATCGATGCCCGAACAGCTGGCCGCGGCCATCGAAACGGTCATCTAGCCGAGATTGTTGAGACACGACCATGAGCCGCCTTCATCTTTGTCAGTTCCTTGTCCGGGCCGCTGGGCTGTTCCCGGACCGTCAGGCGCTCCGCTTCGGAGAGCGCGAGCAGACCTGGATGGACCTCAATCGGGCGACGGAAGAGCTTGCTGGAGGATTGCGCAGCCTTGGTGTCGGGAAGGGCGATCGGGTGGCGATCCTGGCGCTCAACAGTGATCGCTATGTGGAGTTTTTCTACGCCGCATGGCGTCTGTCGGCGGTCGTCGTTCCTATCAATACGCGGTGGTCGAAGGACGAGGTCGGCTACGCCCTGGCTGACAGCAGACCTCGCGTCATCGTGGTCGATGATGCCTTTGCCGGCCTTGTCGAGGATATGACCGCCGCGGACGACGAGGTGCGGCTGATCCACGCCGGCGACGGAGAGCCTGCTGCGGAGTCCATGCGCTATGACGCGCTGCGACGGCTTGGCGCACCCGTGACCTGCCTCGGTGGTGCGGATGAAGATGTCGCCGGCATCTTCTACACGGGCGGCACGACCGGGCATCCCAAAGGGGTCATGCTGTGTCACACCGGACTGATCACGACATTACTTGCAGGAAAAAGGGGCGAGGAGCCCAAGCAGGATGTCGCCATCCTCTGTGTCCTGCCGATGTTTCATCTGGCCGGCGCCCAGCTGGCCGTGGCGTCCGCGATCGCTGCCCGGAAGCTCATCATTCATCGGACGTTCGATCCGGGCGCCATCATCGAATGCGTCGTGCGTGATCGGATCGACACCCTCAGCCTGGTTCCCGCGATGTGGAACATGCTGATTGATCACCCCAAGGCGCAAGGCGCCGATCTCTCAAGCCTGACCAATGCCCTTTACGGCGCATCGCCCATGCCGGAGGGAACGCTACGGCGCCTGTTGGCTCGGCTGCCCCAGGCCCGGTTCTCTCAGGGCTATGGGCAGACCGAAACAGCCGGCGTTTGTACTCTGCTGGGTCCTGAGGATCACGATCCTGACGGACCGAATGCGGCGCGACTGAAATCTGCGGGGCAGCCAATCCTCTTCAGCGAAATCCGCATCCTGGGTGAAGAGGGCCAGGACTTGCCGCGCGGCGACGTCGGCGAAATCGCCATCCGGAGCACCGGCAATATGCTCGGATACTGGAACCTCCCGGAGCAAACCGCCGCCACACTGAAGGACGGCTGGATCATGAGCGGTGACGCCGGCTTCATGGATTCAGACGGCTATCTCTTCATAGTCGACCGCACCAAGGACATGATTATTTCGGGCGGTGAAAATGTATATTCCGCCGAAACCGAAAGTGCGCTGAGTACTCACCCCGACGTTCTCGAATGTGTCGTCATCGGTGTTCCGGACGAAAGGTGGGGCGAGCGAGTCCACGCCATTGTGCGTCGCGTGGCGGGATCAGCGGTTATTTCAGAAGAACTAATAGAATATTGTAAGACAAAAATAGGTGGATACAAATGTCCTAGGACAATTGAATTTCGAGACCATCCATTTCCCGTTTCAGCAGCAGGAAAGATCCTCAAGCGCGAAATTAGAGCATCATACTGGGAGGGTGTCGGTCGAAACGTAAATTGATCTACACGTTGTTGATCAAGGAAGATTCGATTGTGGCTCGACCGATGGAATTGAAATAATCAGTATCGAGGCGCCGCCTCGCTGAATTCTGGAAGCTATCGCGAGGCACCCTGATGACCCTTGCCGGCCCGTCCGAACCCAATCGTCCCCTGTCGGTCGCGGAGCAGTCTCTCCACTTCCTGGACCGGGTCCACATTGGACCTCCACCGGGCCCGATCAGGACCTCGGCAGCTTGGCGCGGTTCGGACTTCGACAGCGAAGACGCCTGGATGCAGCCCCTCGGCGACGCGGAAATCGCCGCGTTTGACGCTGCAATCGCGTTCGCGCGACTGACAGGAAAGCCCCTGGACGAGCTTGGCCCGGAGGACTTCCCGCTTCCTTCCCTCACCGGCCGCGTCGAAGACTGGCGGCGAGAGCTGGAGACGGGGCGGGGATTTCTGGTGCTCCGAGGCGCTCCGGTTGATCGCTGGGATCAGGCGACCGCGAGCCTGTTCATGCGGGGCCTTGGCCTTCAGTTCGGGCGTCTGGGCGTCCAGAACCCTCAGGGTGACGTGATCGGCGAGGTCCGGGATACCGGCGCCGCGAGCCGCGACAGCGCGGCGCGGAAATATGCGACGTCCGCCGAGTTTCGCTTCCATTGCGATGCGTCGGATCTGGTCGGCCTGATGTGCATCCGTCAGGCCAGGTCTGGTGGCGAGAGCCGCATCGCAAGTTCGGTCGCCGTCTACAACGAGATCACGCAGCGGCGCCCCGACCTTGCCGACCGCCTGTTTGGCCCGGTTCCTCTCGACCTCAGAAACGAACAAGCGGCCGGAGCGACGCCATACGCAGAGGTCGTTCCCTGTGCGTTTGATGGCGCAACGCTGCGGACATTCTACATCTCGGACTACTTCCGAAGCGTGGACCGGCACGGCGTCGAACTGCCCACCGCGCTCCTCGAGCTGATGGACCTGTACGAGGGGCTTGCTGCTGATCCAGCGATCGGCCTGTCGTTCAAGCTTCAGCCAGGGGACATCCAGATCCTCAACAACCACGTCACGCTGCACGCTCGCAGCGCGTTCGAAGACGAGCCCGGTAGGGAGCGCCTTCTGCTGCGGTTCCTCGTCTCAGTGATCGATAAGGCAGGCAAGCAATGACCAAAGATATCCGCACTGTCCTTGTCACCGGAGGGACGGGCTTCGTCGGCAGCCGGGTGGTTCGCCGCTTTCTCGACGCTGACTGGCGCGTCGTCAGCTTCGCTCTGCCCGGTGAGGCCCCGGACCCGGCCTGGTGCGGCGACTTCGATATGGTCGGCGGAGATCTGACGCAGCCTGGAAGCTTGGCGTCGGCAGTCGGGGACTTTGACCTGGTGATCCACCTCGCTGCGGTGGTGGGACAGGCCGGCGACTATGATCGCCAATGGTCCGTCATCGCTGACGGCACCCGCGAAGTATGCGTCTTGGCGGCCGATCGAGGCGCCCGCGCCGTCGTCATTTCTTCCATAGCGGTGTACGGCGACAAGATCAGGCGCCAGCTATGCCACGAGGCGGACGGGTTCGGAGTCTGGCAGGGCGCCTACGGGCGAGCAAAACAGGGCCAAGAAGCCGTTGCCCTGGAAACCGCCGCCCGGTTCGGCGTGCCGACGACGATCGTACGTCCCGCAAACGTCTATGGGCTCGGACGCGGCAGCGCCTGGGGCGATCGGTTCATTGACGCGATCAAGGCGTCCGGCGGCCTCGTGGTTGGCGCCGCCGACCAGAACAATGCCGGTCTGGTTCACGTCGAGAACCTCGCCGACGCCATCTTCCTCGCAGGGACCCATCCGGACGCCCCCGGGGGCGTGTTCAACGTCTGTGACGGCGAACCCGTGACTTGGCGACAGTTCACCGACGACATGGCCGCCCTGGCGGGAAAGCCACCGCCGCCGGTCTATCCGCTCGCGGACCTGCTTGAGCTTGCGGAGGCCAACGAGGACCCGGCCAACCTGGTGGGGCCGCGGAAGGAGGGGCTTCCCTTCCTTGAGGGTCTGAATCTCATTGGCTTCGACAACCGGATCAGCGCCGACCACATCCGGGAGCGGCTTGAGTGGCGTCCTGCGCTGTCTTACCTCGACGCGATCGCGGCGATGAATGGTCAGTTGAAGACGACACTCTAGTTGACGGCCCGGTCTGATACCGCGCCGCTCGCCGGCCTGAGGGTCCTTGAAGTCAGCAGGACGCCCGCCGCCGGCTTTTGCGGTCGACAGTTCGGGCTCTGGGGCGCGGCGGTCACGATGCTCGAAGCCAGGGGCGGAAGAGGGTTTGAGAAGACCGATCTCCGCCGCACATCGACCGGGACCTTTGTCTCTCCGACCGTTCGCTACCAGGCGGCCAACAAGGCTTCCATTGCGGCGTCCGGACCCGAGGAAATTCAGGCGCTGGTCCAGCTGTTCGACGTCGTGATCAGTGACGTCCACCCTCGCGACGAGGTCACGGTCTTTGGCGCAACCCTTGATGTCTTCCGCAGCCGCCATCCAGAGCTCGTCATTGTCAGCATTTCGCCCTTTGGACGAACAGGCCGGCGGGCTGAAGACGATGCGGGGGCTTTGCGGCTTCAGGCGCTTTCCGGCTACCTGAGCCTCAACGGGAAATCGGGTCAGGCTCCTGTTCCCGCACCTGGCCATCTCATCGATCATGCAATCGGAGCCAATGCGTTCGTCGGCGCCCTGGCGGCCCTCATTCGGCTGAGGCGAACGGGCCTTGGAGATCTGGTCGAGATTTCCGGCCTCGAGACGGTCGCGGGCCTGCTCCCGTTTCTCAAGGAGCAATTCGCCGAAACACCGACGGTCCGGGAGGGCGGCACACCGGAGGGCGTAAGGCTGCTGCCCTGTGCAGATGGCTGGGTTTCAGTCCTTCTGACCGTCCCGGCCTATGCGCAAATCTATTGCGAGGCGTTCGGCATTGAACCCTCTGACCTCCCGGGAGGCCTGTTCGAAGGCGATCGGCTGGCCGTGATCGCGCGCGGCGAGGCCTTCTTCGGGCGCTACACGTCTCGCCTGACGATGAAGTCGGTGTTCGACGCCCTGCAGGGGCGGGGCGTGGTCTGCGGGCCCGTGCAGTCCCTTCAGGATGTGCTGGCGGACCCCCCAGCTGGCGTCACTGGAATTCTTCGAGCGACTGGCTGACCCGGACTTCGGGGATCTACCGATCGCCGGTCGACCCGCTCGCCTGAAGCGAGGTCCGCCAGGGCCACTCAAGGCCAGACGGGATGCCGAAGCGGCCCAGCCCCTAGCGGGATGCCGAGTGCTGGACCTTACCCAGGCCTGGATGGGGCCGCTGGCGGGTCAGATGCTGGCCGACCTCGGCGCGGACGTGATCAAGATCGAAAACCCGCTGCGACCCGACGTCTGGCGACTGATGGGCCAGGCGCCGCAACGACCGGATGGACCTCCGGTCCCGGCCGTGGATCGAAGCGTCTATTTCCAGGGCGTGAATCGAAACAAGCGAAGCCTTGGTCTGGATCTCACCCTGGCCAAGGACGTGGAGACATTCCGGGGCCTGGTCCGTGATTCCGACGTCGTGCTCGAGAACTTTACGCCCAGGGTCATGCCGCGCTTCGGCCTTGGCTACGAAGATCTTCGGAAGATACGACCAGATCTGGTGATGACATCCTTCAGCGGCTTTGGCGCGGCGGGTCCATTGGCGGACCACAAGGCCAACGGCGCCTCGATTGAAGCGATGGCCGGTTGGGGCGTCCTGCATTGCGACGAGGCGGGCCACCCTGTCCTGATGGGCGCCTATCCGGCGGATCCGACCTGCGCGTTGCAGATGGCGGCCTGCACACTTGTGGCGCTCTACGCGCGAGAGGCGGATGGCGCCGGCGCCCACGTGGAAGGCTCAATGCTGGAGGCCGCCGCCGCCTATATCGGCGACGAACTCCTGGCCGCGGCCATCGGCGCCGCACCAGCCGTGCCCATTCGGCGGGTCGTGGCGGCTGCGGGACACGACGCGTGGATGGCGATCGAGATGTTTGATGGAGCGGTTGCGGCAGAGCCTGTGTGTTCTCTCGCCGACGCTCAGGGGGACGTGCAGCTCACTGATCGCTCCTGGTTTCTTGCGCTCGATGATCCGGGGCTCGGTCGGCGGCTGTTCAATGGTCACTTCTGGCGTTTCCGGACGGCGCGCCTCGCAGTACCGCGCCCGGCGCCCGGCTTGGCCGGCGGCTGACTCGGACCGAGCAGAGCTAGTCTCGGCTGTGCAAACGATCCAACGCCGGAACCCCGATAAGAAGTGTGACGTGACCCCCGGTCGCTAACTCGCGGTCGTGAAAAGTTTGGACCATGCGCGGTTTCCCTCGCCTACCAAGCGAAGTTACGAACCGCCCCCCCCGGTGCGGTCACGGGCTGGGCCAGCCATCCGGGCCGGTCGCAACCGTCCTGCGATGACCGATCTGCTCGTCCGTACGGGCCTGATGGCAGTCGGCGCAGAGGCAGCGGATGTTGCTGTCCTCGTCCGAGCCACCTTGGGTCGGCGGTACGATGTGGTCGGGCACGGTGGCCTCCCGTATCCGACCCTTCGCAGCACAGTCCCGGCAGAGCGGCTCAGCTCGTAGTC
>JBEIDC010000122.1:0-8508 GCA_040383665.1 Caulobacter sp.
GCATCTCGTCCCCCACCACGCCAAACCGACGTTCTGACCCGCAGTGTAGAGACTGTTGCTGCCCGTCTTCCAGACCGAAAGCGCGTCAGGTTCAGGCGAATAGTCCCCTCAACCACGCGCCAATCCCCGCGACGACGCCGGCCAGCCAGCCCAGCAGTCCGCCCCCCTTGGCCTCCGCTTCCGGCACGAACCAGCTCGGCGCGGCCGGCGGGGCGCAGTTCTTCTGCATGCCGGCGCCCTTCAGATAGGCCCGACGCAGCTTGCCGGCGGTGATGGCCTCGGCCACCCGCTTGTCGCGGCGTTCCGCGCCCGACAGCTTGCGCACCCAGCCCCGGAACGGCAGGACGCTGCGGGTCTCGTCCTCGACCGCGCCGACGACGGCGTCGCCGGCCGCCTGTTTGAGCTTCTCGGTCCGGGTGCGGGTGTCGGGCGCCGGCGGCTCGTCGAGATCCGGTCCCAGCGCCGCGTCCAGCCGCCCGACCTCGGCGGCGATCGGCTCGCAGCGCGTCATACCCTCAATGTCGTAGGGGTTGGCGACGGCGCGCTTCAGCACGTCGGGAATGTCGACATGCTTGAGGTTCAGGTCATCGAGCGGGGCGGTGACGGCGTCGCGCAGGTTGGGCCGCGTCTCCGTCGAGCCGCGGTCCTGCGCCAGGGCGGGCCCGGCGGCGAGCAGGAGAACGGCGGCGGTCAGGCTCAGGCGGCGCATGGGGTTCCATAGTCGATTCAGCCCGTCGGCGGAATTGTGGCCTGTGCTGACGGGGACATGCACTTCAGTGCGTGTCCCCCGCCGCTTGAAGCTGCAGGGGACACGTACCGAAGACGGTACATGTCCCCGTTGGTAGCGCCTTCCCCTTCCGGGCGCGATCCGCCTAAAGTCCCGGCCAGACCGGAACTCACCCGGCCCAGGAGGAACAGTGACCACGACAACCCGCCGCTGGGTGCTTGCGCGCCATGTCGAGGGCGCGCCGTCGCCGGAGGACTTCCGGCTCGAGACGCTGCCGCTTCCCGCGCTGGAGGACGGCAAGTTCATCGCCCGGGTGATCCTGGGCTCGGTCGATCCCGGCACCCGCTCGCGCCTGTCGGGCGGCGACAGCTACGCCGGGGCGATGAAGATCGGCGAGGGCATCGACGGCTTCTGCGTTGCGCAGGTCGTGGAGAGCAAGAATGGAAGCTACGCCGCCGGCGACCTGATCGCGGCGGGCGGCGGCTGGCGCGAGCATTTCGTGTCCGACGGCCGCGGCTTCATCCAGAAGATCACCGACCGCCGCGTGCCGCTGGGCTGCTGGATCGGCATCCTGGGCGTGCCCGGCCTGACCGCCTGGTTCGGCATGCACCGCGTGGGACAGGCGAAGGAAGGCGAGACCCTGCTGGTCACGTCCGCCGCCGGCCCGGTCGGCGCCACCGCCGGCCAGATCGGCAAGAAGCTGGGCATGACGGTGGTCGGCATCGCCGGCGGGCCGAAGAAGTGCGCCTGGCTGAAGGACGAGGCCGGTTTCGACGCGGTCATCGACTACAAGGCCGAACCCGACCTCACGGCGGCGATCAAGGCGGCCTGCCCGGGCGGCGTCGATGTGCTGTTCGACAACGTCGGCAACGAAATGGTCGACCGGGTCCTGCCGTTGATGAAGCTGCGCGGGCGCGTCGTCGTCTCGGGCCAGGTGGCGGACTACAATGTGCCGGTCGAGCAGCGGTACGGCCTGAAGCACACCGACGTCTTCATCACCCACCGCGTCCGCATGGAAGGTCTGGTGGTGTTCGACGACATCCGCCAGTTCGCCGCCGCCCAGAGCCAGATGGCCGACTGGATCGCCGACGGCTCGCTGAAGTTCGCCATCGAGGAGTTCGACGGCCTGGAGTCCGCCGCAGAGGCCTTCTGCGGCCTGTTCCGGGGCGAGAACTTCGGACGCCGCCTGGTGCGTGTCAGTGAGGATCCCGCCTGATGAAGTTCGAGGACTACCAGCGCTTCACCTTCCGCCGCGACGGGCGGATCCTGGTCTGCAGCTTCAGCGGCAACGCCGTGAACGCCGTCGACGCCCGCATGCACGACGAGCTGGCCGAGCTGTTCGTCGACCTGCAGCATGACGAGGACAGTGATCTGATCGTGCTGACCGGCGAGAACCGCGCCTTCTGCGCCAGCGGCGACTTCGACTGGTTCGACGAGCAGATCAACGACCCCCGGAAGTTCCGCGCCATCGCCTATGACGCCAAGCGGATCGTCAGCGGCCTGCTGGACCTGGAGAAGCCGATCATCGCCCGGCTGAACGGCGCGGCGGCGGGCCTTGGCGCCACCATCGCCCTGCTCTGTGACGTCATCATCGCCGACGAGGGCGCGAAGATCGGCGATCCGCACGTGAAGGTGGGGCTGGTGGCCGGCGACGGCGGGGCGATCATCTGGCCGCAGCTGATCGGCTTCGCCCGGGCCAAGGAGCTGCTGATGACCGGCGACCTGCTGTCCGCGACCGAGGCCGCGCGCATGGGGCTGATCAACTATGCCGTCCCGACGGGCGAGCTCGACGCCAAGGTGGCCGAGATCGCCGGCAAGATCCTGGGCAATCCCCGCTGGGCGGTGCGCTGGACCAAGATGACCGCCAACATCACCCTCAAGCAGATCATGGTCAGCACGTCCGACGCGGCCGTGGCCTATGAGACGCTCAGCAACATGACCGCCGACCGCAAGGAGGCCGTCGCGGCCTTCCGCGAACGGCGGCCGATGAATTTGACGGGGGAATGATGCGGTTCTGCGCAGAGATCGGGGACAGTTTAAGGTGTCCCAAGGGACATCTTAAACTGTCCCCTCGGAAGGACCTCATATGAGCCTCCCCCCCGAACCCGCCCACGTCAGCGAGCTCCGCTCCATCCTCCAGCGGTTCATCGCCGAGAAGGCGCCGCGCGAGAAGCGGCGGGAGTGGGACCGCACCCACACCTTCCCGCGCGATCTCTTCAAACAGTTGGCGGACCTGGGCCTCTGCGGCCTGACGGTGCCGGAGGAATACGGCGGCACGGGCCCCGACATCCTGGGCGCCGTGGCGGCCATCGAGGAGCTGTGCCGGGCCGGGTCGTTCCTGGCCGGGCCGTTCATCCAGTGCGCCTTCTACGGCGGCATGAACATCCTCGAGAACGGCTCGCCCGAACAGAAGGCGGACCTGCTGCCGAGGCTGGCCAAGGGTGAGTTGTTCTTCGCCTATGGCCTGTCGGAGCCCGACGTCGGCGGCGACCTGTCCCAGGTCGCCACCCGAGCCCGCCGCGAGGGCGACGAGATCGTCGTCACCGGGGCCAAGCGCTGGTGCACGGGCGCCGACTTCTCCGACTACATCTACTGCCTGGTCCGCTCGGACCCGGAGGCGCCGGCCCGCAGCGGGCTTAGCTTCCTGCTGATCCCGACCAACGCCCCGGGGGTGACGATAACCCCGATCGAGCATGTGAACCTGCGCTACACCCTCTCGTCCGACGTCCATTTCGACGAGGTCCGCCTGCCGCTGTCGGCCATCGTCGGCGGGCCGGAGAAATGGAACCAGGGCTGGAAGATGCTGGCCGGCCGGGCGCTGGATATCGAGAAGCTGGAGATCAGCGCCTGCGCCTTCGGCATCGCCCAGGCGGCGATGGAGGAGGCCTGGGCCTACAGCCAGGAGCGGGTGCAGTTCGGCAAGCCGATCGCCGCCCACCAGGCCGTGCGCCATGCGCTGGTGGACGCCCGCACCAAGCTGGAGGCCTGCCGCCTGATGCTGTGGAACGCCGCGCGCCTCGCCGACGAGGGCAAGCCCTGCGCGGTCGAGACCAGCATGGCCAAGCTGTTCATCGCAGAGGCCGGGGTCGAGATCGCCTTGACCTGCCAGCGCGTGATGGGCGCCTACGCCATGTCCGCCGACTACGACATCGAGCGCAACGTCCGCGACCTGCTGGGCATGCCCATCGTCGGCGGCTCCTCGAACATGCAGCGCAACAACCTTGCGGCCCTTTGGAAGCTTCCGTAGTGCGCGGGATTTGAAGTTCGCCAGCGGATAGGATTGGCGAGGGGCGAACTTCAAATCCCAGCCAGCGCACTACGAACTTGTACTTGCTGGTGTCCTTGTCGGTTCCGAAGTTCGTCGGAGCCTGCCATGGACGCGGGCGAACTTCGGAACCGGGACACCAGATGACCTACAACGCCGTCGCCGCCGCCACTTCGCTGGCGCTGGAAGTCGCCCGCCGCGCCAACGAGATCGAGGCCGGACGCCGCATGCCGGCCGACCTGGCCCGCAAGTTCGCCGACGCGGGCCTGTTCCGCATGCTGCTGCCGGCGAGCCTGGACGGCCATGAGACCATCCCGACCGACGTCGCCCAGGCCATCGAGATCATCGCCCAGAACGACGCCTCCGCCGGCTGGTGCCTGATGATCGCCGCCACCACCGCCTCGATGGCCAACCGCCTCGACCCGGAGATGGCCCGCGAGGTGTTCGGCGCGCCGGAGGTCATCACCGCCGGCGTTTTCGCCCCGATGGGCAAGGCGGTCGACGAGGTCGACCACTGGCGCGTGACCGGCCGCTGGCAGTGGGGCAGCGGCGCGCAGAACGCCAACTGGATCGCCGGCGGCGCCATGATCATGGGCCCTGACGGCCCGATGCTCGACGCCGAGGGCCAGCCGATCCATCGGATGATGATCTTCCGCGCCGACGAGGTGGAGCTGATCGACACCTGGCGCACCTCCGGCCTGTGCGGCACCGGCAGCCTCGACTTCGCGGTCAAGGACGTCCGCGTGCCCAAGGACCGCTCGGTCGCGCTGCACAGCGATCGCACCTGGGTCGAGACGCCGCTGGCGAAGTACCCTGTGTTCGGCATGCTGGCGCTGGGCGTCACGGCGGTGGCCCTGGGCAACGCCCGCGGCGCGCTGCTGACGGCCGGCAACATGGCGCTGCAGAAGAAGCAGCAGGGCTCGCAGCGCGCCCTGGCCGAGCGCGGCGTGACCCAGAACGATTTCGCCCGCGCGGTCGCCCAGCTGTCGTCGGCCCGCGCCCACTACTACGAGTGCGTCGGGGTGATCTGGGCGGCGCTGCAGTCGGGGCAGGACGTCACGCTGGAGCAGCGGACCCGCCTGCGCCTCGCCTGCGCCCACGCCGCGCAGGTCTCGGCCGACGTCTGCAAGGTCGCCTACGACATGCTGGGCGGCTCGGCGGTCTATCTGGACAACGACCTGCAACGCCGCTTCCGCGACGCCAATGTCATCACCCACCACATCATGGTCGCCGCGCCGATCTTCGAACTGGCCGGCCGCGTCCTGCTCGGCCAGCCCACCCGCAACGCGCTGATCTGAGGATAGGGGACAGGTTAAGATGTCCCTCGGGACACCTTAACCTGTCCCCGAAGCCTCCACGCAACCCTTGAGGCCCGACAGCGTTCTTCCACCGCATCGGGAGGGGCGCCCGCGCGGGCGTCGAAAGGTTACGGCAAGCCGTTCCTCGCTCCGCACCCTGGAGAGGAACGGAACACCATGAAGACCCACCTGATCGCCGTCGCGACGGCAAGCATGATCGCCCTGACCGCCGGCGCCGCCGGCGCCCAGAGCTACCCGCAGTCCTGGGACCAGTACCAGTCCCGGCAGCGGGAGTACCAACGCCAGCAGAGCGACTACCAGGATCGCCGCGAGGACTACGCCGACCAGCGTCGGTCCTATGAGGCCAAACGGGCCCAGTATCTGCGCGACCAGGCCGCCTATGACCGCCGCCACGGCCGCGGGGCCTATGTCCGCCAGTACGGCGAGTGGCGCTATGTGGCGTCCGACGCGGGCGACTACGGCAGTGACGTGTCCTACAACGACGCCTACGCGCCCTACCGCGACAATCCCTGCGAGACGCGCCGCGACAACCGCACCATCGCCGGGGTGATCATCGGCGCCCTGGCCGGCGCGGCGATCGGCTCCAACGTCGCCGCGACGGACGTGCAGACCGAAGGGACCGTGCTCGGCGCCCTGGTCGGCGCCGGCGTGGGCGGCGGCATTGGCCGCGAGACAGCCAACTGCGACGCCACCGGCTACTTCTGGCGCCGCGACCAGACCATCTCCTACCGAGAGTCCGGCTACAGCCGCGGCCAGCGCAGCGGCCGGTACGCCTACAACGACTACAGCCGTCGTGGCTGTCGCCTTGCCGCCGCGCCGACCGAATTGGGCGGCCGCACCGAGTACCGCTACGTCCGCGTCTGCCCGGACAGCCGCGGCCGGTATCGCATTACGAGGTAGTGTAAAGGGGACAGGTTAAGGTGTCCCTTGGGACACCTTAACCTGTCCCCGTGGCCGCGTAGGCGTCCACCGCCGCGATGTGCCGCGCCTTGTCGGCGTCGCCCAGGAAGGAACCGGCGAAGCTGTTCTTCGCCAGCGTCACAAGGTCCTCCCGCGTCAGCCCGACCGCTTCGGCGGTGCGCAGGTAGTTCTCGGCCAGATAGCCGCCGAAATAGGCCGGATCGTCGCTGTTGCAGGTGGCCTTCAGGCCCAGGTCCAGCATCCGCTTCATCGGATGGTCCTTCAGGTCCTTCACCACGCACAGGCTGAGGTTCGACAACGGGCAGACCGTCAGGGTGATGCCCATGTCGACGAGCCGCTGCGTCAGCGCCGGGTCCTCGAGCGCCCGGTTGCCGTGGTCGATGCGGTCGACGCCGAGGATGTCCAGCGCCTCGTAGACATAGGCCGGCGGGCCCTCCTCGCCGGCGTGGGCGTTGATCAACAGGCCCCGCTCGCGGCTGGCCTTCATGACCCGCGCGAACTTCGACGGCGGATGGCCGACCTCGCCGCTGTCCAGGCCGACGCCGACGAAACGGTCCAGATAGGGCTCGGCCTGTTTCAGCGTCTCGAACGCCGCCTCTTCCGACAGGTGCCGCAGGAAGCTCATGATCAGCTTGCTGCTGACGCCCAGCTCATCCTGCGCCTGCTTCATCCCGGCCAGGATGCCGTCGGCGGCGACGCTGAACGGCAGGCCGCGGTCGGTGTGGGTCTGGGGATCGTAGAAGATCTCGGCATGGACCCCGCCGTCGGCGTGCAGCCGCCGGAAGTAGGCCATCGTCAGGTCCTGAAAGTCCTGCTCCGTCTGCAGCACGCCGGCGCCCTGGTAGTAGATGTCCAGGAAGTCCTGCAGGTTGGAAAAGGCATAGGCCGCGCGGATCGCCTCGACGCTGTCGAAGGGCAGGCTGATGCGGTTGCGCTGCGCCAGCTCGAACATCAGCTCGGGCTCGAGGCTGCCCTCGATGTGCAGGTGGAGTTCTGCCTTGGGCAGGCCGCGGATGAAGGTCGCCAGATCGGTGCTCATGGCCCTATCTCACGGCGGCGAGGGCGGCTGGTCAAGCGCCCCGAAGGGGCCGGCCGGCGGCGCAGGGCCGCCTGACGTCCGGCGCGGATCGCTCAGGACGGCGCTTGGAGCGCGGCCCGGGCGGCGCTAGCTTCCCGCCGATGACCTACGCAACCCTTCTCACCGCCGCGCCCGCCGAGGGCGTGCTGCTCGTCACCCTGAACCGCCCGGACGCCGGCAATTCGCTGTCGACCCGCATGGCGGAGGAACTGCTGGACCTGTTCACCGGCCTGGGCGCCGATCCCGGCGCGGTCCGGGCCGTGGTCCTGACCGGCGCGGGCGGCAAGATCTTCTGCGCCGGGGCGGACCTGAAGGAGCGCGACGGCATGACCGATGCGCAATGGGTCGCCCAGCACCGGCTGTTCGAGGCCATGCGCGACGCCCTGGTCGCCCTGCCGGTCCCGGTGATCTGCGCGGTGAACGGCGCGGCCTATGGCGGCGGGGCGGAGATCGCGCTCAACTGCGACTTCATCTACGCCGCCGAGGGCGCGCGGCTGGCGCTGCCGGAGGTCAAGCTGGGCATCATGCCGGGGCTGGGCGGGGCGCCGAATCTGGTCCGCGCCGCCGGCGAGCGCCGGGCCCGCGAGGTGCTGCTGACCGGCGATCCCTTCACCGCCGCCGAGGGTCTGGCCTGGGGCGTCGTCAACCGCGTCTGCACCGCCGACGAACTGGTCGCCGCCGCCGTCGAGACCGCCGGAAAGATCGCCGCCAACGCCCCGCTGTCGGTGCGCAACATCCGCCGCGTGGTGCGCGACACCGCCGTGCTGACCGGCGAGGCCTCCATCACCGTCGAACTGGCCGCCTACGACGAACTCACCCCGACGGACGACCGCCGCGAAGGCGTCGCCGCCTGGGGGGAGAAGCGCAAGGCGCAGTGGAAGGGGCGGTAGCAGCTATCCCCCGTCTTCCCGGCGCCGGCCGGGATCCACGACATGCCCCGAGCCCTTGCCCGTATGGACCCCGGCGTTGGCGCTGCGCGCCGCCCTTCGGGTCGCCGGGGACACGGAGATGGGGGGATAACTCAGATCTATCCCCCACCCCTCTCACCGCCCGTATCCTTCACAGGTCCCCGTCGCGGGGGAGGGCGCTTGGTACCAGCCCGATGCGGCGGCGGGGAGTGGTTGAGCGGGACCAGGCGGAGGGGACGTAAGCCTCCGTTCCGGGCGTGCGCTGGTGTGCCGTCCGCCCGTTCGTGGGC
>JBEIDC010000123.1:0-8455 GCA_040383665.1 Caulobacter sp.
CACCGTGGTGCCCTCGCCCAGCGTGCTTTCGATGATCATCTCGCCGCCGTGCAGTTCGGCGAACGAGCGCACCAGCGACAGGCCAAGGCCGGTGCCCATCTGGCGGCGCGAGTTGTCGCCCGCCTGTTCGTAGGGCCGCCCCAGGCGATCCAGGTCCTCGCGCGAGATCCCGACGCCGGTATCGGCCACCACCAGTTCAAAATCGCGTTCGAAGTCCTGGGCCGTCACGGTCACCGACCCGCCCTTCGGCGTGAACTTGAGGGCGTTGGAGACCAGGTTCAGCACGATCTGTTTGATCGCCCGGCGGTCGGCGTCGACCTCCAGCCCTTCGACCGGCAGGACGCCCCGCAGCTTCACGCCCGCGCCATCGGCCTGCAGCCGCATCAGTCTCATCGAGGCCGAGACGGCCTCGCGGGCGTCGAACCGCTCGATCGACAGCTGGTAGCGCTCGGCCTCGATCTTGGACATGTCGAGCACGTCATTGATCAGGTCCAGCAGATGCTGGCCCGACTCATGGATCATCTCGCCGTATTCGCCGTACTTCTCCGGCAGCGGGCCGAACATCCGGGCCCGCATGATGTCGGAAAAGCCCATGATGGCGTTGAGCGGCGTCCGGAGTTCGTGGCTCATGTTGGCCAGGAAGCGCGACTTGCCGGCCGCCAGCGCCTCGGCGTCCTGTCGGGCCTGATCGAGCGCCGACTCGCGGGCGCGCTCGGCCGTGGCGTCACGAATCACCGCCAGGAGCAGGTTCTCCTCCACGCGGCGGATGGCGACCGAGGCCCAGCGGTCCATGGCGCCGGCGGGCGCGAACCCGACCTCCGCCCAGCCCTCGGAAGCCGCCGTGCGAAGGGCTTCGGCGACCGCGATCCGATCCGGTCCGGTCTGGGCCGCCGTCGCAATGCCGCCCGCCGCCACCGCTTCGGCGGAGACTCCTTCCGGCGCGGTCCCGTGAAGGGCGCGGACGCGACCGTGGGGGTACAGCGAGAGGATCAGCCAGGGCTGTTCGTCGAGCACAGCGCGCAGACGTTCGACGTCGTCGTCGCGACGGGCTTCCCGGCGCGCCCGGCGACGTTCGGTCATGACCAGACCGGCGCCCAGGCCCAGCCCCGTTGTCGCCAGCGCGAGCAGCCCGCCCCAGAACGCCGTCGGCCCGACCGGCGGCGCGGCGGCGACTCCGGACAGTCCGGCCAGGGCCGCGACCGTGGCCGCGATGAATGACAGCGCCGCCCCTTCGGCCAGACGCCGACCGCCTCCGAAGGCCGCGGCCGCCGCGACCGGCGCGAGGCACCAGACCGCCAGCGGGCCGGCCACGCCGCCGGTGAGGACGCAGGCCACGCCGCCCATCAGGCCCCACAGGACGAGCATCAGCCCGCGCCTGCGTTCGGTGTCGACGAAGCCGGGCGCCAGGCCGGCGGCCGCGGGAACGGCAGCGGCGATCAGGGCGGGAAGCACGGGCCAAAGCTGATCCGGAAAGGCGACGCCCAGGCCGGCCGCCGCCGTCACGGTCGCCGCCAGCCAGCCGCCCGACCACAGACGAATGGCGCGCACGGCTTCCGGAAGCGCCGCCTGGGCGACGTCGCCGGCAGCGGCTGCATGGGTCGCGCTATCGCCCACTGGTTTTTACCGTCCCCTCGCTCACGTTCCGGAGCTCCCGCGAACCTTAGACGCGACCTTGGGCCGGCTCCAGACCTCTCGCGCCCCGGGCGACGCGAGGCCGTGCAGTTCGCCGCCCAGCCTGTGGACGGACGAAACCTTGCAGGAAACAGAGTCATAAGCGCGGGCGACGGCGACGGGATCGATCAGGAGGAGGTTCGGCGGCTGTTGAACCCCGTCGTGCAGGAAGACAGGGGCGTGGCCCGAAGGACGAAGGGCGCCTGTCCAGGCCTGCCGATCCGCCGCCTGAGGGCGGAGGCGCTGGGCGGATCACGGACGCCTTCGGCGTCGCCCGGCGGGGGGGCGATCGCACGGCGACCTTGCCCGCAGCCTGGACCCCGCCTAAGTCCCCGCCATGCCCGAGACCATCGCCGCCGCCCTGGACGACCTGTCCGCCGAGTTCGAACTGCTCGGCGACTGGGAAGAGCGCTACCGCTATGTCATCGACCTGGGCCGGGAGCTGGACCCGCTGAGCGACGCCGAGCGCTGCGAGGCCAACAAGGTGCGGGGCTGCGCCAGCCAGGTCTGGCTGGTCACCGAGCCGCGGGCGGACGGCACGATCCGGTTCCGCGGCGACTCCGACGCCCACATTGTCCGGGGCCTTGTCGCGGTGCTGCTGCGCCTGTTCTCGGGCCGCAAGGCGTCGGACATCGCCGCCTGCGACATCAAGGCCGCCTTCGACCGCCTTGGTCTGGCCGAGGCGCTTTCGACGCAACGGTCCAACGGTCTGGCCTCGATGGCGGCCCGGATCGAGCGTGACGCGCGGGCTCTGACGGCCTGACCCTTCAGCCGACGCCGTAGTGGGCGGCCAGACGCTGCAGCGCCAGCTTCAGCACCGTCTTGCCTGACCGCCGGGGCAGGCCCAGTCCCCGTTCGGCCGCTTCGAGCGCGCTGCCGGCGAAGCAGACATGCTCCAGGATCTCCCGCAGGCCGGGGCCGACCGCCTCCAGCGCCCCTGCGATCCGGTCCTTGGCCGCCCGCGACCGTTCCGCCGGCTCCTGTCCAGGCCCCCTGCCCCCGCGCGCCCTGGGGCCGGCGTCCCAGGCCATGGTCAGCCGACCTACCGTGCCGGCGAGGACGAAATCCTCGCGCAGCTTCTCGGCGGCGGCGATTTCAGCGAGCGTCAGCCAGGACCGACCCGCGCCGTCACGCCGTCGCGCCAGCCAGGCGATCGGCGACTCGCCGAGATTGACGGCGTGGATACCGCGCCGGCCGTCCGGCCCGATCACCTCGCGCCGCCCTTCGATGATGCTGGGCCGACCGGCCGGGGACGCCGCCGGGGCCGAGGGCGCCGACCGCGCCAGACGCCAGCCTCCGCCCGGTAGCGGACGCAACCCGGGCGCCGCGGCGAGCCGGGCGAAGGCCGCCTCGTTGAGGAGCATCGCCGGACGTCGTCGCAGGTCGGGCGAGGTGCGAAGCGCATACTGGCCCCCGGCCTCCGGATGGAGCGCGGCGCCGGCCCTCGCCAGCAGGCCGACCGCGCGGGCGGCGAGACGATCAGGGTCGCTCATGCGGCGGCGCCCGGCTCGACCGCCTGACGCAGGCAGGCCTCCATGGTCGACAGTCGCGCATCGAAGGCGGCGTCATCGCGAAGGTCCTCGATCAGCTGGACGGCATGGCTCCCGGTCGTGCGGTCCCGCCCGAAGGCCGCCGCCGCGCGTCTCAGGGGCCAGCCCAGGACGATGTGGACCAGATAGATGGCCGTCTGACGCGCCCGGGCGACCGTCGCGTTGGTGCGTCGTCGCGACAGGAGCTCACGCTCCGAAACGTCCATGATCATGGCCACCAGACTGGCGACGAAGGCGACCGTCAGGCAGTCGCGGCGAAAGGTGCTGGCCTCCTCCCGGGAGGCGTCCTCGAAATGACGGTTCATCCTGTCCTCGTCGGCGCCGCCGTGGGGACGACGCGCTATGCCAATGAGTGTGAAGCCATCGGCCAAAGAGAGGATAAAATTCCTATATAGAAATGATCAATAGGAAAATTGTCTTGCATCACAGGGCGTCTCGCCCGCGAACGCCGGAGCGAAAGGGGGATAAATCGTCAACAAGGAGAGAGGGTCAGGCCGCGCGGATGCCGCTCTGGTCGCTCTGGATGCCGACGACGGCGTCGTAGCCCAGGATCATGTCCACGTCCGCGCCGTTGCTCGCCAGCGGCAGGCGCAGCCAGAGCAAGGACAGATGCCCGGCGCCCCGCCAGGACAGGCTGTGGCAACCGACGCCGGGACGGCGATCCTCAACGATCCGGTCCAGTTCCTCATGCCAGTAGTCAGCGGCGCGCGGGCCATAGACGTCGCCCAGGCTGCGGCCGGTGATTTCGCGACCATACACCGCGTAGAGGCCCGTGCCGGCCAGGCGCAGGCGATAGTCCCGCCGCGCCCCGCCGGGCACGACGTCAATGAGGCTGACGGTAGGCAGCAGCCGCTTGAAGCCTTCGGGGTCGATGTCCGCCCGTCCGGGCAAGCGGCCGGACTGGCGCAACGAGGCCCAGTAAGCGAACAGCTCTTCATGGGCACGGGCGGCTGTCGCCGAAGCGCCCAGTTGCGCGGCCATCTACAGAATCCTTAACAACCCCTTGGAATCACCCACGATTCACTATCGCTTAACCGCCGAATCGGTGGAAGCGAAAAATCGCGTCTCGCGGCAAACTTTCGCATCGAGAGTCAAGCGGCAGGCGAATTGCCGGGGCGGGCATGAAAAAGGGGCGGCCGCTGATCGCGATCGCCCCTTCCGCATCCAGTCGGTGTAACCTGACTAGCGCTTTTTCTTGGCGGCCTGGCGGCCACCCTGTCCCAGGCCCATCTGCTTGGCCAGGTCCGAACGCGCCTTGGCGTAGTTCGGCGCGACCATCGGGTAGTCCTTCGGCAGGCCCCACTTGGCCCGGTACTCTTCGGGGCTCATGTTGTACTTGGTGCGCAGGTGCCGCTTGAGCGACTTGAACTTGCGACCGTCTTCCAGGCACACGAGGTGGTCCGGGGTGATCGAGCGGCGAACCGGAACCGCGGGCTCCTTGGGCGCGACCTCGACGGTCACGGAGCCCGAAGCGACGTCGGTCAGGGCGCGGTGGACGTTCTGGATCAGGCTCGGAAGATCGTTCGCCGCGACGGAGTTGTTTCCGACATAGGCGGACACGATGTCCGTCGTCATTTCAATGATAGCTGACTTGTCTTCCATCTGGCCTTGTTCCACCACATGAACGATTGAGAGAGACCGGAATCGGCGGCCTCGATTGAATGCTCGTGTGCATATAGGCCGCGTCTGCCCGGCACAAGCACTTCGATGCTTGCCCTTCGAATTTCCAATAGAGATTAGCGGCAATCACTGCGACGCCCGATCAGTGAAGCGCGGCGATTGCATTGGCCTGATCTCGTGCGATTCAGATTTCAGCGTCGTCCGAAATCGCTCGACAATGCCAGCATCGCGGCTCTTTGCGGCCGCGAGAATTCATCCAGGGCCTCATCGTCGCCGGCCCGGATCGCCTTGATCAGCGCTGGCGTAAGGGCCGAGGACAGCGACCAGTTCCAGTAGCGGAGCACGGTCTGGGCCCGGTCCACTGCAATGGTGTCGAACAGGGTCAGTATCCGCTCGAGCGCCGGCGCGAGGTTGCCTGCCGCATCGGTCTCCGGTCGCCTCAGACCGCGCCACAGCGACCGGACCGCGGCCTTCGGCAGGCCGGTGGCCTTGCACAGGATCGCCAGCGGCTCTCCGCCCGGATCCGTGAAGATCTTCGCGCCGGTCATCGGCTTGAGGCCGGAGAGGTAGGCGATCTCCTCGGCGACCTCACGGGTCATGCTCTCGGCGGCGACCTCGACCGCCTCGTCCAGGCTTTCGAAGGGACTGCGATCAAGCGCCGCGCGGTTGCGCTGACGCCGCTCGATGAACTGGAGGGCCTTGCGGGTCAGTGGGTCCTGCCACTTCTCCTGCGCCGCCATGGCGAAGACGTCGCTGACGGCGTCCTGAAGCACCTCCCGCGACACCGCGAACCGCTGAAGGATTACCCGTCGGCATTGCTCGTCGGACCACCAGAACATCACATAGGCGTGGCTGGGCCGAAGCTCCGACCGGCGCAGCATCAGGGGAATGAGGCGTGGAGTGTCGCGGGTGACGGCGACCACGGTCTCCACGGTGGCATGGCCGAGCCGGGCCTGGTCGTTGCGGAGCAGGGTTTCCAGCACCGCCAGCTCGCCGAACTCGACAAGGGCGTCGGCCACCACTTCATTGAGACCGCGCCGCGCGGCGATCAGGCGCCGATGCTCCGGCGTCGCGGCGCGCGCGCAGTCCATCAGGTCGGCGTCGCCCAGGCCGGCGTTGTTCTCGATCAGGGCGCGGGCGACCTCGATTTCATCGCGCAGCAGCATCCTGGCGAGTCCGGGCGGTATCTCGGACACGCTGGCCACCCGCCGGGCGATGCGGGCCCGCTCGTCGACGGCGGCCTCCCGCAGCAGTTCGATGATCAGGTCGGCGGTCATGGCGCGTTCGAACGCGTTGACCCGGCTCCCGGGCAGACAGACCACATCGGCGAGGCGTTTCAGCAGCGCGCCTCGGGACCGGAAGACCGGCGCGGCGCGCAGGGGCTCGCCGGTCGCGCCATCGGCGGCGACATCGAGCACGGATCTCTGCGCGGGTTCGCTCATCACCAGTCGCGGTCAGGCATGCCAGAGGCGCGCACGTACGCGTCGCCGCTCCTCGATCAGATCAGACGCGCGTTAACCGCTCGTGACCGCGACGGACCCCATCGCGGTCATTCACAGGATCGCTCCGGCCGCAGTCGGCCGAAGCGCGACGCGCGCCTACTTGAATTCGCGCTTGTCCCAGTAGGGCCAGATGTCCGGCAGATCGGCGGAGACCTTGTCCGGATAGGCGGGGGCGCGCTTTTCGAGGAAGGACATGACCCCCTCCTTGGCGTCGCCCTGGGCGCCGCGGGCCATGATGGCGCGGCTGTCGGACATGTGGGCGTCCATCGGGTGCGGCGCGCCGGCGTTGCGGTAGAGCAGCTGGCGGGTCAGGGCGACGGAGACCGGGGCGGTGTTGTCGGCGATCTCGCGGGCCAGGGCGTAGGCGGCGGGCAGCAGGTCTTCCGGCGCGTGCAGCGAGCGGACCAGGCCGCCGTCCCTGGCTTCCTGGGCCGGGAAGACACGGCCGGTGTAGCACCACTCCAGCGCCTGCTGCAGGCCGACGATGCGCGGCAGGAACCAGGACGAGGCCGCTTCCGGCGTGATGCCGCGGCGGGCGAACACGAAGCCGAACTTGGCCTCGGTCGAGGCCATCCGGATGTCCATCGCCAGCTGCATGGTCACCCCGATGCCGACGGCGGCGCCGTTCACGGCGGCGATGACCGGCTTGAGGCTTTCATAGATCCGCAGGGTCAGCAGACCGCCGCCGTCGCGGTAGACGCCGTTGACCTTGTTGGCCTCGCGCGGATCGCTCTCCAGCTTGGCGTAGTCGAAGGTCTTCTCGCCGCCGCCCAGGTCGGCCCCGGCGCAGAAGGCGCGGCCCGCGCCGGTGACCACGACCACCTTCACCGCGTCGTCCGCGTCGGTGATGTCGAACGCCTTGATCATCTCGGCCATCATCTGGCTGGTGAAGGCGTTCATGCGGTCGGGCCGGTTCAGGGTCAGCGTCGCGATGCCGTCCTTGATATCCAGGATGATGGTCTCGAAGGTCGGGCTGGCCATGCGGGGGCTCCTCGGAAGGCTGGGGCGTTCAAACGCGCATATGAAGACGGCCGGACGCCGGGGAAGGCAAGACCTTGTCGTTGGAGGGCCGGGCGCTTAATATCAAGCTTGATATCAAGAGGCGGTCATGCAGATCCTTCTCCACATCGACGACACGCTCGCCAGGCGTTTCAAGGAAGCCGTCCCCGCCCGCCAGCGCAGCGCCTACGTGCAGAAACTTCTGGAGGCCGCGCTGCCGCCCGAGGACAAGGATGCCCGGCTGGAGCGGATCGCCCGCGAGGTTGAAGCCGAACTGGACGCAAATCCGGGTTGGCGGGAAGAGCAGCACGCCTGGGTCGAGGCTGGACTGGACGAATGGGATCGCCTGCCGCAGTTCGAGTGGGAAGGCACCGGACTTGAGCCGCCACCGGAATGAAGCGCGGTGAAATCTGGTGGGCAGACCTCGAACCGGCGCGGGGTCGCGAAATCCGAAAAGTGAGGCCGGTGGTCATTATGTCCGCGGCGGGACTGGTCGCAGTCCGACACACCATTGTCGCCATTCCGCTATCCACAGGGCCAGCGCCACGCCCACCGGTCGTGATCTCCGTTGTTTCCGCCGGAGAACGGTCAGTGGCCGTCTGCGACCAGATCCGGTCGTTGGATCGCTCACGCTTCCTCAAGCGGGCTGGCGTGCTGTCGACAAGCGATCTCGACCTCTTGGCGAAAGCCCTATCCTCGACTCTGGAACTTTAGGCCGCTGTCCGCTCCGGCGTGAAGCTGACGTCCAGCTTGCGGATCGCATGCACGAAGTTGTTGGGCGCGATGTCGATCTCGCCGGTCCAGCGCATGTCCGGGAAGCGGGCCAGGATCTGGCGATAGGCCTCTTCCAGCTGGATCTGCGCCACCCGCTTGCCGATGCAGGTATGCGGTCCGTAGCCGAAGGCGATGTGCTTGTCGGCGTTGGCGCGGGTGACGTCGAGCCGGTCAGGGTCGGCGAACACCGCCGCGTCCCGGTTGGCGGCGCCGTAGTACATGATGACCTTCTCGCCCTCGGCGATCTTCTGGCCATTGATCTCGGTATCCACCGTCGCCGTGCGGCGCATGTAGATCACCGGGCTGACCATGCGGATGAACTCGTTGACCGCGCCGGGC
>JBEIDC010000124.1:0-8422 GCA_040383665.1 Caulobacter sp.
GCCAGCCGTTGAGGGCGCGCGCTCGCCCACCCCAAACATGGCGCTGGAGACCGCCGTGCACTAACATTGAAAATGGATCACCCCGAAGGGGCAGGCCAGTTGTCCATGATGATCGGGGCCAGCGTCGCGGGGCGGATGTTGTCCACCACCATAGAGCGGGCGCGGCCCGTCTCGCGGTCAACGAGGGTCAGAACCTTGATCTTGTGGTGGAAGGCGCGCTTCACCGGCTTGCCGGGCTCGCGACCGATGTAGGTCTCGTCAACTTCCACGGCGCCGCCGTTGGAACCGAACGGGGCCAGCTCACCAGAGCGCATAGCCTCGCGGATGCGATGGGCCAGGAACCACGCGCTCTTGTAGGTGATCTCCAGCGTGCGGTGCAGCTGGTGAGCGGAGACGCCCTTCTTGCTCGCGGTCATGAGGAAGATGGCTTGCAACCACTTCGTCATGGGGAGCTTGGACTCCTCGAAGATCGTGCCCATGCGAACGGTGAACTGGCCCTTGCACTGGCCGCAGCGCTTCAGGCCGAAGCGGATGCGCTTGGCAGGGTTCGGAGTGATCGCCGTGATACGTTCAAAGCCGCCACAGTGCGGGCACACCGGGCCGGTCGGCCAGATGATCGCCTCAACGAAGGTGAAGGCGGCTTGTTCGTCGTGGAAGTAGGGGCGGCTGAGAACGGACATGGCGTTGGATTCCTTGTGGAATCTTTGTACCCGATCTCACCGTGTTTGCAAAGTATATAATCGCCTTTTCTTTGGCCGCGGTCAGTCGTGATGCCCGGCGTCCCATTGGGTCGAGGTCGCGCCGGTCGCTCTTGTCGGCCGGCAGGTCTGGCCGCTGGCGCTGGGCGTGTGGAGGTCAGCTCGGCCCCGGCGGGCTTGACCGGATCGCCGGCCACGTTGATGCCCTGGCCGTCCTGCGCTACGCCGGCGGGAGAGGGCGCATCATGTGGAACGATCAGGACAGGCGCCGCCGCGCCATGGACGCCGCCCGAGGAGCCTTCCTTGTCCCCGGCTTCCAGGGACATTGGGTCGGGGTGCTGCTGTTCGCGGCGACGCTGGTCGGCGCCGCGATGCTGTGGAGCTGCCTGCCGATGGCGCTGAGCGTCCTGCGCGGCGGCGAAACCGGGGCCGCCGATGGCCGGACGGCGGCGACTTTCCTGGTGCTGTATGCGGCGATGGCGGTCGGTCCGATCGGCGGCTGGGTCCTATGGGCCACACGCCGCCGGTGGGCCGCCATGGCCGTGCTGGCGATCTTCGCGGTCTGCGTGATCTGGCTGAGTCCGGCCGCCGTCCCGTAGGTCAGCCGCCCAGCGCCTCGCGCTTCTCTTCCAGGATCAGCCATTCCTCCTCGGCGGCGGCCAGATCGGCCCGGGCCTTGTCGGCCGCCTTCATGGTCCGGTCGAAGCGGACGCGGTCGCGGGCGTAGAGGTTGGGGTCGGCCAGTTCGGCGTCCAGCTTCGCGATCTGAACGGGCAGGGCGGCGATCAGGCCTTCCAGCTCCTCGAGCCGGCGCTGGTCCTTGTAGGTGAGCTTGGCGGCCTTCTTCGTCTCGCCGCGCGGCGTCTGCACCGCCCTGGCGCCGCCGGGATTGCGGTCCTCGAAGAAGCCGGGGTTCTGGCCCATGAAGTCGGTCCAGCCGCCGGGGGTCTCGACCACGCGGCCACGACCGTCCAGGGCGATGGTCGAGCTGGCCAGGCGGTCGATGAAGTCGCGGTCGTGGCTGACCAGGATCAGGGTGCCGTCGAAGTCGGCCAGCAGGTCCTCGAGCAGGTCCAGCGTCTCCATGTCCAGGTCGTTGGTCGGCTCGTCCAGCACCAGCAGGTTGGCCGGACGGGCCAGGGCCCGGGCCAGCAGCAGCCGGTTGCGCTCGCCCCCCGACAGGCTGGAGACGGGCTGGCGCAGCTGCTTGTCTTGGAACAGGAATTCCTTGGCGTAGCCGGCGACGTGGCGGGGCAGGCCGCGCACCATGATCTGGTCGCCGCCGCCGTCGGTCAGCACGTCCCAGAGGATCTGGCCCTCCTTGAGGTCGCCGCGCGCCTGGTCGATGTAGGCGACCTCCAGGCCGGTGCCGAGCTTCACCTCGCCGGCGTCGGGCGTCAGGTCGCCCAGCAGCAGCTTCACCAGGGTGGTCTTGCCGGCCCCGTTGGGCCCGACCAGGGCGACCCGGTCGCCGCGCTGGATGCGGGTGGAAAAGCCGCTGACGATGACCCGCTCGCCGAAGGCCTTGGAGAGGCCCCTGGCCTCCGCCACCCGTTTGCCGGACGTATCGCCGGCGGCCAGGCCCATGCTCAGGCTGCCCCGGGCCTCCTTCAGGACGGTGGCCTTCTTCTCGCGCATGGCGACCAGTCGCCGACGGCGGCCCTCGTTGCGGGCCCGGCGGCCGGTCACGCCGCGGGCCATCCAGTGCTGCTCGCGCTCGATGGCCTTGTTCAGGCGGCGGAACTCGTCGGCCTCGGCCTCGAGCATCTGCTCGGACCATTCGTCGAAATACTCGAAGCCCTTGTCCAGCCGGCGGACCTTGCGACTCTCCAGCCAGAAGCAGCGCCGGGTGACGCGGCCCAGGAAGGCGCGGTCGTGGCTGACGATCAGGGCGGCGGCCCGACTGGCGGACAGCTTGTCCTCCAGGGTCTGGATGGCGAAGATGTCCAGGTGGTTGGTCGGTTCGTCCAGCAGCAGCACATCCGGCTGCTCGGCGAAGGCCCGGGCCAGGGCCACGCGGCGGATCTCGCCGCCGCTCAGGCCCTTCGTCGACTTGGCCGGATCCAGACCGAAGGCCATCAGCTCGGCCTCGGCCTCGTAGTGGGTCGCGCCGCCGGCCTCGACATGGTCCTGCAGGGTGTCGCCGACGATCACCGGCTCCTGCGGGACCACCACGATCCGGGCGCCGGGCGTCATGAAGCGGTCGCCGGCGTCGGCCTCGATGGCCCCGGTCAGGATCCGCATCAGCGTCGACTTGCCCGCTCCGTTGCGCCCGACCAGCGACGCCTTGATCCCCGGCTCGATGGCCAGGTCCACGCCGTCGAACAGCATGGTGGCGCCGTCGGCGAGACGGACGTCCTTGAGGGCGAGGATCGGGGCGGCCATGGGGGGAGGGTGCTGCAGTGCGAAGGGAACGGGGACGGGGAGGGGTCTATCCCCTCTTTTTGGCGCAGGGGAAAGGCCTGTCAGGGCGCGATCAGCTCCAGGGTCGGAAAGTAAGTCCGGTAACGGGCCGCGTCTCTCGTCAGCAGCGGCGCTCCCACGATGGTGGCGTGAGCTCCGATGAAGAAGTCCGGCAGGACGCCGGTGCGGGCTCCGCCGCGACGCCGATATGCCGTGAATGCCTTTGCGGCGAGAAAGAGAGCAGATCTGGGAGTCTGGACCAGGTCAACGCCGATCAGAGCCAGCAGGTCGTCTACTTCCTCCGGGCTGTCCGCGTTGGGGCAGAGTTCGGCGTAGACAACGTCGTTGACAAGCAACGGTCCCGCCAGCGCAGCGGCCTCAAGCCTTGGCTTTGCCCAGTCCGCCCACGGGAGCTCGCCGCTGAAGAGGTCAAGCAGCACGTTGGTGTCGACGAAGGTCAATCGTCCTTGCCGCGAGTCAGGGCCATGATCTCGTCCGTCGTCATCCGTCCGGCCCAGACGCCCCTGATCGCCTCGAAGCGGCTCCTGGGTGGCTGCCCATCGGAATTCTCGACCACGACCTCGCCGTGGTCGTTCAGTCGAAAATTGACCGCGCTTCCCGGTTCGATCCTCAAGCGATCACGGAATAGCTTGGGGATAGTGACCTGCCCTTTGGTGGTGACGGTGTAACCCATCGGAAAATCCTTACTCAATGGCGACCGAGTAATACCACATGACCGGTGCGCCTTGAAGCGGTCGCTTGATCACCCCTCATAAGGCTCGTCGCCGCGGTCCAGGTTCAGTTCCCAGGCCATGTAGTCGAGCGCGTCCTCCGGCTCGGCCAGGGTGTCCTCGTTGATCGTCTGGCCGCGGATCGAGACGCCGGCCTTGTGGGTGCTGTCCGGGTCGCCGGTGACCAGCGGGTGCCAGGCGGGCAGGGTCTTGCCCTCGTGCAGCCGGCGGTAGGCGCAGCTGGCCGGCATCCACAGCAGATCCTCGATATTGCCCGGGGTCAGTTTTATGCAGTCGGGAACGTGCGTCTTGCGGTTGGCGTAGTCGGTGCAGCGGCAAAGGCCGCTGTCGAACAGCTTGCAATGAACGCTGGTTGGGATGACCTCGCCGGTATCTTCATCCTCGAAGCGAACCAGGCAGCACAGGCCGCAGCCGTCGCATAGGCTCTCCCACTCCGTGGGAGTCATCTCGCGGAGAGTCTTCGTCTCCCAGAAGGGTTTGCACGGCATGACCCTTGCGTCCTAAACCCGTTGTAGCCGTAACCCAAGCCGCGTCTGGATCATTGTGAGCGACGACTGGTCCCTTCCGCCCTATCGGTTCAACCCGGAGCCCGACCCGGCGCCGGAGCCTGAAGCCGCGCCGCAGGCTCCGGTGAAGGGCAAGACGGCCCGGCCGCCGAAGGCTGCAAAGCCCGCCCGGGCCTCCAGCGTTGCGGCCCCGAAGGTGTTCGGCCGCGCCACCAAACCCAAGCCCGTCAAGCCTACCCGGCCGCCGCGCGAGCCGGGCGAGGGCTTCCGCTGGCCGGTGCTCTACGAGTGGGCCCTGTCGCCGAAGCTGCGCTGGGCCTGGCTGACCCTGCTGGTCCTGTTCCTGGTCGGCGTGACGACCGCCGCCGCCGGCAGCGTCTACATCTGGCGCAAGTACCTGACCGACGTCCCGCCGCTGCCGGCGCGCGAGGCGCTGTTCGCCATCAACCGGGCGCCCGGCATCCGGTTCGAGGACATGGACGGCCGTCAGATCGCCGTGCGCGGTCCGCGCTATGGCGAGCGCATCACGCTCGACCAGCTGCCCGAGTATGTGCCGGAGGCGTTCCTGGCGGCCGAGGACAAGCGCTTCTACAAGCACGGGGCCCTCGATTTCCACGGCATCGCCCGCGCCGCCTGGGTCAACTGGCGGGCCGGACGGATCGTGCAGGGCGGCTCGACCATCACCCAGCAGATCGCCAAGGGCCTGTTCCTGACCCCGGACCAGACCGCCAAGCGCAAGCTGCAGGAGGCCGTCATGGCCATCCAGCTGCAGAAGATCCTGACCAAGGACGAGGTCCTCGAGCTCTACCTCAACCGCATCTTCTTCGGGGCCAACACCTACGGCATCGACGGGGCCTCGCGCGCCTACTTCGGCAAGCCGGCCAGCCGGATGACCCTGGCCGAGGCGGCGCTGCTGGCCTCGCTGCCCAAGGCGCCCTCGCGCCTGGCGCTCACGAAGAACATGGGTGAGGCGCTCAAGCGCCAGCGACTGATCCTGGGCAACATGCTCGAGGAGCGCTGGATCACTCGCGAGCAGTACGAGGCGGCCCTCGAGGACACCCCGGTGCTGGCGCCCGGCGCCGTCCAGGACGAGGGCGACCTGGGCTACATCCTCGACTACGCCACCACCGAGGCGGTGAAGATCGCCGGCGAGAACAGCCCGGACCTGATCGTGCGGCTGACCATCGACTCGCGGCTGCAGGCGGCGGGCTCGAAGTTCGTCCGCGAAGCGCTGAAGACCGACGGCGCCAAGGCCGGCGCCAAACAGGCGGCGCTATTGGCCATGACCCCCGACGGCGCCATCCGCGCCATGGTCGGCGGGACCGATTTCGACGAGACCCCCTTCAACCGCGCCACCCAGGCCAGGCGCCAGCCCGGTTCGACCTTCAAGCCCTTCGTCTACGCCGCCGCCGTCGAGCGGGGCGTTCTGCCCACCGACACCCGCATCGACGGACCGGTCAAGCTGGGCGACTGGGAGCCCGAGAACTATGGCGGCAGCTACGCCGGCACCGTGACCATCGCCGACGCCCTGGCCAAGTCGATCAACACCGTGGCCGTCAAGCTGGGCCAGGAGGTCGGCGTCGACGCCATCGGCGAACTGTCCCGCCGCTTCGGCCTGACCAGCATCCCGCCCCGCCCGGACCTGGCCGTGACGCTGGGCGCCCGCGAGGTCACCCTGCTGGAGCTGGTCGGCGGCTTCCAGGTGTTCCAGCTCGGCGGCCAGCGCCGCCCGGCCTACATCATCGAAAGCATCACCACGGTCAGCGGCGAGCCGCTGTTCACCCATTCCGAAACCGCCGGAACGCCGGTCTACGACATCGCCAACGCCTCGATGATGGTGAAGATGATGAAGGGCGTCCTGGAGCGCGGCACCGGCACGCGGGCCGCCTTCGGTCGTCCGGCCGCCGGCAAGACCGGCACCAGCCAGAACTGGCGCGACGCCTGGTTCGTCGGCTTCACGCCCGACTACATCGCCGGCGTCTGGGTCGGCAACGACGACGACAGGCCGATGAACAAGGTCGCCGGCGGGGGCATTCCCTCGACCATCTGGCGGCGGTTCATGATGGAGGCCCATGTCGGCAAGGAGGCCCGCGACTTCGACTGGCTTCTGCCCGACCCGATCCCGGAAACCGAGGACGACCCCCGCAACCCGTTCTACGGCGAGCTGGCCAGCGACTTCGCCCGGGCCGCCGAAAGCCTGGAGCCGCAGGCCGGCGATGTCCCGGCTGTCCCGACCTATCCCGACGCGCCCGGCGTCCCGGGAGAGCCTGGCCGCACCGACCCCGCCGCCCTGCCGGGCTCGCGGCGTCCGGCGGCGCAGATTCCGGCCGGCGAAGCTATCCCCTACTGACGGCAAAGCCCGCCGGACAGGGGGATAGATCACCCTCAATCCTCCGGCTATCCCGAAGAAAAACAAGCCTTGTCAAAGGCTTGAATCTTTCTCGCGACATTCGATCCGCCCGGCGCGGTGGTCCCCTATGGTTTGGGCATCAACCACAAATCCCGGAGGGGCGGCGATGCTCGAGGGCTTTGCAGAAGACCTGGAGCAGGACCTGCGCGACCTGCACCGCGACGCCCGCGCCCAGCCGCCGGCGGACAGCACGGTCGAGAGGGACCGCCGCGTCCGCATGACCGGCAACATGGCGTCGGCGGCGCGGAAGATCCTCCAGTTGGACGCCGCGGCGCGCGAGGCCTTGCGGCCTTCGGAAGACAATGAGGATGGCATGCGTGAGCGACTGGACGATCCGGAAGCCCTGGAGAGAAAGCACCGGGAGATCGACGAGCGACTGGCACGCCTACGTCAGCACCTGGACGCCGGAGGACCGGCGATGGCTGATGACGCCCGGCGAGACGGAGGTCTTCCGCAAGAGCTGGCGCACGAACACCAACCCCGCGCAGCGTGAGCCCCGGCGCGACTGGTCGACCTGGCTGGCGCTGGGCGGACGGGGCTCGGGCAAGACCTGGCTCGGCGCCGGCTGGATCGTGGAGCAGGCGCTCGACGGCCGGCGGATGGCGCTGGTCGGGGCCAGTTTCGACCAGATCCGCGAGGTGATGATCGAGGGCCCGTCCGGCATCCGGGCGCTGTCGCCCGCAAACTTCAGGCCGCGCTACGAAAAGGCGCGCCGCCGCATCAGCTGGCGCAACGGCGCGCTGGCCTACTGCTTCTCCGCCGAGAACCCCGACAGCCTGCGCGGCCCTCAGTTCGAGGTGGCCTGGGCCGACGAGTTCTGCGCCTGGCCCTCGCCGGGCGAGACCCTGGCGATGCTGCGCTTCGGCCTGCGGCTGGGCGAGGATCCCCGGCTGCTGGTCAGCACCACGCCCCGGCCGATCGCCGCGTTGCGCGCCCTGTTGAAGGAGCCCGGGATGATGGAGTCCCGCCTGCCGACCCTGACCAACGCCCACAACCTGTCGCCCGGCTTCCTGACCCATCTGGAGGGCCTCTACGGCGGCACCCGGCTGGCGGCGCAGGAACTGGAGGGGCAGGTCGTCGAGGGCGAGGGCGCCCTGTGGCGGGCCGAGGACCTGGCCCGCTGTCGCGGCGCCCGGCCGCCGAGGCTCGACCGGATCGTGGTGGCCGTCGACCCGCCGGCCACGGCGGGCGGCGACGCCTGCGGCATCGTCGCGGCCGGCCGGCTGGGCGACCGCGCTTTCGTGCTGGCCGACGAGACGGTGCAGGGCCTGACGCCGCGAGGCTGGGCCGTGCGCGCCGTCGACCTGGCCCGCGCGCTGGGGGCGTCGGCCATCGTGGCCGAAGGCAACCAGGGCGGCGACATGGTGCGAAGCGTGCTGGCCGGGGCCGACCCGCCCTGCCCGGTGCGGATGGTCCACGCCCGCTACAGCAAGCGCGCTCGCGCCGAGCCGGTGGCGGCCCTCTACGAACAGGGCCGTGTCATCCACTGCCGCGCCTTCCCGGCGCTGGAAGAGGAGCTGATGGCCCTCGGCTGCGGCGCCCGCGAAAGCCCCGACCGCGCCGACGCCCTGGTCTGGGCGCTGACCGACCTGATGCTGGGCCGCACGGGGCGGGAGCCGAGGGTGCGGGTGTTGTGATCCCTCTCCCTCCCCC
>JBEIDC010000125.1:0-8376 GCA_040383665.1 Caulobacter sp.
CCCGAGACGATGCCGGCCCAGCCACTTGTAACCGGTTCGCCGGGACACCCCCGCCGCTTCAGCCGCTGCCTTCATCGGCCAGCCGCTCTCCACGCGATCAGCCATCAAGGCTCGACCAGACGGTGTCAGACGGGCATTCTTGTGGACGTTCATCCGGGGTCTCCCGGTTCAGAGGTTGGAGCTTCGCAACCCCACTCTCTCAACCCGGCCCCGGGTGAACAACCTTCATAGCTTCGACACCTAGATCACCCGGGGAAGCCACATTCCCATCATCGCGCCGACGATGCCCAGCGCCATGACCAGCGTCATCCCGCTCACCACCCCCGCGGTGATCAGCTTGCTTGCCGCTCCGGCGCGCGCGGCGCGGAAGTGGAGCTCCAGCCCGGCAAGCGGAATGAGGTAGCAGCCGAAGGCGAGGAAGCGGACGAACGGTCCGTCGAAGTCCTCGCCGATGCCGACCGGGCCCTGGTTGGCCAGCACCCAGGCCATCAGGCCCACGCGAAAGAACCACACGCCGCTGACCAGCAGGAAGGTGCGCATCGCCCAGCGTCGATGCGCGTCGAACCGCTTCTCGAGGGCGAGGCGCCAGGCCATGGCCGCGCAGACGAGGATCAGGACCCCGTTCAGGCTGATGCCGACCTGCATCGCGAGCTCGCCGGCCCCGTCGCGCGTCCAGGTCAGGTACAGCCCGCCCAGGCTCGCGAGGATGGCCGTGACCATGTAGATCCGCCCGTTCCAGCGGTGGAACACCGGCCAGCGGCGGCGAATCGCCGGGATCAGCTGAAGCGGCCCCCCTACGGTGACGACGGCGGCCAGCAGCAGGTGCAGAGCCAGGGTGCCGTTGCCGATCAAGTCCCCTGCCCGCCAGCCGCCGACCAGCACGTCGTTCCAGCGGCCGTAGTCGCCGGCCATGGCCGACCGACCGTAGAACAGGCCGATGTAGAGGACGAACGCCGCCTGCCCGGCCACGGCCACAGAAAACCAGAACACGCCGGAGGCCTTCAGAATACGGTCGGCAAGCCGAGGGGACGGGTTTTGCCTGTCCGGAATGGCAGCAGTCATCACGGTCCTTTCGGAAGGTCGGGGAATCCGCGAAACTCGCGCGGGGCGCCGCCTTCAAGTCGCGAGATTTAGCGAGGCAGCGCCGGTCCGGCCCATGACGCCGGCGATCAAAAACTTGGCTTTCGACGCCAGGAGACAGGAACGATGGCGGCGCCCACGGTCTCGGCTGGCTATGCGGGGAATCTGATGCGCTTCGCGATATCGCGCGGCGCCGACCCGATGGTGCTGGCTGAACGGGCGGGGATCGCTCCGGACGATCTCAACGATCCCGACGCCCGCGTCCCCTATGCCCGCTACATCGCGCTGATGCGGGCTGCAAAGGACCTCACGGGGGATCCGGCGCTGGCGCTGCATCTGGGGCAGGCGGCGGACCTGCGCGATGTCTCTGTCGTAGGACTGATCTGTCACGCGGCCCCGACCATGGGGGCGGCGCTGGGCGAGTTGAACCGCTTCGGACGGCTGGTGGCGGAACTGGACATCCCTGGTCGCGCGGACCGCTTCCAGGTCGAGCCCCGCGACAACGGCCTGTGGATGATCGACACGCGACTGGACCCCGACAGCTTCCCGGAACTGACCGAGGAGACCTGGTCCCGCTTCGTCGCGGAATCGGCCCGGTACTTTCCGGAAGCGGTCTTCGCCCGGGCGGTCCACGTCACTCACCCCGCACCCGCCTATGCCGAAGAGTATGAACGCGTCATGGGCGTTCCCGTCACCTTCGGCAGCGACGTCAACGCGGTGATGATCGATCCGGCGTGGCTGGACCTGCCGCTGCACGCGCCCAACAGCTACGTCTTCGGCATCCTCAGCAGTCACGCCCAGGCCTTGCTCGACAGTCTCGAGGACGACGACGGCATCCGCCGCCGGGTCGAGCGCCTGCTGATACCGTCTCTCCACACCGGCGCGCCGGGAATGGACCAAGTCGCGGGTGAACTGGGGATGAGCCGCCAGACCCTGTACCGCCGCCTCAAGGCGGACGGGATTGGTTACGAGGCCCTGGTCGATGACCTGCGCCGGCGCATGGCGATCCACTATCTCGACGGCCAGAAGGTGTCGGTCAGCGAGACCGCCTATCTCGTGGGCTTTTCTGACCCGGCCTCGTTCTCCCGCGCCTTCAAGCGCTGGACGGGCACGAGCCCGCGGGGCCGACGCGGCTGGACACCGCCAGCTCCACCGGACCGGCCGAAGCCCTAGCCGCCGCCCAGCGTCGTCTGCGCCTGCACGCTCGCCGCGCCCATGGCGACGGGCTCCGGCTCGCAGCTGGCCAGGACGAGTTGCGCCGTCATCAGGCAGAGGAAGGCGAAGGCCATCCGCTGGAACCGTTTTGAGACAAAGATCGCGACGTCTTCGGCCATTCTGAGCCCCTCGAACCTGTTTGAGGGCCTGGAGCGCAAGAAGCGCGCCGCGCGAAACCGCGCCGCCGATCACGCGCCGCTCACGGGCAAGTCGTTTGTCCGTGATCCAAATCGGGCTAGTTAACTGCGGTATTCGGCTGCGGGGGCGGCACAGGGACCATCGATGGCCGGCGCGTTCTGGACGTCCGATTTCGAGTTCGAGGGCGGCCGCGTGAAGGTCCGGACAACCGGCGCGGACGTCGCGCTGGACCGCGCCCTGATCCTCGATGTCCTGATCTGGCTGACCTACTACGTCCCCGTACGGCTCAAGGGCTTCGCGGCCTCGCTGGCCGGGAACGGACCCTCGATTTGGTTCGCGCCCGACCGACCCCGCCCCTGGTACCTGCTCTGGCTCGCCGCCTGCTGGTCGGGGGTGCGCTTCGCCCGGTCTCCGGCCGAGGCTGACGCGGCCTTCTATTTCGAGGACTCGACCTTCGGCCAGCCGCCGGCCTGCGACCATGCCGTTCGCCTCAACTTCGACTGCGCCGACGTTTCCAAGACCCGCGTCGCCCAGGTGTTCGAGGAGGTCTTCGGCTATTCGCTGGCGATCGATCCCACCGTCCACACTGGTCCCGCCGTCGAGAAGGGCGAGGTCAACGGCGCGCATGACGGCCGCATCGTCCAGTGTCCGACCGCCGCCCTGCCCGGCCGCGTCTACCAGCGGGTGATCGACAACAGCGACGGCGACCAGGTGGTCGATCTGCGCACGCCCTGCGTCGGCGGCGCGCCGGCCCTGACCTTCGTCAAGCGGCGCCCGCTGCGAGACCGGTTCGCCAACTACAACACCACCGTCGCCCTGACAGGCCCACAGGCGCATTTCAGCGCCGAGGAACTGGCCGTGATCGGCCGCTTTTGCGCGGCGATGAAGCTGGACTGGGGCGGGCTGGATATCCTGCGCGACCGGACCGACGGACGGCTCTACATCGTCGATGTCAACAAGACCGACATGCCGCCGCTGCGGCTGCCCTGGACCCAGAAGATGCGGGCTGTCGCAATCCTGTCGAGAGCGCTGGGCGATATGGTCAGAATAGAATCGGCAAGGGGGCGCGGATGATACCGTTCGTCAGGGACCTGAAGTTCGAATACGGCGTCTGCGAGCAGGTGACCCCGCTGATCCGGCGCGTCGTCGCCAGGAACCCGGGACCGTTCACCTTCCTGGGCACCGGCACCTATATCATCGGCGCCGGGGACTCGGTGGCCGTGATCGATCCGGGTCCAGACATGGACGAGCATCTGCAGGCGATCATGGCCGCCACGCAGGGCGAGCGGATCACCCACATCTTCGTCACGCACAATCACCTCGATCACTCACCCCTGGCCAGGCCCCTGCAGGCGCTGACCGGCGCCACGACCTACGGCTGCCCACTGACGGGACCGCTCGGCGAGGACAGCGACTTGCGGATGGAGGCGGGCGATGACCGCGGCTTCGTCGCCGATGTCGGGGTCTGCGACGGCGGGACAATCCAGGGCGACGGCTGGACCATCGAGGCCATCGCCACGCCGGGCCACACCAGCAACCACATCTGCTACGCGCTGCACGAGGAGAACACCCTGTTCTCCGGCGACCACATCATGGGCTGGTCGACAACGGTGATCAGCCCGCCGGACGGCGACATGGGCGACTATTTCGCCAGTCTCGACCGCATCAAGGCGAGGAATTTCGCGACGCTCTGGCCGACCCACGGCCCCGCCATCACCGAACCGGGTCCGTTCGTGCAGGCCTATATCGACCACCGCCGCAATCGCGAGGCGCAGATCCTGGCGGCGATCGGCCAGGGCCTGACGCGCATCAAGGCGATGGTTCCGCTGCTCTACAAGGACGTGGACCCGCGCCTGCACCCCGCGGCGGCCCATTCGGTGCTGGCCCACACCCTGCATCTGGTCAGGGAAGGCCGGCTCAGCGCCGACGGCGCTCCGGGCCTCGACAGCGAGTATGCGCTGAAGGGCTAGCCGGACAGGCCCGACAGCAGCGTTCCGATCTGGCGGCAGTTGGCCCCCAGGTCACGGCTTTCGCTGCGGCTGACCGAACGGACGTCGACGCGGGCGCCGGCGCCCTCCGGCTTCACCCGCACCACGACGTCGCGCTTCAGGCCGTAGAGAAGGTCCGCGCCCGTGGCCTCCAGTCGTCCGGCGGCAGGATCCTCATGGACCAGCGCAAAGCCGGCGGCCTGCACCGCGGCCCTGGCCGCGGCATAGGCCTGCTGCGGCGCAACACCCAGAACGGCGGGTCGAGCGTGGGGACAGGTCTCGGCGTTGACCTCGCCCACCGGTCGCCCGGCATAGAAGCGCGAGCCGATCGGCAGGACGGGCTGGGCTTCGACATAGTTTGCCGCCGGACCGCGCGCCGCCAGCATCGCCGGCGAGAACATCAGCGGCTCGGACCAGTCCGTGGCCACATCGGCCAGCGGCGGCATCCTCGCCGCGTAGGACTGGAGGGCGATCAGCGCGGCCCAGGTCGCGGCGGTGATGGCCAGCGCCAGCAGCGCCTTGCCCCACAGCCTGGAGAAGCCGCCGAACGTGGCCACGAGCAGCCCCAGCACGCTGGTCAGGGCGCTGACCAGCGCCGCGGCCGGGGCCCAGCCCAGCGAGGGCGTGGCGCCGTTCTGCAGCATGGCGACGATGCCGATCTGCTGATCCCAGAGGTTCAGCTGCATCCCGGCCGCGCCGGCGAGCACCAGGGCGGTCGGAGCCAGCGCCGCCACCAGCGCGAGGTTGAGATAGCCGTTGGCCCAGCCGGCGGGCTTCTTCTTGTCGACCTTCCCGGCCTTGCCCTTGCCACGGCTGTCCGCCGTGGGCGAGGCCAGCCAGAGGGGCGACTCCTCGTAGGAGGCCGGCGCCTCGGCGTCCTTCGACGCCTTGGCGGGTTGTTCCTTCAGGGACTTCGGAAAGGTGAGTGACGCGGCTTCCGCGGCCGCGGCGGCGGCCAGGGCCGCGCCCACCGGGGTCATGTCCGGCATGCTGGGCAGCGGCGGCGGCACGTCGCCACCCGCCTCGTCGGACGGCGACCAGGCGGTCAGGTCCGCCCGCTCGCCTTCGGCCGGCGGCGCGGGTTCGATCGGTTCGAATTCGGCGTCGATCACGCCGTCGGCGGACGCACGCGCCATCGGCTCGGCGACCGGTTCGGCCGCCGTTGTGTCGGACAGGGTCTCGGCTTGAGGGTGCTCTTCGGCCCCGACGGCTGCCGTGCTCGTCGGGGCCTCAGATTTTCCCGAAGGATCCTCGACCTCCACCGGCTCTGGCGCATGCAGCACCGGGTCCGGCGCGGCCCGTTCGGCGATGGTCGCCGCCCCGGCCGCCGCGGCGACCAGCACCGGCGTTGCGGGCAGGACATAGTCCTTCATCCGCTCGCGGATCAGCTTCTTGTCGATCTTGCCGGTGGCGCCCAGCGGGATGTCGTCCACGAAGGCGACATCATCCGGCATCCACCATTTGGCGATCTTGCCGACCAGGAACTGCAGCATCTCTTCCTTGGTCGCCGTCTCGCCGGGCTTCAGCTTGATCAGAAGAAGCGGCCGCTCGTCCCACTTGGGGTGCAGTACGCCGATCACCGCCGCCAGTTCGACCTTGGGATGACCCATGGCGATGTTTTCGATGTCGATGGTGCTGATCCACTCGCCGCCGGACTTGATGACGTCCTTGGCGCGGTCGGTGATCTGCATGAAGCCTTCGGGATCGATCGTGGCGACGTCGCCCGTATCGAAGTAGCCCTCGTCGTCGAGGATCTTGCCGCCGGCGCCCTTGAAGTACTCCCGGACCACGAACGGACCCTTGACCAGCAGGTGGCCGAAGGTGCTGCCGTCATGCGGCAGCTCGGTCCCGGCGTCGTCGGTCAGCTTCAGGTCGATGCCGAGCGGCGGGCGGCCCTGCTTGAGCTTGTAGGCCATGCGCTCGTCGTAGGAGAGGCCGGCCACGCGGGCGTTGGGCGAACCCAGCGTGCCCAGCGGCGAGGTTTCCGTCATGCCCCAGGCGTGCAGCACGTCGACGCCGTAGCGGTCGTGGAAGCCGCGGATGATGCTCTCGGGACAGGCCGAGCCGCCGATGACCACCTTCTTGAGCGTGCTCAGCTTGCCGTTCGTGGCGTCCAGATGCTGCAGCAGCATCTGCCAAACGGTCGGCACGGCGGCGGAGAAGGTGACGCTCTCGGTTTCGAGGAGCTCATGGATCGAGGCGCCGTCCATCTTCGCGCCCGGCATGACCAGCTTGGCGCCGGTGCCGGGACCGGCGAACGCGATCCCCCAGGCGTTGGCGTGGAACATCGGCACCACGGGCAGGACCGTGTCCGTCGCCGAGACGCCGAGCACGTCGGCCTGAAGACCGACCAGGGTGTGGATGTAGTTGGAGCGGTGCGAGTAGAGCACGCCCTTGGGATCGCCGGTGGTGCCGGAGGTGTAGCAGAGGCCGGCTGCGGTGTTCTCGTCGAAGCCGCCCCAGGCGCAGTCGGCCGAGTTGCCGTCGATCAGGGTCTCGAAGGTGTGCGCGCCCTGCCACTTCATGGTCGGCACGCCCTTGATCTGGAAGGGCGGCATGTGGGTCTTGTCGGTCATGATCACGACATGCTCGACCGACGGGCAGTGGGCCAGGATCGCCTCGAGGATCGGGACAAAGGTCAGGTCGACGAAGATGATGCGGTCTTCGGCGTGATTGATGATCCAGGCGATCTGTTCGGGATGCAGGCGCGGATTGAGGGTGTGGCAGACCGCGCCGATCCCCATGATCGCGTACCAGGCTTCCATGTGCCGTCCGCTGTTCCACGCCAGGGTGGCGACCCGGTCCCCGACCCGCACGCCCATGCCGATGAGCGCGTTCGAAAGCCGCTTGGCGCGGTCATGAATCTGGCCGTAGGTGGTGCGGACGATCGGTCCCTCGACCGAGCGGGTGACGACCTCGCGGTCTCCGTGCCAGCGTTTGGCGTGATCCAGGATCGTGTCGACCGTAAGCGCCGAATGCTGCATCAGGCCTTGCATGGACGTGGTCTCTCCCTCGTTTTCGTTGCTGCAGCGACCCTAGCAGCCTCCCGCGGCGATGCACAATGTGGCGCGCGCGAAGCGGGAAAAGGCCGTTGCGGCCTTGCCGGGCGCGTGTCGACGCCCGTCACCAACTCCGGCATAAGCCGACGACATGACTGAAGCCCGACACGCTGAAGCCCTCCCGCCCCTGCTTATCGCCGTCGCCGGCGGCTCCGGCTCGGGCAAGAGCACCCTGGCCGCCGCGCTTCAGGCGCGACTGCCGGACGGCGTCGTGCGGATGGTGATCGAGGACGCCTACTACGGGGACTGGGGCGGCCAGCCGGGCTTTGACGCGGCGACCTTCGACTTCGACGACCTCTCGGCCAAGGATCATGACCTGCTGGCCGAACACCTGCGGGCGCTGAGGGCCGGCCGGGTCGTCGAGGGACCGGTCTACTGCTTCTCGACCCATCGCCGGAAGGCCGAGACCGAGCGGCTGGAGCCCGGCGCGGTCATCGTCGTCGAAGGGGCGCATCTGCTCTGCACCCCGGCGCTGGCCGCGCTGTTCGATCTGCGGGTGTTCGTCGACACTCCGGCCGATGTCCGGTTCATCCGTCGCCTGATCCGCGACCAGCGGGAACGCGACCGGACGGCGGACTCCGTGATCGGTCAGTATCTCGCGACGGTCAGGCCGGCGCACGAGCGCCTTATAGAGCCGTCGCGGCGACTGGCCGATATCGTGATCGCCGACGAACGGGGGGCGGTCGTTCCGGACGATCCCGCCGAGATGGACCGGCTGCTGGCCCCCCTGCTCGGCCACCCTCGCCTGCGGGCGCTGTTCGACAGCCGCTAGAGCGCGTTAGGCGGAAGTGTACGCGGTTCCGCCGCCCGAACGCGCTCTAAGTGTTTGAATCCAGAGCATGCTGATCCGGGTCAGATGATTCCATCTGACCCGGGCATGCTCTAGGGATACAGCC
>JBEIDC010000126.1:0-8099 GCA_040383665.1 Caulobacter sp.
CAGGCAGGCCCGCGTGCCGGACGGTCCTGGTCCGTCCGCCGACCCCGCGCGCCGCGCGGCCGCGCCGCGGCGGGCCGCAGGCCCGTGTTGGCGGGCCGCCCTGGACCGCCCGGCGACCGTCACGGCAAGAGATGAAGGGGTGGTGGGGGTCAAACCATCCGTCGCAGGCGGTACTCGCCGCGACCGGAGAACTCCAGAAAGCCCTGATCCCTCAGAACCTGAAGCTGCTGCCTGATCTTCGGCCGGACGTTGTTGTTGCCCGGATAGAGCGCCGCCAGGCGCCCCTCGAACCCATAGACGTCGTCCAGCGTGAACTCCGGCCTGCCGATATCCTCGACAGCCTTCATCACATCCAGCAGCCAGCCCCGGGCCGACTGGCCCAGGTCGCGAATGAACCGCGTCGCGCGCCACTGGTCGAGCACTGCGGCCTTTGGGGTCTGGACGCCCTGCCGGATCAGGTCGATGCGGCCCGCCGCCGGGACGTCGCCGAGCAGGATGTTGCAGCCCTGCCAGCCGGCGCGGCGACAGTGCGGACCCAGCGGCTTGCGCGGCTCGATGATCGTCTGGGTGAAGAAGTGGCTCGGCACGATGATCAGGTCGCGGACCTGCATCCGCGCCTTGTCGTAGCCCATGGCCAGCAGGTTGGGGCTGGTCGCCGACTTGAGCCGCGCGGTCATCGCGCCATAGGCGCCGTCCGCCACCTTGCGCCCGAGCCGGCCGTTCTTGGCCTTCAGTTCGAACTCTTCGTGGCAGCTCGCGCAGCGGAAGTCGGCAACAGGCGTGTTGTTGGCCGTGGCGTCCAGCCGATCCGCGCCGCAGGCCGGGCAGAACATGTGCTCGGCGATCCAGCCTTCCGACAGCACGCGAGCATTCTGCGAGGCGCTGACGAACACCGCCTGTTCCTCGGCGAACCCGAGGTTGCTCCAGCTGTCGTCATCCCCCGCCATGCAGCGGAGAGTGTACCGGGTTACCTAATCAGCCCTTACCGCGCGCGGTGTCCTCTATTTCCTCGCCGTCGTCGTCCAGGGCGACCACCCGGCGGGCGTCGAACTCGGTGACGCCACGCTCCAGCCACGTCACGGACGGGTCGCCTTCATAGGCGAGATGGACGGCCTCCTCGGCCGAGTCTGCTTCCACCTCGGCGACGTAGTCGACGTAGGCATCTACGCGGGACAGGACGGTGAATGTCGGCATTGAGGGCGCAATCATAGGATGTATACTATAAACCATAGATCCATAGTCGAAGATTCAGCGCAAGCCCCTTGCGCGCTTGCGCCGGGCGCATAAATATACGCATGGAGAGGGCGTGGATGCCGATCCCGGAAACGTCACGCGCCAAAGTCGTGAGGCGGCTCGAACGCGAGGGCTGGATCAATGAGGGCGGCGGCAAGCACGACATCTTCCGGCATCCGGCGCGGGGCCTCGTCTTCGCCCTGCCGCGTCACAGGACCCTGTCGCCCGGGATCGCCCGCGACCTGGCCCGGGTCGCCGGCTGGTAGATTATGCGCCAGGAGAGATGTTCAATGACCCGCTATGTCGCCCTGGTCGACGGCAAGCCCGGCGCCTTCGGCGTGGTCATACCCGATTGTACCGGCTGTTACGGCATGGGCGACACCATCGAGGATGCGCTCGATAACGCCGCCGAGGGGCTGCGCGACTGGATGGAGGCCATCGAGGCCCAGGGCGGCACCGCGCCGGTTCCCCGGTCGATGGAGGCCGTGCGCGCGGAAGCGGAGACCGATCCCGACACGGGCGAGGTGCTCTACGCGACCGTGCCGCTGATCCGTGATCTCGGCCGGCCGGTGAAGGCCAACCTGTCGCTGGACTCCGGCGTCCTGGCCGCCATCGACGCCACCGCGCGACGGCTGGGCGTCACCCGGTCGGCGATGGTGGAACTGCTGGCGAAGCGGGGGCTGCCAGCGTTCGGGTGAGAGAGAAGGGGGCGGCGGAGAAGAGTGTGGGTCCCCGTTTCTGAGTAGACGGAAGCGCCCGACGCTCCGGTTCGGCTTCATGGATCCCGGCCTTCGCCGGGAACACGGGATCAGGGGGTCAGAGCCGCCCCTTCCGAAACCGCTCCTGCGCGTCCGCCCGGGCCGCTTTCCGCTCCCGCTTCGGCACGGACGCGTCCGCCGTCTCGCCCTCCGCCGTCAGCAGGTCGTTGGCGAACTCCAGGTCGAGCATCTTCAGGCGCTTGATCTCGTCGCGCAGGCGCGCGGCCGTCTCGAACTCCAGGTTGCCGGCGGCCTCGCGCATCCTGCCTTCGAGGTCGCGCAGGGTGGCCTGGAAGTTGGAGCCCATGAACGGCCGGGCGTCCTCGGCGACGCCGACGTCGACGGTGACGCGGTCCTTCTCGTAGGGGCTGGCCAGGATGTCCTTGATGCGGCTCTTGACGCTCTCGGGCGTGATGCCGTGCTCGGTGTTGTAGGCCACCTGCTTCTCGCGCCGGCGGCTGGTCTCGGCCATGGCCCGTTCCATGGAGCCGGTGATGCTGTCGGCGTAGAGGATGACCTTGCCGTCGACGTTGCGGGCGGCGCGGCCGATGGTCTGGATCAGGGAGGTTTCGCTGCGGAGGAACCCCTCCTTGTCGGCATCGAGGATGGCGACCAGGCCGCACTCGGGGATGTCCAGGCCCTCCCTGAGGAGGTTGATCCCCACCAGGATGTCGAAGGCGCCCAGGCGCAGGTCGCGGATGATCTCGATCCGCTCCAGGGTGTCGACGTCGCTGTGCATGTAGCGCACGCGCAAGCCCTGCTCGTGCATGAACTCGGTCAGGTCCTCGGCCATCTTCTTGGTCAGGACGGTGACCAGGGTGCGGTAGCCGCGCAGGGCGCAGTCGCGGGCCTCGGCGATGACGTCGTCGACCTGGCTGGCGCCGCCCTTGGCCACCGGGCGCACCTCGACCGGCGGGTCGATCAGGCCGGTGGGGCGGATGACCTGTTCGGCGAAGACGCCGCCGGCCTTGTCCATCTCCCAGGGGCCGGGGGTGGCGCTGACGTGCACCGTCTGCGGGCGCATGGCCTCCCACTCCTCGAACTTGAGCGGGCGGTTGTCCATGGCGCTGGGCAGGCGGAAGCCGTACTCGGCCAGGGTCCATTTGCGGCGGTAGTCGCCACGGTACATGGCCCCGATCTGCGGGATGGTCTGGTGGCTCTCGTCGGCGAACAAGAGAGCGTTGTCGGGGATGTATTCGAAGAAGGTCGGCGGCGGCTCGCCGGGCCGGCGGCCGGTCAGGTAGCGGCTGTAGTTCTCGATGCCGGCGCAGCTGCCGGTGGTCTCCATCATCTCGATGTCGAAGCGGGTGCGCTGCTCCAGCCGCTGGGCCTCCAGCAGCTTGCCGTTGGCGACCAGCCAGTCGAGGCGGTCCTTCAGCTCGTCCTTGATGTGGGTGATGGCCTGGCGCAGCGTCGGGCGCGGCGTGACGTAGTGGCTGTTGGCGTAGATCTTCACCTCCGCCAGGTCCTGGGTCTTCTTCCCCGTCAGGGGGTCGAACTCGGCGATGGCCTCGATCTCGTCGCCGAACATCTGGATGCGCCAGGCGCGGTCCTCGTAGTGGGCGGGGAAGATCTCGATGGTGTCGCCGCGCTTGCGGAAGGTGCCGCGCTCGAAGGCGGCCTCGTTGCGTTTGTACTGCTGGGCGACCAGGTCGGCGGCGACCTGGCGGTCGTCGACCTTCTGGCCGACCTCCAGCGAGAAGGTCATCGCCGTATAGGTCTCCACCGAGCCGATGCCGTAGATGCAGCTGACCGAGGCGACGACGATGACGTCGTCCCGCTCCAGGATCGAGCGGGTGGCCGCGTGGCGCATGCGGTCGATCTGCTCGTTGCGGCTGGAGTCCTTCTCGATGAAGGTGTCGGTCCGGGGCACATAGGCCTCCGGCTGGTAGTAGTCGTAGTAGCTGACGAAATACTCGACCGCGTTGTCGGGGAAGAAGCTCTTGAACTCGCTGTAGAGCTGGGCGGCCAGGGTCTTGTTGGGGGCCAGGATCAGGGCCGGGCGCTGCGTCGCCTCGATGATCTTGGCCATGGTGAAGGTCTTGCCCGAGCCGGTGACGCCCAGCAGCACCTGGTCGTGCTCGCGCTCCTGGATGCCGGCGACGAGGTCGCGGATGGCGGTGGGCTGGTCCCCGGCCGGCTCGTAGTCGCTGACCAGCCGGAACGGGATGCCGCCCTGCGACTTGGCCGGCCGCGCGGGCCGGTGCGGCGCCCACATCGCCGGCGTCGTCGCGTTCGCCAGGTCATGGATGAAGGCGGCGGAGACGTCCTCGACGCCTGCCGGACTCTGTGGGGAACGGGCCATGAGGCTGAAGGTAGGCGCGGGCAGGGGGGAAGGCTAGGGGGCATGGCGCCATGCTGTCATCAGGTGGCAGCAGGGGTCTGTCACGGTGGCGGCTCACCGGAACAGGAGCTTCCCATGACCACCACCAAGGATATCGCCGACGCCTTCACCGCCCTCTGCAAGGCCGGCCGGTTCGATGAGGCCGGCGAGGCGTACTGGAGCGCCGCTGTCGTCAGCCTGGGGGCCGCGCCCGGCGACATGCAGCGGGCCGAGGGCATCGACGCCGTGCGCGGCAAGGGCGCCTGGTGGGCCGACAACCACGAGATCCACGGCTTCGACTGCGAGGGCCCCTATGTGAACGGCGACGCCTTCGCGGTGACCTTCCGCATGGACGTGACCTTCAAGCCGACCGGCGAGCGTTCGAAGATGGAGGAGGTCGCGATCTACACCGTGGCGGACGGCAGGATCGTCGAGGAGCGCTTCTACTACTGAGGCAGGCGCGGTCCGGAGACGCCGCTGAAGGCGCCGGCGGCGTTGGGCGGCGAGGCGGCGATCTGTCTCGCCGCCGCCCGGTCGTCGTCCCTCAGGCCGACGACGGCGAAGGCCATGGCGGCGATCGTCAGGACCAGGGCGGCGGCCAGCGGCAGGCGTTTTTTCAGGAGCGGTTTCACGGCCTCGCACATTCACGACATACTGTGACAGAACAAGGTTCTCCCTGCCGAGAATGGGCGCGACCGAATCGCGCAGGGCCTCAGCCCGGCGACCATCCCGCCAACGGCCGGACGGTGGCGCAGCTGGGGCCCCCGTCCTTCGCGGCGCCTGGAAAGGACGCCGCCAGCAGTCGGCCTGTCGCGACGGCGTCATGAACCAGGGCCTCGGGAATGTCGGTCAGGAAGACCTTGCCGCGCCGGCTCCAGGCGGTGTCGTGCTGCCCGGCCAGCTGGCCCGAGCGGTAGTAGATGAAGCGCCGCTGGCCCTCGGCGCGGACGTAGGGGCCAAGGAAGCGCAGACCCTTCGGGCCCTCGGCCACCCGGACCGGCGCGTCGAAGACCAGGTCCGCGCCGGTCGACCAGACCGCGCCCACCGGCGTGGCGTCGCCCTCCTGCAGCGAGAACATCACCCCGGCGGGCGGGGTGACCAGGCGAATGCGGACGGTGACGAGGGTGTCGGCCATGGCGGTCAGACTGCCAGACCCGAGCCGGTCATTGAACCCTGAGCCGCCTTGCCCATTATCTGACCATGAGCGAAGCGCTGCACGTCGTCTGCCCGCACTGTGACGGGGTCAACCGCCTGCCGGCGGCGCGGCTGGCCGATGCGCCGAAGTGCGGCCGCTGCAAGGGGCTGCTGTTCACCGGCGAGCCGGTGGCGCTGAGCGAGGCGCGGTTCGAGAAACACCTCGGCAAGAGCGACCTGCCGCTGATCGTCGACTTCTGGGCCGCCTGGTGCGGGCCCTGCAGGGCCTTCGCCCCGGTGTTCGCCGCCGCCGCCCGCGAGCTGGAGCCCTGCGCCCGCTTCATCAAGATCGACGTCGACGCGGCCCAGGGCCTGGCCGGGCTGTACAATGTCTCCAGCATCCCGACCCTGGCGGTCTTCAAGGGTGGCCAGATCGTCGACCGCGTGGCGGGCGCCCTGCCGGGGCAGAAGCTCGAGGCCTGGCTGACCGCGCGGCTGGGGACAGCTTCCGGCGCCGGCCGGTAGCGGTCCCTCGGCAGCATAAGGGCCAGCTCCGCTTCGCGAAGCCGTTCCCGGTGGCGGTCACAGGGCGAGCGCGGCGCCTCGGGCAAACCGTCACCCCCCTTTTGATGATGCAGGCGACCGCCGGCCGGGCGACGATCCCTGGACAATCGGGGGCCCGACCATGCGCATTCTGACACTCGCCGCCCTGTGCGCCCTCGTCGCCACGCCGGCCCGGGCAGAAGTGGTGTGCGAGGCCGTCTACAGGATCATGGGGGCGGGAAACGAGACCCCGCGGTTTCGTTCGCTCTACGGCGAGGTGAAGGACTTCGAGGCGGTCGGCAGCGTCCGGGTCGGCGGGCTGCAGGACTGCACGGTGTCGACGCTGAGCGTCTCGCCGATCTACATGTGCTCGAGCAAGACGCCCCTGCCGGCCGACGCGGCCGTGAAGATCAAGGCCGAGCTCGACCGGCGGCTGACCGCCTGCCTCGGCATGGAGGGCGAGCCGAACCGCGACTCCACCGGACCGGTGCAGACGATGTGGATGGTGCGGCTGCCGGGCGTGAACCCGAAGGTCAGCACCCGCATCCGCGACGGCTATCTCGACCTGCTGGTGCGGGTCGATCCGGTGCGGTGAGGGGGGCTATCCCTCGCGCCCGAGTGCATCCTGCTCCGCTTCTTCTCTGAGCGCTTCGGGAGTAACAGCATCTGGCTCGGCCTTGAGTTTCGGAGCCTTGGCTTGCCAGGCGCGGAGGTTCACGCCGACCTGTTTGTAGAAGTCCGACACCATGGCTTCGAGATCGCTGATGAAGTTCTTCCGTTGAGCGAACCGGCCGCCGAGGTCCTTGACCAGCAATACCCGGAATGACGTGACGGCCGATCCAGCTCGGTCCGCAACCTCTGGCGTCTCTCGGAGTGTTTTGAGTGAGTGTTGGGTTGCCGCTGTCTTCCCAGGCCAGTTCATTCTGATGTGGACGCCGCTGGGTTCAGATTTCTGAAGTTGCCCAAGCAGCCAATTGAGACGCGCCTTGGTGGTTTTTTTGTCATCCGGAGCGCGCAACCACATCGAAGCTGAGATCGAGCGGCTGCGTAGGTCCGCAGACACCTCAATAGGGGCGGCCGCGTCGGGAATTAGCAGAGTCGTTTCAAGCTTGGCGTCCGAGGAGAGGGCAGCTTGCGCCTCTTTCTGGCGTAGCGCCGGATCGGCCGCCTGGGCGCGGGACATCTGAACCTGGACCTCGGTTTCCAAGAGCCGGCTGAGGACGAGGCTGAGGTCGCCGACCTCCTGGTGCCAAGCCCCGATCACTTCCTTGGTGTCTTCTGCGTTGGCGAGGATCTTCCCGCCAGCCTGGACCTTGCCCACCATCTCCGTCCATGCGGCGGGCATCTGTTCGAAGCCCTTCACACCTGAACTGGCATCCAGCAAGAAGCGGTTCATCTCCTGTAGGATGATCTGTTGGTCCCTGTCGGCGACGTCTCCATTGGAAACCAGCAGAGCAGCCTCGGTCACAACGTGCATCCAGGACCAATGAAACAACTCAGCCTTCTTGCGTGCGACGCTGCTGATGGCGACCGGGTGGTGGGAGGGTAGCGGCGCAAACTGATTCGACAGCGTGATCAGCGCATCGACTCCGTTCAGCTTTGCGAGCTCCAAGTAGGCTTCGATCTGCTCGCTGTAGAGCTCATTGTTCCCAACTTTCGCCTCGACCAAAGCAGACCAGACCTTTGACCCGGTCGTGATCTGGATGAGACCATCTGGACGGTATTTGCTGGCGCCGTTCGCCTTCCTCAGTTCCACCTCAGTGAAGGTCTCGATCCGAGCTCTGCTGCCGGCTCGTACGCCCAAGGTAGACAGCAAGGAGCGGCTGAATTCGTCTACGTTCTGGAAGCAAGCGAGGAAAATCGAAAGCGTACGGCCTTCCTTCGACGTTTCGGCAAGCACGGGAAAGAGCCGCGCGCGTTCCCCCCGCGCCAGTATTGCCGGCAGTTCCTTCATGTGCGTCTCCCTAGCTTCTGCAGACCTTGCGGAACTTACAGTGCATTCTCAACCGTTGATTGCTTTGGGTCCGATGTGCCCGGCGTCTCCCCATGCGCCGAGTTGGCTTTGCGTCCTTCGCGACGCGGCTGCGCCGCTCCTCAGGATGACGAAG
>JBEIDC010000127.1:0-8059 GCA_040383665.1 Caulobacter sp.
GGATGCTGGGGGCCTGATCAGCGTCGGGCGACTACGCAGGCGAACGCCAGCGCCCGGCGCTGATCGGCGGGCGCATTACGAAAATCATCCACAGCAACCTCGGCTTCATCGATAAGGAGACCAACATCGGCCCGCCGGAGTTGCAAGGGGCGCGGGTCGTAGTCGGCCTGCTGCCGCCGAACCCTTAGTTTTTCAAGGGTTTCGCAGAAGGCTCTTACACGCTGGTCGACACTCGAAGGCTGCCCGAGCCTCGCTTTGGCGCGGCGCTGCGGATCAAGCTCGTCAAGCGCGGCTTCACTCTTGCCGTGGTTCAACGCACGATACACGCGTGACCATTCGGGGAGCGACCGCTTGGCCATAGAACTGCCGACCAACTGGTCTGCACATTGCCGGGCCAGGGCATCGAACGCCGCGTAGTAGGCCGTGCTGATGGCGCGACGAAGATCCGCCTGGCTGGGCTTTCGCTTTGTCGCCCCAAGAATTCGGCGGGCCGTCGCCAGCAGTTCGACCGTCATGCCACGTCCGCGACCGATCCGATATGCAGAACATTGGGGAACCTCTCCTCGCCTCGGGCGAGGAGCGCCTGACGCAGCAGGCTCGTCGCGGCGATCGAAGCTTGCGGTGTCGGGAGCCTTCCCCGTGCTCCGTAGCGAGCAGCGATGTCCAGGAACTCGTCACCGTCCGCATCGACCCCGATACACACGTCTACGTCTTCGAAGCCGAATTGCTTCAGGGCTTCGGAGAACAACTGCCGTGTGAGATCGTGGATTTCAGGCTCGGTCATGCACCACCTAAGGTCGCATTACAATAGTCAGGGGGTGCGATGAGTGCAATTCACATGTTCGCGGCGGAAGCCTGCTTGCGCTTCATCACCCCTGTGCGCCCGTCTCCTGCCGGATCCGCGCCTCGATGAGGTCCAGCGCGATGTCGCGGATGCGCTCGGGCGGCCTGTCGAGCAGGTCGGCAAGGGTCGCTCCGAACAGGCCGACGCCGAGGGCCATGCTGACGCAAACCAGCATGAAATCCTGCACCGCGCCGTCATCCGGCGGTCCGTCCAGCTGCACCCGCAGCGCGGAGACCTCCTGCACCGCCTGGCGGATGGCGGTCATGCGCTGCGCTTCACCGGTCAGCTCCAGCCAGGCCGCCAGCCGCGCGCCACCCCGCGTGCCGAACGCGTCGAACAGCGCCCGCGCCCCGGCGCCCACCCGGCCGACCGCGTCCTGATGCTGGCCGAAGTCGACGGCGATCCGCTGGACCAGCTGGCGGATCATCCGGGTCATGAGCGCCGACTGGACGCCGTCTACCGAACCGAAGTGATGCAACACGGTCGCGTTCGCCACGCCGGCGCCGGCGGCGACGTCGGCAAGCTTCAGCGCCTGCGGCCCCTTCTCCAGCAGGATCGCCTCGCAGGCGGCGAGAATGTTCTCGCGCGCCGCTTCGGATGATCTGCGGACTCTCGCGGGGCGCTCTATTGACATTTTTGTCGGTAAGGCCAATCTGACAACATGCGCCTTCCTAGACCTCCCTCCCCGCGGACGCCATGACCCTGAAGACCACCCCCGCCGACGTTCCGGTCCTGCCCCGCGACATCCGTTTCGACGTCGAGCCGGCTGGCGCCGGTCACTGGCTGGGCGGCGATCCTGTCGGGACGGCGGTGTTCAACGCCCTGTCGCTGACCTTCCCGGACGGCGAGCGGCTGTTCATGGACGCGGTGCGCAACTATCGCGGCCAGCTGTCGGGCAAGCTGCTTGAGGACGCCAGGGGGTTCATCGCCCAGGAAGCCATCCACTCCCGCGAGCATCACGGGCTGAACGGCGCCATCGACCGCAGCAAATACCCCGTCGACGAGATCGAGGCCATGGTCCGCCAGCGCACCACCTTCGCCCGGAACCGGGGCCCGATGGCCATGCTGATCGTCACCATCGCCCTGGAGCACTTCACGGCGATGATGGCCGACATGTTCATGGCCAATCCGGAGATCTTCAAGGACTCCGCCCCGGACATGGAGCGCCTATGGCGCTGGCACGCGATGGAGGAGACCGAGCACAAGGCCGTCGCCTATGACGTGTTCATGGCGGTCACAAAGGATTGGTCGCCGTTCAGGCGCTACATGATCCGCTGCCGGGCGATGTTCTTCGTCAGCATCATGTTTACCCGCAACATCTGCCGCTACGCCGCGCGCCTGCTCGAGGCCGACGGCTATGCGCCCAGGGCGGCGCTGAAGGCGGTGGACCGCTATGTCTGGCGGACGCCCGGCATCTTCATGCGCGGCTGGAAGACCTACTTCGCCTGGTACCGCCCCGGCTTCCATCCCTGGGACCACGACAACCGCCAGGAGCTGGCCGCCTGGCAGGCCGAGTTCGACGCGGCGGTTCCGGCGGCGGCGTAGGGTCCGGCGGTCAGGCCTTCTGGAAGGCTCGGCGACGCGCGGCCGTGGGCGCTGCGCGCGAACGGATCATCAGGAACCGCCCAGACCACACGCCGGGAATGTCCCAGACGCCCTCGATCTCGCTGCGGTCGGCTGACAGCACGCCGGTGTAGTAGACGGCGTGGTCCCAGCCGGCGCCGCCAGCGCCGTCGTACTGCTTTACGAAATGAACGGAAGAACCGTCGCGGCCGCCATCGACCGAGGCGTTCAGCTGCCGCCTCGGTCCATGGTCGTTATTCGACATCTCGTGGATCGAGCCGCTGACCGCGCCTGCGATGTCGAGCAGGGTCGCGGTGAAGGCCCCTGGCTCCAGGGCCAGCGGATACATGTAGAGCCCCTGCCAGACTCCGGTCAGGTGCTCGGGCTGGACATCGCTCATGACCCTGCCCCTGGCGGCTCAGGTCCGTCGTAGACGAACTCGACGAGGAACACCCGCTCGCCCGGCCCGTGTTTCGCCACCTTCAGCAGATCGACCACGCCGGCGAACCCCGACCGGAGGGCCAGCGCGGGCGTCACGTCCGCCAGCGAAATCTCATGGATCGACGTCACCTCGATGTGACCGCCGCCCAGCGCATACCGGCCGCCGGCCTTGACCTTCGGCTTCTGCCAGATGCGGACAGAGCAGGTGATCTCGCCCCGCATCACCGGCTCGCGCAGGCGGCGGGCGAACATCATTCCGGGGGCATCCAGCGCATCGGGACCCTCACCTTTCGGCCGGCGGTCGGCTCTCCAGCCTTCGTGCGTGAGGCCACCCGGAACTTGTTGGCCACGCGCAGCGACGCAGCCACTTCGCCGTTGTCGCGCCCGGTGGTCGTCTCAACTCGGCACCGGGCGAGTCGGCCGTCCGGGCCGACCTCGCAAAGAAGGAGTACGAAGACCTCGTCAGCCTGCGCCGCCGTGGGCGGGGAGAAGCTGAGGTCCTCCGCAGCTGGCCGCTCCAACCACACGAAATCACCATGGGTCAGCGGCGCGCGTTCGTAAGGCGTCGCTAGCAACGCGGCCGCGAACGCCAGCGCGATCATTTCTCCCGCTCCAGCCGCGCCACCAGGCTGGAGGTGTCCCAGCGGTTGCCGCCCATGGCCTGCACCTCGGCGTAGAACTGGTCGATCAGGGCCGTGGCGGCGATCCGAGCGCCGTTGGTCCGCGCCTCGTCCAGCGCGATGCCCAGGTCCTTGCGCATCCAGTCGACCGCAAAGCCGAAGTCGAACTTCCCTTCGCTCATCGTCGCCCAGCGGTTCTCCATCTGCCAGCTCTGGGCGGCGCCCTTTGAGATGGCGGCCAGGACGCCGTCGGTGTCCAGGCCGGCTCGTTTGGCGAAGTGCAGCGCCTCGGCCACGCCCTGGACGACGCCGGCGATGGCGATCTGGTTACACATCTTGGTCAGCTGGCCGGTCCCGACCTCGCCCATCCGGCGCACGGCCTTGGCGTAGGCGCTGATCACCGGCTCGGCCCGGGCGTAGGCGGCCTCCTCGCCGCCGGCCATGATGGTCAGCTGGCCGCTCTCGGCGCCCGCCTGACCACCGCTGACCGGCGCGTCAATGAACCAGCGTCCGCCCTGGACCGCCAGACCGGCCATCTCGCGGGCCACGACGGCCGAGGTGGTGGTGTGATCGACGATGATTCCGCCCGGCGCCATGGTCGCCAGCACCTGCGGCGTGACAGCGCGGACGTCGTCGTCGTTGCCGACGCAGAGGGCGACCAGTTCGGCGTCGGCGCAGGCCTCGCCGATGGTCGCGCCGGACCGCCCGCCATGGGTCGCCACCCAGCGATCCGCCTTCTCCGCCGTGCGATTGAACACCGCGACATCGTGGCCGGCCTTGACCAGATAGCCGGCCATCGGAAAGCCCATCACACCCAGGCCTACAAAGGCGGTCTTCATCGCGGGGCTCCGTTCATTTTCTGCGCGCTGTGGACCACGCAAAGCGGCCGGTCGCAACACCATCTTAACGTCCGGCGGCGACCTTGCCGATCAAGGTTAAGCGGGGTTTCACCATGGCGCTCAGCAGCGACGCGCCCATCATGATCAAGAAGGTCAAGAAGGTCGTCGGCGGCGGACACCACGGCGGCGCCTGGAAGGTCGCCTACGCCGACTTCGTGACCGCCATGATGGCCTTCTTCCTTCTGATGTGGCTGATCAACACGACCAGCCCCGAGCAGAAGCGCGGGATCGCTGACTATTTCGCGCCGGCCAGCGTCTCGGAGACGACCAGCGGCTCGGGCGGCATTCTGGGCGGCACGGCGCTGGGCGACGACGGCGCCAAGAGCTCCGGCTCCATGTCTTCGGTCGAGCAGTTGGCCCCCGAGGCGCCGCCCAACGTAAAGGAAACCGGGCAGAGCGCGAAGAGCCCCGGCGCGAGTAGCCTGGACCAGGCCAGCGAAGATGCGCTTCGAAAGGAACTTCAGGCTCGCGAAGAAGCAGCGTTCGCTTCCGCCTCGCAGTCCCTGCGCCAGGCGCTGCAGGACATGCCGGAGTTGGCCGAGCTCTCGAAGCAGATCATGATCGACCAGACCCCGGAGGGCCTGCGAATCCAGCTGGTCGACCAGGAAGGCCGCTCGATGTTTAAGGAGGGCTCATCCGCTCCCAACGACCGGGCCAGGATCCTGCTGCGTGCTGTTACCCGCGTGATCAACCAGCTACCGAACCGGATCAGCATCAGCGGGCACACCAACATGAGCACCAATGGCCGGACGGCCTCGGCGGACTGGAAGATGTCGTCGGACCGCGCCGACGCCTCGCGGATGCTGATGCAGGGCTTCGGGGTCGATCCCGACCGGGTCTACCAGGTGGCCGGAAAGGCCAATTCCGACCCGCTGTACCCGGATGATCCCATGCTGGCCGGCAATCGCCGCATCTCGATCGTCCTGCTTCGGGAGGCGCCGGTCCTGCCGCCGGATTGACGAACGATGATCGCTCAATGCCTGCTTGCGCGTTTCCGGATCATGGGCGCTAATCCCTGAGGGGACTGAGGAGAGCCGCAAGGCGACGGGGCATTGACGCATCATTTCACATCGAGACGGATGCGTTTCTTCCTCACGGCGCCCTCGCGGTGCCCCTATCTGCCGGGCCGCGAAGAGCGCAAGGTCTTCGCCCACCTGCCGACCGGCGACGGCCCTTCGGTCAATGACAGTCTGACCCAGTCCGGCTTCCGCCGCTCACAGCACATCGCCTACCGCCCGGCCTGTGAAAGCTGCAGCGCCTGCACCTCGGCTCGGATCCCGATCGGCGACTACCGGTTCAGCCGGTCCGAACGGAAAATCCTCAGCCGAAACAGCGATATCCGCCGCCATCTGGTCGAGGCCGAGGCGACGATGGAGCAGTTCGACCTGCTGCGCCGCTATCTGCTCGCCCGCCACGCCGACGGCGGCATGGCCGAGATGACCTGGCCCGACTATGTGGCCATGGTCGAGGATACGGCCGTCCGCACCCACATCATCGAATACCGTACGCCCTCGAAGGACGGCGGGCCGGGCGACCTGATCGCCTGCATCCTCGTCGACCTGATGGGGGACGGCCTGTCGATGGTCTACAGCTTCTACGATCCGCGCGAGGAACGCCGCAGCCTCGGCACCTTCATCATCCTGGACCATATCGTCCAGGCCGGCCTGAACGGCCTGCCCTATGTCTATCTGGGCTACTGGGTGCCGGGCAGCGAGAAGATGGCCTACAAGGCGCGCTTCTCGCCGCTGGAGGTGCTGAAGGGCCAGGGCTGGATGCTGATGTCGGCTCGCGAGCGCGACGAGGCCGGAGAGGCCCTCGACCGCGAACGCCGGCTGCGCGGCCCGGTCGTCCCGCGGCTCGGCAAGAAGTAGCGGCCGAGCCCTTCCCTACCTCTCCGGATCGACCAGCGCCTGGTAGACCAGCTGCGCCGACAGCTCGTCGAGCCGCAGGCGGCTGCCGCCCAGCACCTGGATGTAGCCAAGGAAGGCGACGTCGTTCTCCGGGTCGACCCAGAACCAGGTGCCGGCCGCCCCGCCCCAGCTGTAGCTGCCCTTGCCGGCGATCGAGCCGGCCTTTGCCGGGTCCATGATCACCGCCACGCCCAGCCCGAAGCCGACGCCGTCGCCCAGCGGTTTCTTCGCCAGCTGCGCATCGGTCAGATGATTGGTCGCCATCAGCCGGATCGTGGCGGGCGCCAGGATTCGCGCGCCGTCCAGCTCGCCCTCGTTGGCCAGCATGGTCGCGAAACGGGTGAAGTCAGCCATGGTCGAGACCAGTCCGCCGCCGCCATTGGCCGCGGTGGGCATCCTGTCGACCGGCAGCACCATGAACCCGTCTGCCGGGGCCAGCTGGCCGGTCTTCGGGTTGAAGACATACAGGGTCGCCAGCCGCGAGCGCTTGTCTTCGGGAACCCAGAAGTCGGTGTCGACCATCTTCAGCGGCGTGAAGATGCGGCTGCGCATGAAGTCCGGCAGGGACTGACCTGACAGCTTCTCGATGATGTAGCCCTGGATATCGACGGCGATGGAGTACTTCCACTCCGTGCCCGGCTGGCTGGCCAGCGGCAGACCGGCGGCCTGGACCATCCCTTCGGCCAGGGTCGGGGCGCGGAACAGGCCGCTCTCCTGATAGACCTTGTCGACATAGTTGTCGGCGACCAGGCCGTAGGCGAAGCCGGCCGTGTGGGTCATCAGCTCGCGCATGGTCGCCGAGCGGCTGATCGGCTCCAGGATCGGCTTGCCGTCGGCGTCCAGGCCCTTGAACACCTTCAGACCGGCGAACTCCGGCACGTATTTCGTCACCGGCTCGTCCAGCCGCCATTTGCCCTCTTCGTAGAGCATCATCATGGCCACGCCGGTGACCGGCTTGGTCTGGCTGTACATCCGCCAGATCGTGTCGGCCGTCACCGGCGCGCCGCTGGCGCTGTCGACCTTGCCGTAGATGTCGCTGTGCACGACCCTGCCGTGGCGGACCAGCACCGTGGCGATGCCCGGGACCATGCCCCTGTCGACCACGGCCCGCATCCCGGCGTCGAGCCGCTCAAGACGCGCGGAGGAGAAGCCCATCCTCTCGGGCTTCGCGGCGGGAACGCCGACGGCGGCGGGCTTCTCGGCGGCGAAGGCCGGGGCCGCGACCATCCCGGCCAGGGCCAGCGCGGTCGCGGCGGCCAGCAGGCCCCTGCGCGGATCGATCATGGAGACTCCCCCTCGGCTCGAACGGCCGTTTGAATCGGCAGAGTAACGGGGTGGGAGGGCGCGGCAAGCCTGTCTGTGCGTCCTTCCCCCGGATCAAGTCCGGGGTCGTCCGAGGGCTCGCTCCTCAGGATGCCGAAGGCTCGAGGGGGACAGGTTAAGATGTCCCTTGGGACACCTTAACCTGTCCCCGCCATGGGGTGGGGCGGCCCAACTGAGTTCGTCAGGGTGAGGAGCGCAAAGCGCGTCGCGAACCCCGCACGGCTTCGCCGCCCGGGACTGGATGGCGTGTCCTCGTAGAGGACGCGCATTCCTGTCCCTCGACAGCCTTCGGGCGGTGTTGAGGGACAGCTACGCTTCGCGAAGCAGTCCCCACGGCTTCGCCGCCTCACGGGCGTGAACCCTGAAGGTCGGGGAGGTGTTGCGGAGCGCTCCGGTCTTGCCCGGATGTCTGTTTGGGGCAGGCTTTGCAAGAATGGGAAGACCTTTGCGCTCCGCGAA
>JBEIDC010000128.1:0-7672 GCA_040383665.1 Caulobacter sp.
CGCGCCGGCCCCACGGCCTATATGGGGGTTTGAGGGTTGCAACGCACGTCTCCCCCCCCGACACACCGTCCCGACACCCTCGCCCCCGGGGGGCGGATGACGACTGAGGCGCCCTCACCGCGGCCAGGTCGCCTCGTCCAGGGCCAGAACCTCGCCGGCCAGGTAGAGCGAGCCGCAGATCACCACATGCGGCGGCGGGCCCTCGGCGGCCAGGGCGGCGGCGAGCCCGGCGGTGACGTCCGCGTGGGCCTCGGCTTTCAGGTCAAACCCCTTCGCTGCCGCGACCAGCCTCTCCGCCGGACTGGCGGCGTCCGCCTCGAAATCCACCGCGTGGATCGACGGCGCGAGCGCCGCGAAGGCGCTGAAGAAGCCCTCGGCGTCCTTGTTGGCCAGCAGTCCGCAGACCACGGCGGCCGGTCTGCCGTCGCGGGCGGCCATGTCGCCGAGCAGGCGGGCCAGCGCCCGGGCCGCGTGTGGGTTGTGGCCGCCATCCAGCCACAGGTCGGCGCCGCGCGCCGTCGCCATCGCCGCCAGCGGCCCGGCGGTCAGCCGCTGCATCCGGGCCGGCCAAACGGCGGAGGCGACGCCCCGGCCGATGGCGTCCTCGTCGATCCGCGCCTCGCGCAGCTGCAGGGCGGCCACGGCGGCCAGCGTGGCGTTGTCGACCTGGTGCGCGCCGGGCAGGGCCGGGGCGGGCAGGTCCAGCAACCGGTCTGCCAGCTGCACCACCAGCCGGCCGCGCTCCAGCCAGCCGTCGAAGTCGACGCCCAGCGCCAGCAGCGGGCTGCCCAGCGACCGGGCCCGCGCCTCGATCACGTCAAAGGCCTCGGGCGACTGGCGGCCGACGACCACCGGGGCGCCCGGCTTGATGATCCCGGCCTTCTCGCCGGCTATGCTGGCCAGGTCATTGCCGAGGAACTCCTGGTGGTCGTAGTCGACCGGGGCGATGACGCTGACCGCCGGCCGCCCGATGACGTTGGTGGCGTCCAGCGACCCGCCCAGGCCCACCTCCAGCAGGCAGAGATCGGCCTCGACCTCGCTGAAGGCCTGCAGCGCGGCGGCGGTGGTGATCTCGAAGAAGGTGATCGGCTCGCCGGCGTTGGCGGCCTCGACATGCTCCAGAACGGCGGCCAGATGCGCGTCGGTGATCAGGGTCCCGGCCAGCCGGATACGTTCGGCGAATCGCACCAGGTGCGGCGAGGTGAAGACATGCACCTTCAGCCCCGCCGCCTCGGCGATGGCGCGCAGCACCGCCACGGTCGAGCCCTTGCCGTTGGTCCCGGCCACATGGACCACCGGCGGCAGCCGCCGCTGCGGATCGCCCAGCGCCGCGCACAGCCGCTGCATGCGGCCAAGCGACAGGTCGATCAGTTTCGGGTGCAGCGCCCGCAGGCGCTCGAGGGCGGCGTCGTGGGTTCGGAGGTGGTCGGACATGGTTTCACCGCTCTTTATCGCGGAAGCGCGGACCCGGATGCGTGGTCGGCGCACGTATGCTCAACGCCGCGCTTCCCCGCTACCGTCATCGTCGGACTTGTTCCGACGACCCATGAACACGGGTGAGGGGCAGGTAGCACCGCGAACGTCGAGCCCTGCTGGTCGCGCCCACCACGCATGGGTCGTCGGAACAAGTCCGACGATGACGGAGATAAAAGCATCCGCTCATCCTCGCGGAACAGGTTCGGTCAGGCCGCCTTCAGTCCGTCGCGGCCCATCATCAGGGTCTTCAGGATGGAGCCGAGAACCATCGGCAGCTCATGGCGCGGCGTCACGCGGTCGACCATGCCCTTCTCCACCAGGAACTCGGCGCGCTGGAAGCCCGGCGGCAGGGTCTCGCGGATGGTCTGTTCGATGACGCGCTGGCCGGCGAAGCCGATGAGGGCGCCCGGCTCGGCCAGGTGGATGTCGCCCAGCATGGCGTAGCTGGCCGTCACCCCGCCGGTCGTCGGGTCGGTCAGGACCACGATGTAGGGCAGGCGCGCGGCCTTCAGCTCCTGGATCGCCAGGGTGCTGCGGGCCATCTGCATCAGAGACAGGGTCCCTTCCTGCATCCGCGCCCCGCCGGCGGCGGTGAAGGCGACGAACGGCGACTGGCGGTCGATCGCGGCGCGGGCGCCGGCGATGAAGGCCTCGCCCGCCGCCATGCCCAGCGAGCCGCCCATGAAGGCGAAGTCCTGGACCATGACCACGGCGGGCGTGCCGCCGATGGCGCCGGCGGCCAGGGCCACCGCATCCTGCTCGCCGGTCGCCTTGCGGGCGGCGGCGAGGCGTTCCTTGTAGGGCTTGCCGTCGCTGAACTTCAGCGGGTCCTCGACCACCGCCGGGGTGGGCAGAACGTCATAGGCGCCGTCGTCGAAGGTGTATTTGAAGCGCAGCTCCGGGCCGATCCGCATGTGGCGGCCGGCCGGGGTCACCCACCAGGCGGCCTCCAGGTCGGGCCGATAGATCATCTCCCCGGTGTCGGGGCATTTTACCCAGAGGTTCTCGGGCGTCTCGCGCTTGACGAAGGCCCCGCGCACGCCGGGCGCGATGCGCGACAGCCAGCCCTGGCGCTCGCGCGCGCCGCCCCGCGTGGGTTTGTCGTTCTTTGGGTCAGCCATGGCCATCGCTTCAAGCGTCCCTGACTCGCGCCGATCGCACAGCCTTAGCCAGAGCGGCCGCCTTGGAAAGCACTCTTTCGGTCACGTTTTCGTTCGATCCCGCTTCCAGGGCGCCCGCGATTTCATCGACGAGGGCCGATCCGACCACCGCCGCGTCGGCCACGCGCGCCACTTCCGCGGCCCGCTCGGGGGTCCGGATGCCAAATCCCACGGCGACCGGCAGGCCCGAGGCCGCCCGCAGTCTCTGCACGGGCTGCGCCACGGCGCCGGCGTCCGCCTCCTTGACGCCGGTCACGCCGGCGACGGAGACGTAGTAGACAAAGCCCGAGGTGCGCCGCATCACGGCCGGCAGGCGCCTGTCGTCCGTCGTCGGGGTGGCCAGCCGGATCAGCGCCACGCCGTTGGCGTCGAGCGCGTCGGCCAGCGGGTCGGATTCCTCCGGCGGACAGTCGACAACGATCAGGCCGTCGACCCCGGCCGCCGCCGCGTCGGCGGCGAAGCGGTCAAAGCCGCGGTTCAGCACCGGGTTCAGATAGCCCATCAGGATGATCGGGGTGTCCTGGTCCTTCGCCCGGAAGGCGGCGACCATGTCCAGCGTACCCTGCAGGGTCATGCCGGCCCGCAGCGCCCGCTGCGAGCCCAGCTGAATCGACGGTCCCTCGGCCATGGGATCGGAGAAGGGAAAGCCCACCTCGATCAGGTCGGCCCCGGCGCCGGGCAGGCCGTCGAGAATGGCCTGCGAGACCGCCAGGCCGGGGTCGCCGGCAACCATGTAGGCGATAAAGGCGGCGCGCCCTTCGGCGGCGAGGGCCGCGAAGCGCCGGTCGATACGGTCCTTGGTCAAAGCTTGCGTCCAAGCGCTTCGGCGACGGTGAAGATGTCCTTGTCGCCCCGTCCGCACATGTTCATCACGATGATCCCGTCCTTGCCCAGTTCGCGGGCCAGGTCGCCGACCCGGGCCAGGGCGTGGGCCGGCTCGAGCGCGGGGATGATGCCTTCCAGTTCGGCGCAGAGCATGAAGGCGGCCAGCGCCTCGTCATCGGTCGCCGACAGGTACTGGGCGCGGCCGGCCTCGTGCAGGAAGCTGTGCTCCGGCCCAATGCCCGGATAGTCGAGCCCGGCCGAGATCGAATGGGCGTCGATGATCTGGCCGTCGTCGTCCTGAAGCAGGTAGGTCTTGTTGCCGTGCAGGACGCCGGGCCGTCCGCCGGTCAGCGAGGCGGCGTGCAGGCCGCTGGCGATGCCGTGGCCGGCCGCCTCGACCCCGATCAGGCGCACGCTCTCGTCGGCCAGGAAGGGGTGGAACAGGCCGATGGCGTTGCTGCCGCCGCCGATGCAGGCGACCAGCGCGTCGGGAAGCCGGCCCTCGGCCTCAAGGATCTGGGCCCGCGCCTCGATCCCGATGATGCTCTGGAAGTCGCGGACCATGGCCGGGTAGGGGTGCGGGCCGGCGGCCGTGCCGATCAGGTAGTAGGTGTCGGCGACGTTGGTCACCCAGTCGCGCATCGCCTCGTTCATGGCGTCCTTGAGCGTGCCGGTCCCGGAGGTGACGGGTCGCACCTCGGCGCCGAGCAGGTTCATGCGGAAGACGTTGGGCTTCTGCCGCTCGACGTCCAGCGCGCCCATGTAGACCACGCAGGGCAGGCCGAAGCGGGCGCAGACCGTGGCCGTGGCCACGCCGTGCTGGCCGGCCCCGGTCTCGGCGATGATCCTCGTCTTGCCCATGCGGCGGGCCAGCATGATCTGGCCGAGCGCGTTGTTGATCTTGTGCGAGCCGGTGTGGTTCAGCTCGTCGCGCTTGAACCAGATTCGCGCCCCGCCGAAATGCTCGGTCAGGCGCTCGGCGAAATACATTGGGCTGGGCCGACCGGTGTAGTCCTTGTGGAAGGCGGTGAGCTCGGCCTGGTAGGCCGGATCGGCCTTGGCCGCGGCGTAGGCCTGGCCCAGCTCCAGGACCAGCGGCATCAACGTCTCGGGAACGTAGCGCCCCCCGAAATCGCCGAACCGGCCACGTTCGTCCGGATGGGCGGACCAGTCGTTGGGTTTGGCTGGGGCGTTCATGGATCCAGAAGCTTCAGGCGCGGCGAACCGCTTCAAGAAAGGCCGAAATCAGGAGCGGGTCCTTTATCCCCGGCCCGCGCTCCACGCCAGAGGAAACGTCCACCAGGCGTGCGCCGGACTGTTGCAGGGCATCGGAAACATTCCAGGGGTCAAGACCCCCCGCCAGCAGATAGGGCCGCTCGAAGCGACGTCCAGCCAGCATGGTCCAGTCGAAGGTCGCGCCGACGCCGCCGGGTCGATCCGACCCTTCCGGCGGCCGCGCCTCGAACATCAGGTGGTCGACGACGCTCTCGTAGGCGCCGGCCGCGTCGATGTCGGACGGCGTCGAGACGTGCAGGACCTTGATGATCCCCGCCCCGGTCCTCTGGCCGATCTCGCGGGTGCGGGCCGGAGTCTCCTTGCCGTGCAGCTGGATGAACTCCGGGCGCAGGGTGGCCATGAGCTGATCCAGCAGGGCGTTGTCGGGGTCGACCGTGACGGCCACGGCCGGCACGTTCGCGGCCCTGGCCGGCGGGACCAGCCGCGCGGCGGCGTCCGGCGCGATGTTGCGCGGGCTCTTCTCGAAGAACAGGAAACCGATGAAGGCCGCACGACCGTCGACGGCGGCCTTGACAGACTCCGGCGTCGACAGGCCGCAGATCTTGGCCCCGGCCGTCACGTGGACTTGCGCGGCGGCGTCTTCTTCGCCGCGACGGGCGTGAGCTTCGGCTCGGCCGCCGAGGCCGCCGAGGCCTGGGCCTTCAGCAGATCGCGGATTTCGGTCAGCAGGGCTTCCGACGGGGTCGGGGCCGGCGCCGCCTCGGGGGCGGGCTCCGCGGCCTGCTGGCGGCGCAGGCTGTTGATCACCTTGACCAGCACGAAGACGGCGGCGGCGACGATCAGGAACTGGATGATGGTGTTGATGAAGGCGCCGTAGAGCACCAGCACCGGCTCGGCGTCCGGGGTCATCGGGTTGGCCGGCAGGGCCAGCTTGAGATCGCTGAAGTCGACCCCGCCCATCAGCCAGCCGATCGGCGGCATCACCACCTGCTCGACCAGGCTCTTGACGATGGCCCCGAAGGCGCCACCGATGACCACGCCGACGGCGAGATCGACGACGTTGCCGCGGGCGATGAACTCCCGGAATTCCTTGACGACGCTCATGGCCGGCTCCTGCTTCTGACGCGCGGGCCAGCCTTCCGTGACCCGACCGCCGGGTCAATGTCAGTCGGCGTTGAGCCGCTCACGCAGTTCCTTGCCGCTCTTGAAGAACGGCACATGCTTGCCCTTCACCGACACCGGCTCGCCGGTGCGCGGGTTGCGGCCGGCGCGGGCCGGACGCGAGCGGACGGAAAAGGCGCCGAATCCGCGAAGCTCCACCCGGCCGCCGCCCTCGAGGGCCTGCGTCATTCGGTCGAGGATCACCCCGACCACGCGCTCGATATCGCGCTGGGTCAGGTGCGGGTTCTCGTGGGCGAGCCTCGCGATGAGCTCGGACTTGATCATGGGGCCCCCCGGGCGTCGGCGGCCCGACCTTTGCCCAATCATTCCTGAGTCTTCAAGAGGTTGTCGGCGCCCAAGTCGTCAACCGTCGTTAACGCCCATGCCGCGGGCGCCGGACGCCGGACACGAAAACGGCGGCCGGGGGTGTCCCCGGCCGCCGCATCCGTCTTCAGCCGTGAGGCGTGAAGCTAGTCCTTCGAGGCCCGCTCGCGCAGGGCCGCGCCCAGGATGTCGCCCAGCGAGGCGCCCGAGTCAGACGACCCGAACTGCTCGATGGCTTCCTTCTCCTCGGCCATTTCCAGCGACTTGACCGACACCGACACCCGACGGGCGGCCTTGTCGATGTTCGTGATCTGGGCGTCCATGCGGTCGCCGACGGCGAAACGCTCGGGGCGCTGTTCGTTGCGATCACGCGACAGGTCCGACTTGCGGATGAAGGCGGTCATCGGGGCGTCGTCGTCACCGAACTTCACTTCGATGCCGCCGGTGGTGATTTCCGTGACCGTGACGGTGACCGTCTGGCCCTTGCGGAAGGTGTCGCCCGTCATCGGATCGCCGGCCAGTTGCTTGACGCCCAGGCTGATGCGTTCCTTCTCGACGTCGACGTCCAGGACCTTGGCCTTGACGATGTCGCCCTTCTTGAACTTGGCCATGGCTTCTTCGCCCGGGACGTTCCAGTCCAGGTCGGAGAGGTGGACCATGCCGTCGATGTCGCCGTCCAGGCCGACGAACAGGCCGAACTCGGTGGCGTTCTTGACTTCGCCCTCGACGGTCGAGCCGATCGGGTGCGTGGACAGGAAGGCTTCCCAGGGGTTGGCCGCGGCCTGCTTCAGGCCGAGCGAAACGCGGCGCTTGGAGCTGTCGACGTCCAGGACGATGACGTCCACTTCCTGCGAGGTGGAGACAATCTTGCCCGGGTGGACGTTCTTCTTGGTCCAGGACATTTCCGAGACGTGCACCAGGCCTTCAACGCCGGCTTCCAGCTCAACAAACGCGCCGTAGTCGGTGATGTTGGTGATGCGGCCGGTGTACTTGGCGCCGACCGGGTACTTGGCTTCGACGCCGTCCCAGGGATCGGACTGCAGCTGCTTCATGCCGAGGCTGATGCGCTGGGTGTCCGGGTTGATCTTGATGATCTGCACCTTCACCGTGTCGCCGACGGCGAGCACCTGCGAGGGATGCGAGACGCGCTTCCAGCTCATGTCGGTGACGTGCAGCAGGCCGTCGATGCCGCCCAGGTCCACGAACGCGCCGTAATCGGTGATGTTCTTGACCACGCCTTCGCGGACTTCGCCCTCGAGCAGCTGGCTGACCAGCTCGGTGCGCTGTTCGGCGCGGGCTTCTTCCAGGATGGCGCGACGCGAGACGACGATGTTGCCGCGCGGACGGTCCATCTTGAGGATGGCGAAGGGCTGTTCCTTGCCCATCAGCGGACCGACGTCGCGGACCGGACGGATGTCGACCTGCGAGCCCGGCAGGAAGGCGCTGGCGCCGCCCAGGTCGACGGTGAAGCCGCCCTTCACGCGGCCGAC
>JBEIDC010000129.1:0-7643 GCA_040383665.1 Caulobacter sp.
CGCCCCCGCCGGCCCCCCCCGGCGCCGCCAGGGTCCAGATCGGGGCCTTCTCGTCCCAGGCCCTGGCCGACAAGGGCTGGAACGACGCCGCCGCCGTCTCGCCGGGCATCGCCGCCGGCAAGGGCAAGCAGGTCGAAACCGTCGAAAAGGACGGCAAGACGCTGTTCCGGACCTCGGTGACCGGCTTCGCCAGCCGCGCCGACGCGACGGCCTTCTGCGACCGCCTGAAGGCGGCGGGAAAGAGCTGCTTCGTCAAGTGAGCCGGCTCGCCGCCATCTTCGGCTGCCAGGGCCATGCCCTGACCAAGGCGGAGATCGCCTTCTTCCGGGACGTGCGGCCCTGGGGCTTCATCCTGTTCCGGCGCAATATCGACACGCCTGATCAGGTTCGGGCGCTGACAGCGGCGCTGCGCGAGTCCGTGGAGGATCCCCGCGCGCCGGTCCTGATCGACCAGGAGGGCGGCCGCGTGCAGCGGCTGGGCCCGCCGCACTGGCCCAAGTACCCGCCCGGCCGCGCCTATGGCGACCTGCCGACCAATGACCCGCTGGTCCGGCGCGAGATCACCCGCCTGGGCGCGCGGCTTATGGCCCATGACCTGCTGGACCTGGGAATCAACGTCGACTGCGTGCCGGTGCTCGACGTGCCGTCGCCGGACGGCCACGAGATCATCGGCGACCGGGCCTATGGCCAGGAGGTCGAGACCGTCGCGACCCTGGGCCGGGCCGCCGCCGAGGGGCTGATCGCCGGCGGCGTGCTGCCGGTCATCAAGCACATCCCGGGACACGGCCGCGCCATGGCCGACAGCCACCTTGAACTGCCCGTCGTCGGCGCGTCCTTCGAAGAGCTCGACACCCGCGATTTCGCACCCTTCCGGGTGCTGTCGGACATGCCGATGGCGATGACGGCGCACGTCGTCTACACGGCCATCGACCCCAAACGCCCGTCGACAACCTCCAAGACCGTGATCCTGGACGTCACCCGCGGCGCCATCGGTTTCGACGGTCTGCTGATGACCGACGACCTGTCGATGAAGGCGCTCAAGGGCGGGTTCAAGGCCCGCGCCAGGGCGGCGCTGGCCGCCGGCTGCGACGTGGTCCTGCACTGCAACGGCGACATGGACGAGATGAAGGCCGTCGCAGAGGGCGCCCGCAAGCTCAAGGGCCAGGCCCGCCGCCGCGCCGACGCCGCCATGGCGCGCCTCGCCCTTGTGCCGGAGCCATTTGATGTCGAGCAGGGTCGCGCCCGCTTCTCGGCCGCCTTCGAGGGGCGGTTCGACGGATGACGGACACGACCTTCCAGCCGGACTTCGACTTCCAGGCCGCCTCCAACGCGGCGGAGGACGGGGACGCGCTGATCGTCGACATCGACGGCTATGAAGGCCCGCTGCACGTCCTGCTGGCCCTGGCCCGGACGCAGAAGGTCGATCTGCTGCAGCTGTCGGTGACCCGGCTGGCCGACCAGTATCTGAAGTTCGTCAAACAGGCCCGGCGTCTGCGGTTCTCGCTGGCCGCCGACTATCTGGTGATGGCCGCCTGGCTGGCCTACCTCAAGTCAAGGCTGCTGCTGCCGCGTAGCGAACGGCCGAAGGCCGAGGAGCCGCCGGCCGAGGAGATCGCCGCCCAGCTGGCGTTCCGGCTGGCAAAGCTCGACGCCATGCGCCGCGCCGTCGAGGCCCTGCGCGAGCGGCCACAGCTGAAACGCGACGTCTTCACCCGCGGCGATCCGGAGGCCGTGAAGATCCTGTCCTCCAACCGCATAGAGGGCGACCTCTATCAGCTGATGAGCGCCTACATCGGCCAGCGCCGCAAGGAAGCCGACCGCAGCTACCGGCCCTACATCCCGGTCGCCTACGGCCTGGAGGACGCCCGCGACCGTCTGCGGGGCATGGTCCACGAGTTCACAGTCTGGACGCCGATGGCCGGCGTCGCCCCCGAGGCGCGCGACCCGGACGGTCCGAGCCGGTCCAGCTATGTCGCCTCGACCCTGGCCGCCAGTCTGGAACTGGTGAAGGAAGGGATGATCGAGGCCCGGCAACTGGAGGCCTTCGCTGAGATCTACCTGCGCAAGCGCAAGGAACCGGCGCCGGGCGAGGGCGCCCTGGCATGACCGAGATCACCCAGATCGAACGGGCGCTGGAGGCGTTGCTGTTCGCGGCCGCCGAGCCGCTGTCGGTCGAGGACCTCGCCCGCCGCCTGCCCGAAGGGGCGGACGTGGCCTGGGGCCTGGAGGTCCTGCGCCAGCGCTGCGAGGGTCGGGGCGTGGAGCTGGTCCAGGTGGCCGGACGCTGGCGGTTCCAGACGGCGACCGACCTGGCCTTCCTGATGACGGAGGAGCGCGACGAGCCGCGTCGCCTCTCCAAGGCCGCCCAGGAAACCCTGGCGATCATCGCATATCACCAACCCGTCACGCGGGCCGAGATCGAGGCCGTGCGAGGCGTCCAGGCCAGCAAGGGCACGCTCGACGTTCTGCTGGAGCTGGGCATGGTCCGGATGCGCGGCCGTCGCCGAACGCCGGGCCGGCCGGTGACCTACGGCACCACCGACCTGTTCCTCGAACACTACGGCCTGGCCAATCTCGCCGACCTGCCGGGCATGGCCGAGATGAAGGCCTCCGGACTGCTGGGCCTCGACCTGCCGCCCGGCTTCGACGTGCCCGATCCTTCGAGGCCGCCGCTGGACGAGGAAGACGCCCTCGACTTCGAAGGGGCGGGCGAGGACACGCCGGAGTTCGTTCAGGACTATGTGGGCGAGGAGTAGGCCGTGCGTGCTTCGACACGCGCCTGCGGCGCTGCTCAGCATGACGTGGAGTGATTGCTTTCCAGCGACGTCATCCTGAGCAGGCGCGAAGCAGCGTGTCGAAGGACGCAATGATGTGGACGAACCTCACGCGCCTTTAATTTGGCCAGCGGCCACGCGAAAGCCTATATAGACCGACATAGTCGAACCACGCCGCGTCGCAGGGACGCCCGCGGCCTGAAGGAGCACCCGGACGATGGGTTCATTTAGCATCTGGCATTGGCTGATCGTGCTGGCGGTTGTCGCCCTGATGTTCGGCGGCCGGGGCAAGCTGTCCGGCCTGATGGGCGACGCGGCCAAGGGCATCAAGGCTTTCCGCGATGGCCTGAAGACCGAGGACAAGGTCGACGAGACGCCGGCCCAGCCGCTGCCCCGCGCCGAGTCCGAGAAAGACAAGATCGTCAGCTGAGGCTGGCGACCAACTCTGCCCTTGATCGCGCCATCGGCGCGGGCGTAAGGCCGCGTGATGCTTCCTGAAATCGGCGCCACAGAACTGCTCGTCATCGCCGCGGTCGCCCTGATCGTGGTCGGGCCCAAGGACCTGCCGCTGCTCCTGCGCAAGCTGGGGCAGTGGGTGGCCAAGGCGCGCGGCATGGCCAACGAGTTCCGCGCCAGCTTCGACGAAATGGCCCGCCAATCCGAGCTCGACGAGCTGCGGCGCGAGGTCCAGGCCCTGCGCACCGGCCAGTTCATGGACCCTCTGCAGACGCCCGACGGGCCGCGTGACGCCAGTGTCGACCAGGTGTTCGCCGATATCGACGCCGGCCTCAGGGGCGGCGACGTCCAGGTCAGCCCTGCCATGGCCTGGCAACCGGAGGCTTATGCCGAGCCGGAAGCCGCGCCCGCCGCCATCGAAAAGCCCAGGCGCAAGCGAGCGCCCGCCACGACGAAGGCCGCGCCGATCGTGGACGAAGTCGCCGCTCCGCCGGCCCGCAAGCCCCGCGCCCCGCGCAAGGCGAAGACCGGAATCGTCTCGTGAGCGGCGATTATCAACCCGACGAAGCCGAGATCGAATCCTCGCGCGCGCCGCTGCTCGACCACCTCGTCGAACTTCGCAAGCGGCTGATCATCTGCGTCGGCGCGCTGATCCTCGGCTTTGGCGTCTGTTTCGGGTTCGCCGACGACATCTACACCGTCCTGCTGCAACCGTTCGTCAAGGCCGGAGCCCTGATCGCGGCCCAGAAGGCCGGCGTCAGCCACGGGCCGTTCGACCTGCTTCTGGTCATGGCGGGGCTGAAGGACGTCCCGGCCATGGACTCGAAGACGGTCGAGATGATCTTCACCGCGCCGTTGGAGTTCTTCTTCACCAAGCTGAAGATGGCCGGCTTCGGGGCGGTGATCCTGACCTTCCCGGTGCTGGCCTGGCAGATCTACGCCTTCGTGGCTCCGGGCCTCTACAAGCGCGAGCGCCGCGCCTTCCTGCCGTTCCTTCTGGCCTCGCCCATGCTGTTCAGCCTGGGCGCGGCGATGGTCTATTACGTCATGCTGCCGTTCGTGATGTGGTTCTCGCTCAGCCAGCAGGTGACCACGGACACGGTCAATGTCGCCCTGCTGCCCAAGGTGTCGGACTACCTGACCCTGGTGACGACGCTGCTGCTGGCCTTCGGCCTCTGTTTCCAGCTGCCCGTGGTGCTGACGCTTCTGGGGCTGGCGGGCATCGTGAGCAGCAAGCTTCTGCGCGAGATCCGGCGCTACGCCATCGTCGGCGTCTTCATCGTCGCGGCCATCTTCACCCCGCCGGACCCGATCAGCCAGCTAATGCTCGCGATCCCGATCGTGCTGCTCTACGAGCTTTCGATCTGGCTCGTCTGGCTGATGGAACGCCGCCGCCTGCGCGAGGATGAGGCGGCGGGCACGGATGTGGTGACCACGTAACCTCGTCCCTTCCTCCATCGAGGAGGAGGGCTTTTCGAGGGAGCCGACGCGCTCTAGAGAAAGCGCCTCAATCCTGCCGGCGCTTTTCCCATGCACGACATCAAGGCCATCCGCGAAAACCCCGCCCTCTACATCCAGGGCTGGAGCTCTCGTGGCCGCGAGGACGCGCAGGCGCTGGTCGACCGGCTGCTGACGCTGGACCGCGACCTGCGCGCCGCCCAGACGGCGGTCCAGGCGGCCCAGTCACGGCGCAATGACGCGTCCAAGCAGATCGGTCAGGCCAAGGCCCAGAAGGACGAGGCCAGGGCCGCCGCCCTGATGGCCGAGGTCGAGACGCTGAAGGGCGAGATGGCGGCCCAGGCTGAAGCCGAGGCGAAGGCCGGCGGCGAGCTGCGCGGCCTGCTCGAGGCCCTGCCCAACATCCCGGACCCGCAGGTTCCGGCCGGCGCCGACGAGGCCGGCAACGTCGAGCAGAGCCGCCACGGCGACCCGCGGCGCATGAACAACGCCCGCGACCACGTCGACCTCGGCGCGGCCCTGGGCGGCATGGACTTCGAAGCGGCCGCGAAAATGAGCGGCTCGCGCTTCGTGGTGCTCAAGAAGGGTGTCGCCCGCCTGGAGCGCGCGCTCGGCCAGTTCATGCTCGACCTGCAGACGACAGAGCGCGGCTACATCGAGGTCAGCCCGCCGGTTTTGGTCAAGTCGGACGCGCTCTACGGTACCGGCCAACTGCCCAAGTTCGAGGAAGATCTCTTTCGTACGACGGGCGACCACTACCTCATTCCCACCGCCGAGGTGTCCCTGACCAACCTCGTCCGCGAGGCCATCACCTCGGAGGAGGACCTGCCGCTGCGGCTGACGGCCCTGACCCACTGCTTCCGCTCGGAAGCCGGGTCGGCGGGGCGCGACACCCGGGGTATGATCCGCCAGCACCAGTTCCAGAAGGTCGAGCTGGTCTCGATCGCCACGCCCGAACAGTCGGCGGCCGAGCATGACCACATGGTCGCCAGCGCCCAGATGGTGCTGGAAAAGCTCGGTCTGGCGTACCAGACCATGCTGCTCTGCACCGGCGACATGGGCTTCTCGGCCCGCAGGACCTACGACCTCAATGTCTGGCTGCCGTCGCAGAACACCTTCCGGGAGATCAGCTCGATCTCCAACTGCGGCGACTTCCAGGCCCGGCGCATGGACGCCCGCTGCCAGAAGAAGGGCGAGAAGGGGACGCGGTACATGCACACCCTGAACGGCTCGGGCCTGGCCGTGGGCCGCACCTTGGTCGCGGTGCTGGAAAACTACCAGGACGAGGGCGGCCGCATCGCCATCCCGGACGTGCTGGTTCCTTACATGGGCGGGATTACGCACCTGGAGCCGACGGCGTGACCTGTCCCGGGTCCGTTTTCCCGGCGAAGGCCGGGACCCAGGTTCAACCTGAGAGCTTGGCGGAGGTCGCGTGGGCCCCGGCCTACGCCGGGGACACGGTGTTCGCATGAGAATTCTCCTCACCAACGATGACGGCATCCACGCCGAGGGCCTCGTTACGCTGGAGAAGATCGCCCGGGCCCTGACCGATGACGTCTGGATCGTCGCGCCGGAGTACGAGCAGTCGGGCGCCAGCCGGGCGCTGACCCTGTCGGACCCCATCCGGGTCCGGAAGGTCGCCGACCGCAGGTGGTCCGTCGAGGGTACGCCGACCGACTGCGTGCTGCTGGGCGTCCGCGAGCTGATCGACGGCGCCAGGCCGGATCTGGTGCTGTCGGGCGTCAACCGCGGCCAGAACATCGCCGAGGACGTCACCCTGTCGGGCACCGTGGCCGGCGCCATCGAGGGCATGGCCCTGGGCATTCCGTCCATCGCGCTCAGCCAGTCGATGCTGGCATTCCACGACGAGGTGGTTCCCTACTGGGAGACCGCCGCCCATTTCGGACCCGGGATCGTCGCGCGGCTGATCGAGGTCGGCTGGCCGGCCGATGTGGTCATGAACGTCAACTTCCCCTCGCGTCCGCCCGAGGAGGTGACCGAGGTCGAGGTGACCCGCCAGGGCTTCCGCGACACCCACATCCGGACGCTGGACAAGCGCACCGACCTGCGCGGCCGTGACTATTTCTGGATGGGGTTCTCGGGCCAGCTGTCGAAGCCGGCTGAGGGCACGGACCTGAAGGCCGTCTACGGCGGCAAGATCTCGATCACGCCGCTGCACATCGACCTGACCCACATGGAGACGGTCCACAAGCTGAAAGGGTTGCTGGGCGGCGCGCCGCCCAAGGTCGGATGAGCGAGCCGCAGGACACGCCCCGGGAGCGCATGGCGCGTCTCATCCTCGCCCTGCGGTCGCAGGGGGTCACCGATCCGCGCGTGCTCGACTCCATCGAGCGGACGCCGCGCGAGCTGTTCACGCCGGACCTGTTCATGGAGCGGGCCTTCGAGGACTCGGCGCTGCCCATCGCCTGCGGGCAGACGATCAGCCAGCCCTTCATCGTCGGGCTGATGACCCAGGCCCTGACCATCGAGCCCCGGTCCAGGGTGCTGGAGATCGGCACCGGCAGCGGCTACCAGACCGCCGTCCTCAGCCGGCTCTCACGGCTGGTCTACACCGTCGAGCGCTATCGGACCTTGATGAAGGAAGCCGAGGAGCGGTTCAGGACCCTGGGTCTCGTCAATGTGATCACCCGCTTCGGCGACGGCGGCGAAGGCTGGGCCGAGCAGGCGCCCTTCGACCGGATCATGGTCACCGCCGCCGCGCCCGAGGAGCCGAAGCGGTTGCTCGCCCAGCTCAAACCCAATGGCGTGCTGGTCGCGCCGATCGGAAAGGGGCCCGTGCAGAGCTTGCGCCGCTACGCCGGAGACGGCCAGGGCGGTTTCAAGGTGGAGCTGCTGGGCGACGTCCGGTTCGTGCCGTTGCTGGATGGCGTGGCCCGGGAACTCTGACAAACTGAAGACCATCGACAGCGATACGGGCCTTGCGCCTCGAATCCG
>JBEIDC010000130.1:0-7502 GCA_040383665.1 Caulobacter sp.
CCTTGACGTCGACGCGGCGACGCTCGGCGGCGCCCTTGATCGGGCCCTTGCCGTCGATCGGCTCACCCAGCGGGTTCACGACGCGGCCGAGCAGGGCCTTGCCGACCGGAACGTCCACGATCTCGCCGAGGCGGCGGACTTCGTCGCCCTCGCTGATCGCCTGGTCCTGGCCGAAGATAACGATGCCGACATTGTCGCGCTCGAGGTTCAGGGCCATGCCCTTCACCCCGGCCTTCGGGAACTCGACCATTTCGCCCGCCTGGACGTTGTCGAGGCCGTAGACGCGGGCGATGCCGTCGCCGACGCTGAGGACGGAACCGACGTCGGAGACGTCAGCCTCTTCGCCGAAGCCGGCGATCTGCGACTTGAGGATGGCCGAAATTTCGGCGGCGCGGATGTCCATGGTCTCTACGCTCTCTTGAGGGCGAATTTCAGGGAGTCGAGCTTCGACTTCAGCGAAGCATCGAACAGGCGGGAACCGACGCGCACCTTGATGCCGCCGAGAATGGCGGGATCGACGCGGGTCGAGATTTCAGGATCCTTGCCGAGCGCGGTGCGCAGGGCGGCGGCGACGCCCTTGGCCTGCGCGGCGCTCAGCGGCTGGGCGGTGACGACCTCGGCCGAGACCACGCCGCGGGCGTTGGCGGACAGCTTGCGGAAGCTGTCGATCACGTCGAGCAGGGCATTGGCCCGGCGGTTGGCCGACAGCAGCCCCAGGAACTTGGCGGTGATGGCGTGGAACTTCGCCTTCGCGGCGAGGCCGGCGAGGCCCGCGCCCTTGCTCTCGGCGGAGAAGGACGGAGAGTGCAGCAGGACGCGCAGGTCCTTGCTGTCAGCCACCATGGCCTTCAGCGCGACAAGGTCGCGCTCGACGGCCGCAGTCGCCTTGGCCTCCTCGGCCAGCTCGAAAAGGGCCCGCGCGTAGCGCTGCCCCACGTCCGTCACCCTGATGTCGTCAGCCACTTGAATCCAACCGTCCGGTGCGTCGCGCGCCGCGTCCCGGAAGTGCGTTCCCGGCGCGGCGCTAAAGTCTTGAAAGTGCTTGGAAAAGCACATGTGCCAGCGGGCCGTACAAGTCCACCGGCCCTAAGCCGCGCGCCTGATAGCATGCGTTCTGTTGCATCGCAACGGCGGCAGGCGACCAGAAATCAGCCTTCCCCTACGTCTCCCGCACACGGAAGACCCCCGAAGCGCTCGCTGCGCGGCGGCCGTCGGCCAGCACCGCCTCGCCGTGCACGAAAATCAGGCTGCGAGTCGCACGGTCGACACGGGCGGCGATCGCGGCTGTCGAAACATCGCCGCCCGCCCCGTAGTCGAGGGTGAAGGAGACGGGCGCGACCGGGCGGCCGTCGCCGGCGGCGGCATCGGCCAGCGCCCGTTCGAGAAGGCCGGCCAGGGAAGGACTGTCAGTCATGGCGGGCTCCTTAAGGCCATCCGCCTGGAAAAGAAAAGGGCGGCGGTTCGTTGACCGCCGCCCTTGCACAATTGGCGAGTTGCTCGAGGAAACACCGGGCAGGTACGCGCCCGGAATAATGCAGGCCGTCTGGCTTAGGAGGCGGCGGCGTTGCAGGACGCCAGTTCGTCGCCTTCGATGGTGCGGACGGCGTTGGAGAAGGCGGTCAGCGCGCCGACCTTCTTCACCAGGGCCTTGCAGCCCGGGACGGTGACGGCGCGGGTCGGCGCGGTCAGCGAGACGCAGGTGAAGCCTTCACAGTTGAAGACGGCGCCGGCGACGACAATCTTGGTCTTGGCGGCGACGGGGGCCTTGAGGGTGGCGGTGGCGACGGCCCGGACATCAGCCTGGGCGACGCCGGCGAAGGACAGGGACAGGACGGCGACAGCCGCCAGCATACGGAGTTTCATTGTGCGCTCTCCGGCGAGTTTCGGGGTGGAGTTTTATGGTCTTGGATCGGGTACTTGACGCGCCATGCTCGCCCCGCAATTCCGGCCTCCGGTATCCCCACCGGCGCCGCACGACGAACTTAGCAATGCTTAGATACCAGCGATAACCCAGGGCGCGCAAGCGCTATCTTCACAGTGTTCAGATATTTCGCGAATCGGTCTCATTTCCGAAGCATGCTGTTCAGACGCTCACGAGCGTCGGAGTGCACCTCGCGGTCCTCGACAAGATCCATCGACCGAAAGCCCTTCCGGCCCCTGCCGCGGTCGTCGCCCGGCAGCCAGAAGGTGTCTGTGGTGTCCTTGCGCAGCAACGACCAGGCGACCGCGGCGAACAGCGTTCCTGTCCCGGCGGCGGCAATCACCGGCCAGATTCCGTGCACCCCGGTGAAGGTGATGTAGTCGAGGACCTCCATCACGGCCTCCTCGTTGGGCCCGCCCTGCACCAGGCGGCCGACGAAGACGAGGACCAGGTGCAGCGCGCCCGACACCGACAGCCCGATCGCGAACGCGAACAGCCGGGGCTGTATGTACAGACCCGCAGCGGCTCCCAGAATGGCGGCGGCGACGATCAGAATCATGACGCCAGCATACACCGCAGCCTGTGAACACAAGGTTCCCGACATCCTTAACGTCGGGTCACGGTTGCCGCGCACGTAAGCAGGCGCATACTGGCCGCCAACCACAAAAACACAAAGGAGGCGCGCCATGGATTTCGCCCTGCCACAGGCTCTCGTCGACTACCTCGCCGAGCTCGACCAGTTCATCGAAGACAAGATCATGCCGCTGCAGCGGCAGGACGATAACGACCGGTTCTTCGACCACCGGCGCGAGCACGCCCGCACCGACTGGGACAACAACGGCCTGCCGCGCCCCGAGTGGGAAGAACTGCTGGCCAAGGCCCGCAAGCTGGCCGACGAAGCCGGCCACTACCGCTTCGCCTGGCCGAAGGAAATGGGCGGCAAGGACGGCAGTCAGCTCTGGATGGCGGTGATCCGCGAACACCTGGCCGCCAAAGGCCTGGGCCTGTTCAACGACCTGCAGAACGAGCACTCGATCGTCGGCAACAACCCGTTCGTGCTGATGTTCAAGGAATTCGCCACGCCCGAGCAGGTGGCCCGCGATGGCGACAAGCTGTTGCACGGGACCATGCGGGCGGCCTTCGGCCTGACCGAGCCCAACCACGGCAGCGACGCCACCTTCATGGAGACGACGGGCGTTCCCGAGGTGAAGGACGGCAAGCCCGGCTGGCGCATCAAGGGCGAGAAGATGTGGACCACCGGCATGCACGTGGTCACCCACGTCATGGTCTTCGCCCGCACCAGCGGCAAGGACGGCGACGCCCTCGGCATCACCTGCTTCCTGGTCCCGCGCGAGCTGATCAAGATCGAGGAGTGGATGTGGACGTTCAACATGCCCACCGACCATCCGCGTATCTCGTTTGACTGCTGGATCCCCGAGGACAGCTACTGGGGCCAGATCGACCGCGGGCTGGGCCTTGGCCAGTCCTTCGTGCACCAGAACCGCATCCGCCAGGCGGCCAGTTCGCTGGGCGCGGCCGTCTACTGCATAGAAGAGAGTGTGAAGTACGCCCGCATGCGCAAGCCGTTCGGCAAGGCGCTAAGCGACAACCAGGCCATCCAGTTCCCGCTCGTCGAGTTGCACGCCCAGGCCGAGATGCTGCGCCTGCTGATCCGCCAGACGGCCTGGCAGATGGACACGATGGATCACAAGACCATCGAGCGCGAGATCTCCGACAAGGTGTCGATCTGCAACTACTGGGGCAACCGCCTGTGCTGCGAGGCCGCCGACCGCGCCATGCAGGTGCACGGCGGCATGGGCTATTCGCGGCACAAGGCCTTCGAGCACATCTATCGCCACCACCGCCGCTACCGGATCACGGAAGGGTCGGAAGAGATCCAGCAGCGCAAGGTCGCGGCCTTCCTGTTCGGCTACCTCGGCCCGCGCCGGAAAGAGTTCCAGGCGCTGGAAACCGAATGGGCCGAGGGCCGCGCCGCCGGCAAGAACGACCGCCTGCTGGGGATGTAGGGCCGGCCTCTTCCCTCCCCTTCATGGGGAGGGAAGTCGGCGCAGCCGACCGGGTGGGGAATGGTGACGCCAGTCTCTTCGCGTGGTGAGTAGCGTCCTGTTCCCCCACCCTGACCCGCTGCGCGGGTCTGTCCCTCCCCATGAAGGGGAGGGAGTCACAAACCGCTGTTCGAAAAATCGACGCCCCTGTACTTCTCAGCGGCGGAGGTCGGGGCCATATGTTCTGTCGCGGCCCATAGAGGGCCGGCTCAAGGGGCCATCCATGAACGCGATCTCCCGCTTCCTCCGACTGGCGCCGGCGCTTGCCGTCGCCGCTGTTCTCGCCGGCTGCGGCATCAACACCATCCCGACCCAGGACGAGGCCGTGAAGGCCCAGTGGGCGGAGGTGCAGAACCAGTACCAGCGCCGCGCCGACCTGATCCCCAACCTGGTCAACACGGTGAAGGGCTATGCGGCGCAGGAAAAGGACGTCCTGACCGCCGTCACCGAGGCGCGGGCGTCCGCGACCCAGGTGCGGGTCGACGCTTCGACGATCACTGACCCGGCGCAGTTCGCCCAGTTCCAGCAGTCCCAGGACCGCCTGTCGGGCGTGCTCGGCCGGCTGATGATGATCCAGGAGAACTATCCGGACCTGAAGTCGAACCAGAACTTCATGGCCCTGCAGAGCCAGCTCGAGGGCACCGAGAACCGCATCGCCATCGCCCGCCGCGACTACAACCAGTCGGCCCAGACCTACAACACCACCCTGCGCACCTTCCCGCAGGTGATCTGGGCCAACACGATGTACAGCAGCCAGAAGCCGGCCCAGCTGTTCCAGGCCGCCGCCTCGGCCCAGGCGGCCCCGACCGTCAGCTTCGACGCGGCCCCGCCGGCGTCGGCCCCGGCCGTCCCGGCGCCGACGACCGCTCCGGCGGCGAAGCAGTAGGTTGAGTATCTCGCGCACAATCCTCCCCGCTCGCGGGGAGGGGGACCACGCGAAGCGTGGTGGAGGGGAGTCCGTGCACCGACACCCCTCCACCGCCGTCCCGGCGGTCCCCCTCCCCATCGGCTTTGCGATGGGGAGGATCATCGCGACGCTGATGGCCCTGGCCATCGCCCTCGTCGCCCTGCCCGCCCTCGCCGCCCCGACCTTCCCCAAGCTCTCGGGCCGGGTCGTGGACGAGGCGAATCTGCTGTCGCCGGCTACGGAAGCGGCCCTGACGCAGAAGCTGGAGGCATTGGAGACCACGACCGGCCGCCAGCTGGTCGTGGCCACCCTGCCCTCGCTGCAGGGGCTGGAGATCGAGGAGTACGGCTATCAGCTCGGCCGGGCCTGGAAGCTCGGCGGCGAGAAGACGGACGACGGCGCGGTGCTGATCGTGGCGCCCAACGAACGCAAGGTGCGGATCGAGGTCGGCTATGGCCTGGAGCCGGTGCTGACCGACGCCCTGTCCAGCGTCATCATCCAGTCCGCCATCCTGCCGAGGTTCAAGGCGGGCGACATGGAAGGCGGCGTGGTCGCGGGGGCCGACGCCCTGATCCAGCAGCTCAGCCTGCCGGACGAGGTCGCGAAGGCCCAGGTGGCCCAGGCGGCCGAGCAGCCGCGCGCCGAGGGTCCGCCCAGGTGGATCCTGGTGCTGCTGGTCATCGGCTTCGTCTTCATGCTGATCAACATGATGCGCGCCGGGCGCGGCGGCCGTCGGGCGATGCGCGGAAGCGACGGTCGTCGCCGTCGGCGCTACGATGACGACGACAACCTGGCCCCGCTGATCATCGGCGGCATCCTGGGCCACATGCTCGGTGGCGGCGGAGGCGGTGGTGGCTGGTCGGGCGGCGGCGGCGGGTTCTCCGGCGGCGGTGGATCGTTCGGCGGCGGCGGCGCCTCGGGAGGCTGGTAGGATGCCCATGCGAATGACACAGGCCGCCCAGCAGCGGATCGCCGACGCGGTCGCGGCCGCCGAGGCGACCACGGCCGGCGAGATCTACTGCGTCCTGGCCCCGGCGGTCTCGGACTACCGCGAGACGCCGCTGGCCTGGGCGGCAGGCGCGGCGCTGGTGCTGCCGGCCCTGGCCCTTCTGCTCGGCTTCGAGCCGCAGATGCTGGTGGGGATGTTCGGCGGCTGGACCACGGGCCACGCCCCGACCGGCCAGACCATCTTCACCGCCCTGGCCATCTATGTCGGCCTGCAGGCGGCGGTGTTCGTGCTCGCGGCGCTGGTCGTCTCGATCCCGCCGATCCGCCGGGCCCTGACGCCGGCCTCGCTGAAGGCCGAGCGGGTCCACCGCGCGGCCATGCAGCAGTTCCTCGGCCACGGCCTGCACGCCACCCGCGAGCGGACCGGCATCCTGCTGTTCGCCTCGCTGGCCGAGCACCGGGCCGAGGTGATCGCCGACGAGGGCATCTACAGCGTCGCGCCCAACGCGGTGTGGGACGAGGTCGTCAGCCTGCTGATCGCCGGCCTCAAGCGCCGCGACATCGCCGGTGGGTTCGAGGCGGCGGTGAAACGCTGCGGCGAGATCCTGGCCGAACACGTGCCGCCCCGCGCCGACAACCCCAACGAACTGGCCGACCGCCTGGTGATCCTGCCGACGCCGGGCCGGGGATGATCCCCTGGGTCCACCTCGATACGGCGACCGTCCCCGGCGGGGGCGGCGAGCTGAAGCTGATGCAGCGCGGCGACGAGTTCTCGATCATGGCCGGCGGCATCGAGCTGATGAACAGCCGCCTGAGCGATTCCGAACAGGCGCTGGCGAGGCTGGCGCGCGAGCGGATCGGCGACCGGCCAAGGCCGCGCGTGCTGATCGGCGGGCTGGGCATGGGTTTCACCCTGCGCGCGGCGCTGGAGGCGTTCGGTCCGCAGGCGGAGATCGTCGTCGCCGAACTGGTCCCGGCGGTGCTGGCCTGGGGCAAGGGTCCGCTGGCGGGCCTCTATGGCGACAGCCTGAACGACCCGCGCACCACGGTCAGGCTCATTGATGTCGCCGACCTGATCGACAGTCCGCCGGGCAGCTGGGACGCCATCCTGCTGGACGTCGACAACGGCCCCAAGGGGCTGAGCCGGGCCGGCAACAACGGCCTCTACAACGGACGCGGCCTGGGCGTCGCGAAGAAGTCCCTGCGCCCGGGCGGCGTGCTGGGCGTCTGGTCCTCGACGCCGGACCACGCCTTCACCGGTCGCCTGCAGCGCTCCGGCTTTACGGTGAAGGAGACCATGGTCCGCGCCCACCGCGGCCGCGGCGCCCGCCACATCGTCTGGATGGCGGCGACGCCGGGATGACAGGGTTGGGCGACTGAGTCACAGTCCCCTCATGACCGGCTCCATCGACCCGACCCGCCCGCAGTTCGACGCCTTCAAGGCCCTGCCCCGCGACCAGCCCATCCATATGCTCAACCTCGTCCGGGTGCGGCCGCTGGCCGACTATCCGGAAGGGCACCCGAACCACGGCAAGGGCATGACCGGGCTGGAGGCCTACCGCGCCTACGGCCGCGACAGCGCGGAGGTCTTCAAGCGCGTCGGCGGCCGGCAGATCTGGGCGGGGCGGCCTGACGTGGTCCTGACCGGCCCGACCGACGA
>JBEIDC010000131.1:0-7495 GCA_040383665.1 Caulobacter sp.
AGGTGGACGAGGCGGGCCTCGACAGCCTCGACCGCCCCTACATGCGGGCGCTCATCGAGAACAACGGCGGCGGCCCCGCCGGCGAGGAGACCCTGGCCTACGCCATCGCCGAGGCGCGCGACGCGGTCGAGGACGTCATCGAGCCGTTCCTGATGCAGCAGGGCTTCATCCAGCGCACGCCGCGCGGCCGCGTCGCCTGCGGCAAGGCCTACCTGCACCTGGGCCTGACCCCGCCGCCGAACGCGACCGGCGGGCAGTCGGGGCTGTTCGAGTCGGGGCCCGGTTCAGGCCGCCGCGCGCGGCGAGCTGAACACCTGCAGCCCCCGGGGGCCGGGCCGGGACTCGTCGCCGGCCAGATGGCGAAAGAGATAGTCGACGGCCAGAACCATGTCCTGGACGCTGTAGGGCTTGGGCATGGAGGCGATGGCCGCCTCGCGCGACGAGTCAACGCGCGAGGTCTGGCCGCTGATGAACACCACCGGGATGCCCATCGCCGTCAGTTCCCCGGCCAGCGCCGCGCCGTCGTCGTCGTCGGCCAGATCGATGTTGACCAGCGCCAGATCCGGACGGGTAAGAGCGACCGTGTCGAGCGCTTCCTGATGCCGGATCGCCAGATCCAGCACGCGATAGCCGTGATCCTCCAGCGCATCGCGAACGGTCATGGCCAGCAGCAGCTGATCCTCGACGATCAGCAGCACCTTGCCTTCAGGGATGTTCATGGGACGAACTCCAGTCGGAGCCGTAACCGGTTCGAGGGGGCGTGGTTCCGGTTGTGCTGGTCCGGGAGACATAAGGGCAGGCTTTACTCGAACCAGTCATCCTGAGCAGCGCCGAAGGCGCGTGTCGAAGGACGCAGGGCGCTGGACCCGCCACGCAATCCATGATTGCATCTCCGGGATGGCTGTCTGGGTCTACATCCTGCGCTGCGCGGACGACAGCTACTACACCGGACTGACCACCGACCTTGAGCAACGCCTCGGCCAGCATCACGCCGGCACGTTCGAAGGCTACACCTCGACGCGGTTGCCGGTCGAATGCGTATACGTCGCCGAGTTCCAGTCGATGTACGAGGCCATCGCCTGGGAGCGGACGGTGAAACGCTGGTCCAGAGCGAAGAAGGCGGCGGTGATCACGGGGGCCTGGGACAGCTTGCCCCTCCTGGCCCGGAGCTATCAGCACCACGGCAGGCTTGGCGAGCGCCGTGCGTCCTTCGACACGCCCCGGCAAGAGGCCGGGGCTGCTCAGGATGACTAGGTTTTTATGGCTCTGTGCACATCACTCTTCTAAGTCATCCTGAGCAGCGCGCCCTTGCGCGCGTGTCGAAGGACGCAGGGCATCAACGCGCACATGACCCCCGACTCCCCCTCCGCCGGCCGTTTCGACGGCCGCGAGCACATCCTGCCGGTGCGGGTCTACTACGAGGACACCGACTTCACCGGCGTGGTCTATCACGCCAACTACGTCCGCTATTTCGAACGCGGGCGCAGCGACTTCCTGCGGCTGGCCGGGGTGTCGCACAATGCGCTGGCGGGCCGCGAGGATCCGGCCGCCTTCGTGGTCACCCGCATGGAGATCGACTTCCGCAAGCCGGCGCGCATCGACGACGCCCTGCGGGTGGTGACCACCTATGACGCCATGAAGGGCCCGCGCCTGTTCATCAGCCAGCGGATCATGCGTGGTGAAGAGCTGATCGCCACGGCCGAGGTCAGCGCCGCCTGCATCACCATGGACGGACGGCCGAGAAAGCCGCCGCCGGGACTGACAGAGGCGGTGAAACCGTTCTTGCGTGAGGCGAATGGCTAACGACCGTTAACGTCTGCGCCTTAGTTTCACCAAAGCCGCCGACAAGATCGGTGATGGACAGACCAAACCGGGGATTGCCGCTCGCATGGACGCTTCGACCATTTCCGCCGACACGTTCTCGCTTGTCTCGCTGTGGACCAACGCCGACTGGGTGATCAAGGGCGTCATGGTCGGGCTCGCCCTGGCCTCGCTGTGGTCCTGGGCGGTGATCATAGACAAGGCGGTGCGCTTCAGCACGCTGAACGCCCAGGCCAACAAGTTCGAAGACAAGGTCGGCTCCGGCCGGCCGCTCGAGGAGGTTGCGGCCGAGTCGGGGGCGGACAACAAGCAGCCCCTACCCCGCCTGCTGAACGCGGCGCTGCGCGAATGGCGCGACGCCCGCGGCAAGGGCCCGCTCGGCGACACCCAGACCGCCCTGCTGATCCAGCGCATCGACCGCGTGCTCGACAGCCACATCGCCCGTGAGAGCCAGAAGGCCGAGGACGGCCTCGGCAGCCTCGCCATCGTGGCCACCGCCTCGCCGTTCATCGGCCTGTTCGGCACGGTCTGGGGCATCATGCACGCCTTCCAGAGCATCGCGATGGAGCGCAACACCTCGCTGGCCGTGGTCGCGCCGGCCATCGCCGAGGCGCTGTTCGCCACCGCCATCGGCCTGGCCGCCGCCATTCCGGCCTACATCGCCTACAACAAGTTCTCGACCGACGCCGGCAAGTTCGGGGCCCGGCTGGAAGGCTTCGCCGACGACCTGTCGACGGCCATCCAGCGCCGGCTGGCCGAGAAGGTCTGAGCCATGGCGCTCTCCGCCAACGACGCCTTCTCCGCCGGGGGACGCCGGGGCCGACGCCGGGGCCGGCGCGGTCGCGGCGCACTGAGCGAGATCAACGTCACGCCGCTGGTCGACGTGATGCTGGTTCTGCTGATCATCTTCATGATCTCCGCGCCGCTGCTGACCAGCGGCGTGCAGGTCGAGCTGCCCAAGACCGAGGCCGGCGCCATGCAGGACCAGGCCGAGCCGATCACCCTGACGGTGAAGGCCGACGGCAAGCTGTTCCTGGCCGAGACGGAGATCCCGTTCGCCTCGCTCAAGCCGCGCCTGGAGCGCCTGTCCTCGGCCGGCTACGACAAGCCGATCTACGTTCGCGCCGACGGCAAGGCGTCCTACGAGGTCGTCGCCCGGGTGATGGCCGCCCTGTCGACCAGCGGCTTCACCAAGATCAACCTGATCACCGACACCGGCGGCCCCACCTCCGGTGAAAGCGTTGGACCCGCCCTGAAGGAGGGTCAGTGACGGCATGAACCGCCGGGAGAGGACAGGCATTGCGCCGGCCCTCGCGGTCTCGGTCGCGCTGCACGCGGCCGCGCTGGCGGCTGTCGTCTTCTTCGGCGGCCTGTTCCAGAAGCCCTTTCAGCTCGGCGGCGGCGTGCCGGTGACCCTGGTCACCAGCGGACCGCCGGAGTTCATCCAGGCCGAGCTGTCCGACCAGGTCCAGGAGGCCCAGACCGAGGCGCCCGATCCGGTCGCCGAGCCCGAGCCTGTCCCCCTGCCGACCCCCGCCGCCGCCACGCCGCCGAAGCCCGACGCCAAGAAGCCGAAGCCGACGCCGGTGACGCCGGGCCGCACCGGTCCCCGCGCCGAACTGGACCTCGACAAGCTGCTCAGCGACGTCGAGACGACCAGCAAGGCTTCGACACCACCCAAGAAGGGCGGCGGCAAGAAGGGCCCGAAGAAGGACGCCCTGACCGTCCAGATCGGCTCGGGCAAGCGCGTCTCGGCGGCCACCAAGGGCTATCTGCTCAATCTCGGCAACGACCTCAGCCGCCGCTGGAACCCCAACTGCCTGGTCGAGGGCGGGGCCGATGTCCGCGCGGAGGTCACCTTCCGCGTCTCGTTCGGCGGCAAGCTGCTGGGCCGGCCGAAGTCCTCGGAGGCCGGCACGAAGGACCCGATGGTCCGCGTGGCCTCCGAGCGCGCCATCCGCGCCGTCTACGCCGCCGAGCCGTTCAACGACTTCCCGCCGGAGCTTTACGGCGAGGAACTGATCTATCCTTTCGACGCGCCCGCCGCCTGCGCCAACCGCTAGTCCCGGAGAGCCCCGATGATCTTCCGATCCGCCCTCGCCGCCGTCCTGGTCTGCGCCGCCCTGCTGGGGGTCGCCGCGCCGACGGCCGCCACGGCCCAGCCGCAGGTAGGGTCCACGGTCAGCTCCGGCGTGGTCGAGCCGCTGCCCATCGCCGTGCCGGCCTTCAGCGGCGCCGGCCGCGGCGCGGAGATCGCCCAGGTCATCACCGGCAACCTGGAGCGCTCCGGCCTGTTCAAGACCATCGACTCCGGGGCCTTCCCCGAGCGCAACCTCGACATCGGCATGCAGCCGACCTTCGACGCCTGGAAGACCATCAACGCCCAGGCCCTGGTCAACGGCCATGTGACGATCGAGGGCGACGGCCGGCTGCGGGTCGATTTCCGTCTGTGGGACGTGTTCTCCGGCGAGCAGCTGCTGGGGCTGCAGTTCACCTCCACGCCCGAGAACTGGCGCCGCGTGGCGCACAAGATCAGCGACGCCGTCTATGAGCGGATGACCGGCGAGAAGGGCTATTTCGACAGCCGCATCGTCTTCGTCGCCGAGAGCGGCCCGCGCGACAACCGCATCAAGCGGCTGATGATCATGGACCAGGACGGCGCCAACCCGTCCAGCCTGACCGACGGCAGCTACATCGTCATGACGCCGCGCTTCTCCTCGACCAGCCAGGAAATCACCTACATGGCGCTGCGGCCGACCGGCTCGGCCATCTACCTGTTCAACATCGAGACCGCCCGCCAGGAGACGCTCGGCCGCTTCCCCGGCATGGTCTTCGCCCCCCGCTTCTCGCCGGATGGGAACCGCGTCGCCTTCTCGGTCGAGCGCGGCGGCAACAGCGACATCTGGATCATGAACCTGACCAGCCGGTCACAGAGCAAGCTGACCAGCGACCCGGGCATCGACACCTCGCCCAGCTTCTCGCCCGACGGCTCGCGCATCGTGTTCAATTCCGACCGGGGCGGCAGTCCGCAGCTCTACATCATGGGCTCCGACGGCTCGGGCGCCCGGCGCATCTCGCGCGGCGGCGGCATCTACACCACGCCGGTGTGGAGCCCGACCGGCGACTTCATCGCCTTCACCAAGCAGCAGGGCGGCATGTTCCATATCGGCGTCATGCGGCCCGACGGCAGCGACGAGCGCATCCTGACCACCAGCTATCTGGATGAAGGTCCGACCTGGGCGCCGAACGGCCGGGTCCTGATGTTCTTCCGGGAGTCCAGGGGCGGCGCCCCGCGTTTGTGGACCGTGGACATCACCGGCCGCATCCTGCGCCCGGCGCCGTATCAGGGTTCGGGTTCGGACCCGGCGTGGTCGCCGTTGCTCAACTGAGCGGTGAATTGTGGTTCCGGGGCTTCACGCTGACGTCATTGTGAGGCCTAGTCTGAGTTTCCCGTCGCGTATTTCCGTCATCTTGAGTCACTATTGACCTGAGGGACCCATCTCCAAGGAGGAAGCCTGCATGAGCTTCGACGCAAAGCGCGCTGTCAGACTGGCGCTTGTCCTTGCCGCCACCGCCTCGATGGCGGCCTGCGCCTCGACGAAGCCCCTGCCCGAGCCAGGCCCGGGGCCCGGGACGCCTCCCGGCCCCGGCGCTGGCTACAAGCCCGGCCCGGCGACGGGCCCGGTCGACAGCCGTCCGATCCCCGGATCGACGCAGGACTTTGTCATCAACGTCGGTGACTTCGTCTACTTCGACCTCGACAGCTACGACATCCGTTCCGACGCCATGTCGGTGCTGGACGCCCAGGCCGCCTGGCTGGCGCGCTATCCGGCGGTGCAGATTCGCGTCGAGGGCAACTGCGACGAACGCGGCACCCGCGAGTACAACCTCGCCCTGGGCGCCCGCCGCGCCAATGCCGTGCGTGACTATCTGGTCAGCCGCGGCGTGGCCTCGGGCCGCATCGCCACCCTGTCCTGGGGCAAGGAGCGGCCGGTCGACCCGGGCACGGGCGAGGACGCCTGGTCCCGCAACCGCAACGGCCACACCGTGATCATCGCCGGCGCCCGCTAGGCGCCCGGCCATCGCAAGCCAGCGGAGGGGATCGCGTCGCGCGGTCCCCTCTTTGCTTTCGGCCCATTCCTTGCTTTGGGTCGGGCGCCGTAATTTCGTCGCTGACACAACCGCATCATCGAGCCCATGACGCGCAAGATCCTGATCGCCTCCTCCCTGGCCCTCGCCGTCGCCCTCGCAGGCGGCGCCACGGCCTGGTCGCAGACCCCGATGCCCGACCCGCTGGACGACCGCTCGGTCAAGCGGCTGGAGCGGATGGAAAAGGTCGTGCGCGAGCTGCGCGCGATCGTGTTCCAGGGCCGTGACAGCGGCAAGCCCGTCGTCGTCCAGCCGGCCGAGACCGAGGGGCAGCTACAGGGCCTCGCCCAGCGGATCGTCGACCTGGAAGAAACCCTGACCGCGCTGAACCGCCAGAACGAGGCCTCGACCTTCGAGCTCGACCAGGCCCGCCGGGCTCTGGCCGAGGCCCAGGCGGCGAACCGGGCGCTGGCTGACCGCCTGGCCGCCCTGGAGGCCCGCACCGGCAAGATCGAAGCCGACGCCCAGGCCGCCCTGGAGGCGGAAGAGGTCGTCGAGGCGGAGGGTGATCCGGACGCCGAGTTCGCCGCCGCTCGCAAGCTGATGCTCGATGGCGACTACGACGGCGCCTTTGTCGCCTTCGACCGCTTCGTGAAGCAGTACGGCGACACGCCCAAGGGCGCCGAGGGACGCTACTGGCTGGGCAAGACCCTGTCGGTGCGCGGCGACCACGGCGGCGCGGCCGGGGCCTATATCGGCGCCATTCGCGGCTGGCCCAAGACGACCTGGGCGCCCGACGCGGTGCTGGAGCTGTCGCGGTCGCTGATCGCGCTGAAGAAGCCCGCCGACGCCTGCCAGACCCTGGACGAGCTGGCGCGCCGCTATCCAAAGGCGCCGGCCGGCGTCCTCAGCCGGGCCGCCACGGCCCGCGTGCAGGCGAAGTGCGCGGCCTAGACGCCGTTCTCGGACGCAGACTGCGGACCCACATCACCGCGCCGCTGGCGGTCGCCTTTTCTGGCGGCGGCGACAGTCTGGCGCTGCTGCTGTCCGCCAGGGCCTGGGCCGAGGCCAAAGGCCGGCGCCTGGTGGCGTTCACCGTCGACCACGGCCTCAACCCCGAAAGCGAAGCCTGGACCCGCCGATGCCGCGAAACGGCCGGACGGCTGGATGTTACCTTCCAGGCCCTGCGGTGGGAGGGCGTCAAGCCGACAACAGGCCTGCCCGCCGCCGCCCGCGCCGCCCGCCATGCGCTGCTGGCCGACGCCGCCCGCAAGGCCGGCGCGCGGGTTATCCTGCTCGGCCACACCGACGACGACCGGCGTGAGGCCGCCGCCATGCGGGCCGAGGGCTCGAACGTCTCCGACCCGGCCGAATGGGCGCCCTCGCCCGCCTGGCCGCAGGGCCGCGGCGTCTTCCTGCTGCGCCCGATGCTGGATGTCCGGCGGATGGAGATCCGCGACTGGCTGCGGGCAAGGGGCGAGACCTGGATCGATGATCCCGCCAATGAGGATCTGAGGTTCGCGAGGGCGCGGGCCCGCATCCACCAATCCTCCCCGGCCCCGCCGGGGAGGGGGACCATGCGGAG
>JBEIDC010000132.1:0-7393 GCA_040383665.1 Caulobacter sp.
GGCGATCATGTATTCCTGGACGCGCTTGTCGACGCTCTTCCAGCTGGCGAGGACGCAGATCGGCAGCAGGAACGCCGTCAGCAGCACGAACAGGACGGAGATGCCGTCCACGCCCATGCGGTAGCTGAGCCCCGCGAACCACGGGATGTCTTCCACGAACTGGAAGCCCGGGTTGGTCGTATCGAACCGCACGGTCAGCAGGATCGACAGCGCGAAGGTCGCAAGCGTGGTGACCAGCGCGATCCAGCGGGCGGCGCCGTCGGCGCGCGCGCCGCTCTGGCCGAGAACCTTCAGCAGCAGGATCGCGGCGACCCCGGCCAGCGGCAGGAAGGTGATGAGGGAGAGAATTCCGGTCATGATCCTGGCGTGCCCCTCACCGAGACCATTCGACGAGCGCGTAGGAGAGCAGCCCGGCCACGCCGAGCAGCATCACGAACGCATAGTGGTAGACGTAGCCGGTCTGCAGCTGGCCCGTCCGCTTGCCGACCGCGCGGGACACGGCGGCGACGCCGTCCGGTCCCAGGCCGTCGATGATCTTCTGGTCCCCGCCCTTCCAGAACAGGTCGCCCAGGAAACGGGCGGCGCGGACGAAGGTGGCCTCGTACAGCTCGTCGAAGAACCACTTGTTGTAGAGGAAGGTCCACAGCGGGCCGCGATTGGCGGCCAGCCGCGCGCCCATGCCCTCGTTGAGCAGATAGACCCAGACCGCGACCAGCAGGCCGATGGTCGAGACCACCAGCGGCGACCACTTCACCCAGGTGGGGACGTTGTGGGCCTCGTGCAGCACGTGGTTGCTGGCGGCGGTGAAGATGGCCCCGCGCCAGAACTCGTTCTCGTGGTGGCCGACGAAGTACCCGACGAACACGAAGCCGGCGGCGATAGCCCCGACGGCCAGCACGGCCAGCGGGATCAGCATGACCAGCGGGCTCTCGTGCGGCGTGTGGTCGTGACCGTGGCCGTGGTCGTCGTGGCCGTGATCGTCATGCGCGGCATGGGCCGCGTGCGCGTCGTGGCCATGGTCGTCGGCGTGGTGCGCGTCGGCGCCCCACTTCGGCGTGCCGTGGAAGGTCATGAAGGCCAGGCGCCAGCTGTAGAAGGCCGTCAGGCCGGCGGCGAAGAGGCCGATGACGAAGGCGAACAGGCCGTAGCCGCTGTGCTGGCCGGCGGCGAAGGCCGCTTCGATGATCGTGTCCTTGGAGTAGAAGCCGGCGAAGCCGAACACGCCCGGGATGCCGACGCCGGTGATGGCGATCGTCCCGATGGTCATCACCGCGTAGGTGAAGGGCAGGTACTTCCACAGGCCGCCCATCTTCCGCATGTCCTGCTCGTGGTGCATGCCGTGGATCACCGAGCCCGCGCCCAGGAACAGCAGCGCCTTGAAGAAGGCGTGGGTGAAGAGGTGGAACATGGCCGCCTCGTAGGCTCCCACCCCGGCGGCGAAGAACATGTAGCCCAGCTGCGAACAGGTCGAATAGGCGATGACCCGCTTGATGTCGTTCTGGGCCAGGCCGACCGTGGCGGCGAACAGGGCGGTGACGCCGCCGATCAGGGTCACGACCTGCTTGGCGACCGGCGCGTACTCGAACATCGGCGACAGCAGGCAGACCATGTAGACGCCGGCGGTGACCATGGTCGCCGCGTGGATCAGGGCCGAGACCGGGGTCGGGCCCTCCATGGCGTCCGGCAGCCAGGTGTGCAGGAAGAACTGCGCCGACTTGCCCATGGCGCCGATGAACAGCAGCACGCAGGCCAGATCGACCAGCGGCCAGTCCCGGCCGATGAAGGTCCAGGTCTTGCTGGCGCCGTCGGCGATCAGCGGAAACAGCTCGGCGAACTCGATGGTCCCGAAGGCCCAGAACACCGTCATGATGCCCAGCGCGAAGCCGAAGTCGCCGACGCGGTTGACGACGAAGGCCTTGATCGAGGCGGCGTTGGCCGTCGGCTTCTTGAACCAGAAACCGATCAGCAGGTAGGACGCCAGCCCCACCCCTTCCCAGCCGAAGAACAGCTGCATGAAGTCGGCGGCGGTGACCAGCGCCAGCATGGCGAAGGTGAACAGCGACAGATAGGCGAAGAAGCGCGGCTTGCTGTCGTCCTCGGCCATGTACCCCCAACTGTAGAGGTGCACGAGGGCCGAGACGGTGGTGACCACCACCAGCATGACCGCCGACAGGCCGTCGATGCGGATCGACCAGGCCGACTGGAAGTCGCCGATATTGATGAAGGGGGCGATGGCGACCGTGAAGGGCTCCATATGGCCCCAGGTCCACTGGCCGAAGGTGTACCAGGACAGACCGCAGGCCAGCATCAGCAGGCCGGTGGTCACCGACTGGGAGGCGACATTGCCGATCCGGCGGCCGAAGAGGCCGGCGATGATCGCCCCGACCAGCGGGGCGAAGACGAGCAGGGTGACGAGCTGTTGCAACGGGTCAGCCCTTCATCACGGAGGCGTCGTCCACGGCGATGTCGCCGCGGTTGCGGAAGAAGGTCACCAGGATGGCCAGGCCGACAGCGGCCTCGGCCGCGGCGACGGTCAGCACGAACATCGCGAAGATCTGCCCGACCACATCGTGCAGGAAGGCGCTGAAGGCCACCAGGTTGATGTTCACCGCCAGCAGGATCAGCTCGATGCTCATCAGGATGACGATGACGTTCTTGCGGTTCACGAAGATGCCGAAGACCCCGATCGTGAACAGGATCGCCGCGACGGTGAGGTAGTGAGTGAGGCCAATCATCCTGCTTCGCTCCTTACGGAGCTACGCAGGACAAGTCCCGCGAAGCTGTTTGCGAGGTGGAGGCCTTGGCCTCCGAAGCCTTGGCGAAGGAGGCTCATTCCGAAATCCCCTCACCCGGTTTGATGTCGACGATGGTCATGCCGGTCTTGGGGGTCCGCGCGTTCTGGGCCGGGATGCTCTGGCGCTTGATCCCCGGCTTGTGGCGCAGGGTCAGGACGATGGCGCCGATCATGGCCACCAGCAGCACCAGGCCGGCCGCCTGGAAGACATAGACGTAGTCGGTGTAGAGCACCCGTCCGATGGTCTCGGTGTTGGTCACATCCGGCAGCGAGGTCTGCGGCAGGGCGTTCTTCGCCGCCGCGCCATTCACCGCCACGTTCACCGCGATCATGACCATCTCGACGGTCAGGATGCCGGCCACCAGCAGTCCGATCGGCAGGTAGCGGGCGAAGCCCTCGCGAAGCTGGCTGAAGTCGACGTCCAGCATCATGACGACGAACAGGAACAGCACCGCCACCGCGCCGACGTAGACGACGATCAGCAGCATGGCGAGGAACTCCGCGCCGATCAGTACGAACAGTCCCGCGGCGCTGAAGAAGGCCGTGATCAGGAACAGCACGGAGTGAACCGGATTGCGCGCGAAGACGACCGCGAGACCCGAAAGGATCGTCACTGTCGCCATCAGATAGAAGGCTATCGCCTGCAGAGCCATGTGGGCCCCTTACCCCTCTCAAACGGACCGGTGAATCGCGCGCCTCCCTTATCGGTAGGCGGCGTCCAGTTCCAGATTCTTCGCGATTTCGCGTTCCCAGCGGTCGCCGTTATCCAGCAGCCGCTCCTTGTCGTAGTAGAGTTCCTCGCGCGTCTCGGTCGCGTACTCGGTGTTCGGCCCCTCGACGATGGCGTCCACCGGGCAGGCCTCCTGGCACAGGCCGCAGTAGATGCACTTCACCATGTCGATGTCGTAGCGCGTCGTGCGGCGGCTGCCGTCCTCGCGAGGCTCGGCCTCGATGTAGATCGCCTGGGCCGGGCAGACGGCTTCGCAAAGCTTGCAGGCGATGCAGCGCTCTTCCCCGGAGGGATAGCGGCGCAGCGCGTGCTCGCCGCGGAAGCGCGGCGACTGCGGGTTGCGTTCGTTGGGGTAGATGACCGTCTTCTTGGGAGCGATCATGTACTGCATGGCCAGCACGAAGGCGCCGCCGAATTCGAGGAGCGCGGCGCCCTTCAGGGCCTGTCCGATGCGCTGCATCATGGTTTGGGCGCCTTGTTGGGGATGGAACAGACGTAGTTGGAGAGCTGGGCGGGATCCTCGCCCTGCACGCCCTTGGGACGCACCTCGCCGCCGGCGCTCGCGCAGTCGGCCTTGGCCCTGACCATGGCGTCGTAGTTCACCAGGCCGCGGCCGAGCGTGTAGGTCGAGACCCCGCTCTCGGTCGTGGCGCAGGCGACGAGACCCAGCGCGAGCAGAAGCGGCGCGGCGCGGCGCATCACAGGTACACCTTCTGGAAGACCTTGTAGCCGGCGACCAGGAACACCCCGACCAGCGAGGTGGGCAGGAAGACCTTCCAGCCCAGCCGCATCAGCTGGTCGTAGCGGTAGCGGGGCACGATGGCCTTGGCCATGGCGAACATGAAGAACCAGAAGACCACCTTTGCGCTGAACACCAGCAGCAGCACGAAGCTCTGCAGCGTTGGGGCCCAGGTCGCCATGAAGTCCGTCGGGAAGCCGGGGTTCCAGCCGCCGAAGAACAGGATGGTGATCATCGCGCACATCAGCACGATGGAGACGTACTCGCCCAGCATGAACAGCAGGTAGGGCGCGGCGCTGTACTCGACCTGGTAGCCGGCGACGAGCTCGGACTCGGCCTCGGGAAGGTCGAACGGCGGGCGGTTCGTCTCGGCCAGGGCCGAGATGTAGAAGATGACCATCATCGGGATCATCACCAGCGCGATCGGCAGATTGGCGAGGCCGCCGCCGAAGACGTTCCAGTTCCAGAACCAGCCGGACTGCTTCTCGACGAGCTCCGTCAGGTTCATCGTCCCGGCCAGCAGGATGACGGTGATGATCACGAAGCCGATGGAGACCTCGTAGGACACCATCTGCGCCGCCGAGCGCAGGCTGCCCAGGAACGGGTATTTCGAATTGGACGCCCAGCCGCCCATGATGATGCCGTAGACGCCCAGCGAGCTCATCGCCAGCAGGTAGAGGACGCCGACGTTGATGTCGGAAATCACCCAGCCGGGGGCCAGCGGGATCACGCCCCAGCCGGCCAGGGCCAGGGTGACGGTGATGATCGGCGCCAGCAGGAAGACGAACTTGTCGGCGCCGGCCGGGATGACCAGCTCCTTGAGGATGAACTTCAGGAGGTCGGCGAAGGACTGCAGCAGGCCGAACGGCCCGACCACGTTGGGTCCCTTGCGCATCTGGACGCCCGCCCAGACCTTGCGGTCCATCAGCAGCAGGAAGGCGATCGAGATCAGCAGGAAGACGACGATCAGCAGGATCTGACCGAGGGCCAGACCAAACCAGAGCCAGGGAGAGGTGGGTTCGGTCACCGGGCTACTCCGCGGCCATCTTGGCGGCGCCGGAGGCGACGGCGGCGCATTCGGCCATCGTCACGCTGGCGCGCGCGATCGGGTTGGTCAGGTGGAAGGCCGTCACGGCGCTGGTGAAGGGCGCTTCGCCCATCTCACCGGCTCCGCCCAGGCCCGACAGGTCAATCGCCGTCGGGACCGAGCCCGGCGCGAAGTCGATCTGGCCGAAGGTCGGATGGTCGGCGAACAGCTTGAGGCGCAGCTGGTCGAGGCTGTCATACGGCAGCCTGGCGTCCAGGTGCTCGCTGAGGGCGCGCAGGATGGCCCAGTCCTCGCGGGCCTCGCCCTTGGGGAACACGGCCCGCTCGCCCATCTGAACCCGGCCCTCGGTGTTGACGTAGAGGCCGTTCTTCTCGGTGTAGGCGGCGCCGGGCAGGATGACGTCGGCCTTGTGCGCGCCGCGGTCGCCATGGCTGCCCAGGTAGACGGTGAAGGCGCCCGAGGCCGAAGCCTCGATCTCGTCGGCGCCGAGCAGGAGCAGCACGTCCAGCGCGCCCGGCTTGACCATCTCCAGCGCCGTCTTGCCGCCCTCGCCCGGGACAAACCCGAGGTCCAGGCCGCCGACGCGGGCCGCCGCCGTGTGCAGCACGTTCCAGCCGTTCCAGCCGTCGCGGACGACGCCGAAGGTCCTGGCCAGGCCCGCCAGGGTCTTCAGAACCGCCGCACCGCCGGGGCCGGTCAGGGCGCCCTGCCCCACGATGATCGCGGGACGCTCGGCGGCCTTGAAGGCCTTCACGAAGTCGGACCTGGACTTGCCAAGGCCCGCCAGCGTCTGGCCGCCGGCGCCCAGGTAGTCATAGTCGTAGGTCAGGTCGGCGTTGTCGCCGATGACGCCGATGCGGGTCTTGCCGGCGATCCATTGCTTGCGCAGGCGGGTGTTGAACACCGGCGCCTCGAGGCGCGGGTTGGTCCCGACCAGCAGCACGACATCGGCGTTCTCGATCCCGGCGAAGGTCGAATTGAACAGCCAGCTCTCGCGCGGCCCGGCGCCCAGCGCCACGCCGTCCTGGCGGCAGTCCAGGTTCGTCACGCCCAGCGACCCGAACAGGTCGAGCGCGGCCTTCATCGACTCGGCGTCCTGCAGGTCGCCGGCGATGACGCCGACGCGGTCGGGCGTCGTGGCCTTGATCTTCGAAGCGACGGCGGCGAAGGCCTCGCCCCAGGTGGCGGGGGCCAGCTTGCCGTTCGTGCGGACGTAGGGCCGATCGAGGCGCTGACGGGAGAGGCCGTCGACGGCGTAGCGGCTCTTGTCGCTCAGCCACTCCTCGTTGATGTCCTCGTTGACCCGCGGCAGGGCGCGCAGCACCTGGGCGCCGCGGCTGTCGACGCGGATGGCCGCGCCCATGGCGTCCATGACGTCGATGCTCTGGGTCTTCTTCAGCTCCCAGGGACGGTACTGGACGGTCCAGGGCTTGTGGGTCAGGGCGCCGACCGGGCAGAGGTCGTTGACATTACCCGACAGTTCCGACGCCACGGCCTTGCCGAGATAGGTCGTGATTTCAACGTCTTCGCCGCGGGAGATAAGGCCGATGTCCGGCACGCCGGCCACTTCGGTGATGAAGCGGACGCAGCGGGTGCACTGGATGCAGCGGGTCATCACGGTCTTGATGACCGGACCCATTTCCTTCTCTTCGACGGCGCGCTTGTTCTCGTCATAGCGGCTGTCGTCGCGGCCATAGCCCATGGCCTGGTCCTGCAGGTCGCACTCGCCGCCCTGGTCGCAGATCGGGCAGTCCAGCGGGTGGTTGATCAGCAGGAATTCCATCACGCCGTTGCGCGCCTTGATGGCGCGTGGGCTCTTCGTCGAAATCTCGTGCGGCGTCCCGTCCTTCTTGGGCGCCATGTCGCCCACCGTCTGTGCGCACGACGCAATCGGCTTGGGCGCGCCAACCCAATCGACCAGACACATGCGGCAGTTGCCGGCGATCGACAGCCGCTCGTGATAGCAGAAGCGCGGGATCTCCGCGCCCGCAGCCTCGCAGGCCTGTAGCATCGTGTATGACTTCGGAACGTCTACCGTGACGCCATCGACGATCAGTTTGACGGTGTCGGTCATGCCCCTAC
>JBEIDC010000133.1:0-7335 GCA_040383665.1 Caulobacter sp.
GCACCGGCAGGCCAAGAGCTGGCCGGCGGATCGGTTCGGGGCTCTGGCAGCCAAGCTGCTTGGGCAGGGCATCACCCCCGAGGTGATGTGTCATGGCGAGGACGAGGCGGAGCTGGCGTCGATGATCCTGGCCGCTGCGCCGGGCGCGGTCAGCCTGGTCGGCAGGACATCGTTCGGCGACATCGCCGAGCTGGCGCGCGGCGCGGCGCTGGCGGTCGGCAACGACACCGGGCCGATGCACATCGCCGTGGCGGCGGGCGCGCCGGCCGTGGTGCTGTTCTCGGCCGACAGCAATCCCGACCTCAGCGCCCCGCGCCCCATCCGTGCGGACCAGCCGGTGACGATCCTGCGGAAGATGGATCTGGGCGATCTTGGCGTGGAACCGGTCGTCGAGGCGGCGCTGGCTCTAGTCTGAGGGCGCGGCGAGCTCCAGTCGGATGGGCGGCAGGTCGCGCCAGGCGCAGTCGCGCGCGCGCGCAGCCGGAACGCCGAGCATGCGAAGCTGGAGTTCGGCGACCCGGGATCCGACGTCCGGAGAGGCCGACCCGGACAGTCTGCCGAGCAGGCCGCTCATGACCATCGACACGAAGACATCGATCAGAACGGTGTCGACCTCGACGTCGAACGCGCCCTGGGAGACTCCGCGCTCGAGATCCGCTCGCAGGTAGGCCGCGACCGACCCCCTGAGTCCCTGGAAGGTCCAGAGGGCGCGCAGCAGCGCCCGACCCCAGTCGGGCACGCTGCTCGTCAGGTCGATGAAGCAGCGGGTGCCCATGCTGGCCCGTTCCACGGCGTCTTCGATCCCGCTCATGGCGTCATCAAGCTGACGGGTCACGCTGCCGGCGATGGCCAGCGCCACCTGCGAGGCGATCTCGTCCTTGTCGCGGAAGTGGACGTAGAAGGTGCCGTTGGCGACGTCGGCGCGGCGCGCGATCTCGTTCACGGACGCCGCCTCGAACCCGTCGCGCGCGAACAGCTCAACCGCCGCATCCATCAGCCGGGCGCGCGTGCGGGCGCTCTTGCCCAGGTGGGCCGCGCCGCCGCCGAACAGTCCGTTGCTCATGGGAGATTTCTAGGTCGCGATGTTCGCGTGCGCCAGTCGAATTGACAGATGTCCCAAAAATGGGAGATATCCCAATAATTGCATCTTGTCGGGAGGGAAGCATGCGCCGGCCGGCGGACACCGAACTCTACCTCGGCTATTCGGAGCGGGAGCTCGCCGAGAGTCCTTACGCCCGCTTCTTCCGGCCCGACCTCGCCCCACTGTCCGGTCATGTGCGGGAAGCTCTGGCGACCGGGCCGGTGGCTTGGTCGCTGATGCCCGGCGTCGACCGGGCCGCGGATCTTCAGAAGCCCGGCTACGAGCTGGTCGAGACCGGCTACACGACCTGTCCCGACGGTTCGGCCAGGATTTCGGTCCTGACCCCCATGCCCGGTGTGACGCCGGCGATGTGGGACTGGTGGTTCGCCTGGCACGGCAGCGAGGCGCAGCGCTACAAGCTCTGGCACCCGCGCGCCCATGTGCATGTCGGCTGGTCCGACGGGCGGGACGACCTGGCCCACTACATCGGGCGCACCTCCAACGTCGTTGAATTCGTCGGCGCCGCCCGCATGCGGCTGGTGATCCGCTTCGTGCCTCCGGCCAGCGTCGGCTTCGACGAGGCCCGGCTCGCGGCGGCGGGAGAGACTGCCATCTGTGCACGGGGCAGCCTGGCCGGCGCGCCGGTCGAGACCGGCTGGCTCATCCACCATGTGCGGCCGACCCCGGAGGGCGCCGAGATGCGGTCGCGGTTCTGGATAGGCGGAGGCAACGTCAGGCCCCGCGGCATGGAAGGCGGCCTCGGGCGGGCGCTGGGCGGCGTTGCCGCGCGTCTCGCGCCGATGAAGGCCGTCGACACGGCCGATCTGCTCGTCCACTGTGCGCAGGAGATGGCCCACCTGGCGGCGATCCTGCCCGACCTCCATGCCGCCTTCGGGTCTTCGAGCCGGGAGACACGCTGATGGGCAAGTCGGTTGGAAAGGGCGTCAGCCTCGAGCGCGGACAGCCTGGATTCGACGCGGCGGTGCTCGGGACCAGCTTCAACGCCCGCGATCCCGGGCGCCGGCCGGCCGTCGTCGTCCAGGCCAACGGCGTCGACGACGTGGTGGCCGCGGTCCGGCGGGCGCGGGCGGAGGGGCTGAGGCTCAGCGTCTGTTCCGGCGGTCACAGCTGGCCCCAGAATCACATCCGCGACGGCAGTCTGCTGATCGACCTCGGACGGATGACCGCCATGACCGTCGACGCCGACGCGCTGACGGCGACGGTCGAGCCCGGCCGCCACTGTGGCGACGTCGACGCCGTGCTGGCGAGGCAAGGACTGTTCTTCCCGGTCGCACACGCCTGGACGGTGGGGATCGGCGGCTTCCTCCTGCAGGGTGGATTCGGCTGGAACAGCCGGCAGATGGGCCTTGGCTGCGAGAACGTGCTCGGCGTCGACGTGGTGCTGGCCGACGGCTCGCTGGTCCACGCCAGCGCGCGCGAGAACCCGGACCTCTACTGGGCGGCGCGCGGCAGCGGCCCCGGCTTCTTCGGCGTTGTGGTCCGCTTCCACCTGCGCCTGCATCGCCGGCCGAAGGTGATCGGCCTCAAGCTCCAGGTGTTCCGGATCGAGCATCTGGAAGAGGTGCTGTGCTGGGCGGACGCGGTCGGGCCATCCGTGTCCCGCTCGGTCGAGTTCCAGATGGTCCTGAACCGCAAGGCGATGATCATCGGTGCGCCGGGCATCGAGGTGGTTGCGCCGGTGCTCGCCGACAGCTGGCAGGAGGCCCGTGACGCCACGGCTTTCCTGCGTCGCAACCCGGTGGTGAAGAAGGCCAGCGTGAACCTGCCGCTGCTGCCGGCCCCGCTCGGGTTCGTGATGCGCGCGGGCGAGAAGTCGCTGTTCATGCCCGGCGTGCGGTGGCGGGCCGATAACATGTGGATGGACGGCCCGATCGAGCCTCTGCTGCCGGCGATCCGCGACATCGCGGCGACCCAGCCGCCGTCGCCGAGCCACGTGCTCTGGTTGAACTGGAACCCGCCGCCGACCCGTCCCGACATGGCCTTCTCGATCGAGGGACGAACCTACCTGGCGCTGTATGGCGGCGTTCGGACCGATGCCGAAGAAGCGGCCCACAATGACTGGGCAAGCCGGCACATGAAGGCGCTCGAGCCCTTTTCGAAGGGCATCCAACTGGCGGACGAGAACCTCGCAGACCGGCCGGCGCGCTTCCTTTCCGATGTGAACATGGCGCGGCTGGACAGCATCCGCGCCGCCTATGATTCCGATGGGCTGTTCAATCCCTGGATGGGGCGGGCCAACTAGAGCCGCAGCCTGTGGGAGTATCCTGCCGCGACGGCGCGTTCGAACCCGAGGGTCTCCCAGAACGGACCCGCCGCGTCGGAGGCCGCCGCGTTCACCGTCAGCAAAGGCGCGGCCTGGAAGCCCTGCTGCATCATGGCGCCGGCCAGACGCCGGCCGACGCCGAAGCGGCGGAACATCGGCAGGACGTAGAGCCGCCGCATGCGCATGGCCGGCTCGCCGACGCCGGTCTCCACCGTCACGGCCCCGACGCCGGCCAGATCGCCGTCAACCCGCGCCGCGAACAGGGCCCCCGGTTCATCAAATCGCTGCTCATCGCGGGTCCACTGGGCGGCCAGCATCGCCATGTTGCGCACCCCTTCGGACTCCGCCGCCTGGAGGATTACGTCGAATCCATTCGGCAGGGTCTCGACAACGCGGGTGATCACGACCACGTCTTGGTTCATGCCGGGCCTGCCCCGGCGGCTCTGGAGACGACCATGATCCGGCTGATCCTCAATATCCTCTGGTTCATCCTCGGCGGCTGGATCAGCGGCCTGCTGTGGCTGCTGGGCGGCCTTCTGCTGGCGGTCACCATCGTCGGCCTGCCGTACACGGGCGCGGCCTGGCGCATCGCCGGCTTCGCCTTCTGGCCGTTCGGGAAGGAAATCGTCTCGCGCGAGATCGTCTCCGGCCAGAGCGACATCGGCACCGGCCCGCTGGGCTTCGTGCTGAACGTGATCTGGTTCCTGCTGGGCGGCTGGTACATCGCCCTGTCCCACCTGCTGATCGCCATCGCCGAAGCCATCACCATCATCGGCATTCCGTTCGCGATCAAGGACCTGCAACTGGCCTTCATCGCGCTCGCGCCCATCGGCAAGGTGGTGGTCGAGAAGCGTTAGCGAGGCTGGGACATGTACCCTCTTGGGTACGTGTCCCCATCAGCTTGAAGCTGCAGGGGACACGCACTGAAGTGCATGTCCCCGGTCACCGCGGCGGCGGCAGGTCGTCGCGCTCTTCCATCAGCACCCTCAGGTAGGTCTCGCGCCGGTTCAGGAAGCCGCGCGTGATCTGGTAGTGCTCGGTGTCCTCGTAGGCCACCCGCTCCAGCCCCTGCTCCGAGGCCTGGTAGATCCAGGCGTCGGGGTAGCCCAGGATGATCGGCGAATGGGTGGCGATGATGAGCTGTGAGCGCGCCAGCACCAGGTCGTGCAGCTTGGCCAGGAACGACAGCTGGCGATTGGGCGACAGAGCCGCCTCCGGCTCGTCCATGATGTAGAGGCCGTCGCCCATCAGCCGGTTCTCGAACAGCGAGAAGAAGGCCTCGCCGTGTGACTGTTCGTGAAAGGTCTTGCCGTCGTACCGCCGGCCGCCGGTCTGTTCGAGGTAGGTGGCGACGTTGAAGAAGCTCTCGGCCCGCAGGAAGAAGCCGTCGTGGGGGCGGGGCTTCCTGGCGTCGCGGATCGGGCGGATGTGGCGGTGCAGGACCGAGTGGCTGTCGTGCGTCGCGAAGCGGTGGTCGCGCGACCCGCCCTCCGGATTGAAGCCCCAGGCGATGGCCAACGCCTCGATCAGGGTCGACTTGCCCGAGCCGTTCTCCCCGACGATGAAGGTCACGCGCGGATGGAACTTCAGGCTGCGGGTCTTGCGCACGACCGGCAGGTTGAACGGATAGGCGTCATCGTCCCAGCCCTCGGCGCGGACGAACAGGGCTTCGCTCCAGTAGGGGGTAGTCAGGCCAGCCATGAGCTAGTCGCTATCCCTGCGCTCCACCACCAGGATACGGGCTTCGCCGACCGGATAAGCAACATGTTCATCGCCGGTCTCGGCGAAGTAGGCGTCCCCGGCGTTTAGCCGCCGCACCTTCTCTTCGCCCGCGTCGCGGTAGTGCATGTCCACGACCCCAGCCAACACGAGAAAGACCTCCGCTCCGTCGTTGACGTGCCAGCGGTAGGGCGCGTTGGCCCAGTGCACCCGAACCGTCACCTCGTCGATCTCGCCGACCAGCGTCGCCGCCCAGGGCCGGTCGCCAGTGAAGGCGTCAAGTCCGTTCAGAAACCGCATCCCATCACCCCGGCGAGATCATCTTCTCCGGGCGCACCGCCTCGTCGAACTCGGCGTCGGTCAGGTAACCGCCGCCGACGGCTTCCTCGCGCAGGGTGGTGCCGTTCTTGTGGGCCGTCTTGGCGATCTTGGCGCAGGCGTCGTAGCCGAGCTTGCCGTTCAGGGCGGTGACCAGCATCAGGCTGTTGTCCAGGCCGCGCTTGATGTTGTCCTCGCGCGGCTCGATGCCGACCACGCAGTTGTCGGTGAAGCTGATCGCCGCGTCGGCCAGCAGCCGGACCGACTGCAGGAAGTTGTAGGCCATCACCGGGTTGAAGACGTTCAGCTCGAAGTGGCCGCTGGCGCCGGAGAAGGTCAGGGCGGCGTGGTTGCCGAACACCTGGGCGCAGACCATGGTCAGCGCCTCGCACTGGGTCGGGTTGACCTTGCCCGGCATGATCGAGCTGCCCGGCTCGTTTTCCGGCAGGCTCAGTTCGCCCAGGCCCGAGCGGGGCCCTGAGCCCAGGAAGCGGATGTCATTGGCGATCTTGAACAGGCTGGCGGCGACGGTGTTGATGGCGCCGTGGCTGAAGACCATGGCGTCGTGTGCGGCCAGGGCCTCGAACTTGTTGGGGGCGGTGGTGAAGGCCAAACCCGTGATGCCGGCGATCTTCTCGGCCACCATCTCGGCGAAGCCGACGGGGGCGTTGAGGCCGGTGCCGACGGCGGTGCCGCCCTGTGCCAGCTCCATCAGCGCCGGCAGCGTCATCTCGATGCGCTTGATGCCGTTCTCGACCTGCTGGGCGTAGCCGCCGAACTCCTGGCCCAGGGTCAGCGGGGTGGCGTCCTGGGTGTGGGTGCGGCCGATCTTGATGATGCCCTGCCAGGCGTCGCTCTTGGCCTTCAGGGCCGCGTGGAGGTGCCCCAGGGCCGGCAGCAGGTCGTGGACCACCTGTTCGGCGCAGGCGACGTGCATGGCCGTCGGATAGGTGTCGTTCGACGACTGGCTCATGTTGACGTGGTCGTTGGGGTGGACCGGCTTCTTGGAGCCCATCTCGCCGCCCAGCATCTCGATGGCGCGGTTGGAGATCACCTCGTTGGCGTTCATGTTCGACTGGGTGCCCGACCCGGTCTGCCAGACCACCAGCGGGAAGTGGTCGTTCAGCTTGCCTTCGATGACCTCGTTGGCGGCGGCGACGATGGTCTCGGCCAGCTTGGCGTCAAGCTTGCCGAGATCGCGGTTGGTCTCGGCGGCGGCGCGCTTGACGATGCCGAGGGCGCGAACGACGGGCAGGGGCTGCTTCTCCCAGCCGATCTTGAAGTTGCCCAGGCTGCGCTGTGACTGGGCGCCCCAGTAACGGTCGGCGGCGACCTCGATGGGGCCGAAGGTGTCGGTCTCGGTGCGCGTCTTGGTCATGGTCTTTCCCGGGCAGAAGCTTGCCGGGGTGGTTTAGCGCCGGGGCGCGAGACTGCAAGGCCGTGGTGGAGCGTTGGGGCCGGGGATGTTATGTTGGCCAGATAGTTGGCTAGGAGCCAGGAGATGGAAATCGGAATTTTCGAGGCACGCAACCGGTTCTCGGAACTCGTCGAGGCTGCTGAGCGCGGCGAAGACGTCGTCATCACCCGCAGGGGGCGGCCCACGGTGCGCATCTCATCGGTTCACGAGGCAAATCGCCGGGCCGAGCAGACGCTCAAGGCCCTGGCTCGCGCGGACGAGCTCCGCGAGCGGATCGCCAAGAGGCTGGGCCGATCATTTACGCACGAAGAGATGATCGCGGCCCGTGACGAGGGCCGACGCTGATCATGTCCGTGGTCGCCGATGCGTCTTTCATCGCGGGGGCGCTCGTCGAGGAGGCGCACACGGGTTTCGTGCTGAAGGCCTTTCCGGACCTGGCGGTTGAGGGCCTTGCCGCACCCGCTCTGATCATTTGGGAGGTGACCAACATTTTCGCGATGAAGCAGCGTCGCGGCC
>JBEIDC010000134.1:0-7198 GCA_040383665.1 Caulobacter sp.
CGCTGGTGAAGTTGTGGAAGTTCACCGCCGACGATGTGCTGATCCACGCCCTGCCGATCTACCACGTGCACGGGCTGTTCGTGGCCACTAACGTGCTGCTGATGGCCGGCGGCTCGATGATCTTCCGGAGCAGGTTCGATGCGGCGGAGGCGCTGTCGCTGATGCTTCGCGCGACCGCACTCATGGGCGTCCCCACCTTCTACACCCGCCTGTTGGCCCAGCCCGGCCTGACCCGCGAGGCGATCGCCGGCATGCGCCTGTTCATCAGCGGCTCGGCCCCGCTGCTGGCCGAGGTGCACCGCGAATGGTCCGACCGCACCGGGACGGCCATCCTCGAGCGCTACGGCATGACCGAGACGGGGATGAACACCTCCAACCCCTATGACGGCGACCGGGTGGCCGGGACCGTCGGCTTCCCGCTGCCGGACGTGGCGCTGCGCATCGCCAACCCGGAGACCGGCGCGGCCCTGGCGAGCGGCGAGATCGGCATGATCGAGGTGAAGGGACCCAACGTCTTCGCCGGCTACTGGAACATGCCCGAAAAGACCGCCGCCGAGTTCCGCGCGGACGGCTTCTTCATCACCGGCGACCTGGGGAAGATCGACGACGCCGGCTACGTCCATATCGTCGGCCGCGGCAAGGACCTGATCATCTCCGGCGGCTTCAACGTCTACCCCAAGGAGGTCGAGGAGGAGCTCGACGCGCTGCCGGGCGTGGTCGAGAGCGCCGTCATCGGCCTGCCGCACCCGGACCTGGGCGAGGGGGTCACCGCCGTGGTGGCGACCGGCGGCAAGGGCGCCTTCAGCGAGGAGGCGGTGATCGCCGCGCTGAAGGACCGGCTGGCGCGGTTCAAGCAGCCGAAGCGGGTACTGTTCGTCGACGACCTGCCCCGCAACGCCATGGGCAAGGTCCAGAAGGCGCTGCTTCGGGAGCGGCACGCGGGGCTTTATCGGTAGCCCTGAGTGCCCTCGCGAAACCGTCATGGCCCGACGTGTTCGGGCCACCCATGCGTGGTGAGTCCGCCGGCTTCCTGCGTGCCTCGATACGCGCCCTTCGAGCGCTGCTCAGCAGGACCAGGTCTGCAGTCCTTCCATTTCAGTCATCCTGAGCAGCCCGCGCAGCGGGCGTGTCGAAGGACGCACGGGGCAGGCGGTGTTCATGGGTGGCCCGAACGAGTCGGGCCATGACGTGCAGGGAAGGGGCGTGAGCGAATGTCCCCTTTACAGAACGCCGCCGTCAGTTTCTATTCGCAACCCGCTACGGAGGCGCCGCGCATGTCGAAGAAGGCTGTACTCGTCATCGGCGCCGGAGACGCCACCGGCGGCGCCATCGCCCGGCGTTTCGCCCGCGAGGGCCTGGCCGCTGTCATCGTCCGCCGCGACGCCGAGAACCTGACCGCGCTGGCCGAGCAGATCCGCGCCGAGGGCGGCGAGGCCCATCCGTTCGGGGTCGACGCTCGGCTCGAGGAGCCGATGGTGGAGCTTTTCGAGCGCATCGAAGCCGACATCGCGCCGCTGGAGGCGGTGGTCTTCAACATCGGCGCGAACGTCAACTTCGGCATCCGCGACACCACCGCCCGCGTCTATCGCAAGGTCTGGGAGATGGCGGCCTTCGCCGGCTTTCTCACGGGGCGGGAGGCGGCGAAGCACATGGTCCCGCGCGGCCGGGGCACGATCCTCTTCACCGGCGCCACGGCGTCGCTGCGCGGCGGCAAGGGCTTTTCCGCCTTCGCCGGCGCCAAGTTCGCCCTGCGCGGCTTGGCCCAGAGCATGGCGCGGGAGCTGGGTCCGCAGGGCGTCCACGTCGCCCATACGATCATCGACGGGGCCATCGACACCGAGTGGATCGCGACCAACTTCCCGCAGCGTCACGCGCTGAAGAGCCAGGACGGCATCCTGAACCCCGACCACATCGCCGACGCCTACTGGATGCTGCACAGTCAGCCCCGCGACGCCTGGACCCACGAACTGGACCTGCGCCCCTGGATGGAGACCTTCTGATGGCCCAAGCCCAAGCAAGAAAGACCCTCGAATTCCTCTTCGATGTCGGCAGCCCGACGACCTACCTGGCCCACAAGCGCATCCCTGGTCTGATCGAGCGCACCGGGGCCGAGGTCGTCTATGTGCCGGTGCTGCTGGGCGGCATCTTCAAGGCCACGGGCAACGCCTCGCCGGTGATGGTGCCGGCCAAGGGAGCCTATATGGGCGCCGACATGGCCCGGTTCGCCCGAAAGTTCGGCGTGCCGCTGAACATGAACCCCTACTTCCCGATCAACACCATCACCCTGATGCGGATGGCCGCCGGCCTGGTGGGGGAGGAGGCCTTCCCCCGACTCGTCGACACCCTGTTCGACGCCATGTGGAAAGGCCGCAAGAACATGGGCGACCCGGAGGTGATGGCCTCGGTGCTGACCGGCGCGGGTTTCGACGCGGCGGCGCTGCTGGCCCTGGCCGAGACCCCGGAGGCCAAGGACCGGCTGAAGACCAACACCGAGTCGGCGGTGGCGCGCGGCGCCTTCGGCGCCCCGACCTTCTTCATCGATGACGAGATGTACTTCGGTCAGGACCGGCTGGACTTCATCGAAGAGGCGCTCGCCGCCTGACGGGGCGGGCGCTTGACCGCGGCCATCTCTTGGCGAATCTGTCACCGCCGGGTCTCATCGTCATACAAGCGTCCAGATCGGCGGCGAGTTTCGCGGCCCGGGCGTGGAGACGATCAAGACATGGAGCCGCCTTCCAAGGATGATCCGGCCAACCCCTTTGGCTACAAGAAGGTCTGGGGGAAGCAGCCGCAGAGCGCCTTCCGGATCGGGCCGCTGCCGAAGGCGGGGCCCGAGCCCGTCCGCATGCCGGCGCCGCCGCCGCGACCGCCGGTCGATCCGGATGCGCCGATGACAACCCGTCTGCCCGACGGCGGGTGAAGATCAGCCAACCAGAACAGACAGAGATAGGGAGGCGGAGGTGTCCGACACACTGAGGCAGGACTTCGCCGAGGCCCCGGCGGCGACGCTGGTTGACGCCCTGGCGGCCGGCCGGGTCAGCGCCCTGGAGCTCGCAGACGCGGCCATCGCCCGGATCGAGGCTCGCGACGACGCGATAAACGCCGTGGTGGTCCGCGACTTCGACCGCGCCCGCGACGCCGCCCGGGCGGCCGACGCGGCCCTGACCCGCGGCGAGCGCCGGCCGCTGCTGGGCGTGCCGATGACCATCAAGGAAGCCAACTGGCTGGCCGGAACGCCGACCACCTGGGGCATGGAAATGTGGCGCGAGGCCAGGGCGTCCGTGGACGGCGTCGGCGTCGCGCGGCTGAAGGCGGCCGGGGCGGTCATCCTGGGCAAGACCAATGTCCCGCCGATGCTCGCCGACTGGCAGAGCGACAACCCCGTTTATGGCCGCAGCAACAATCCCTGGGACCTGTCGCGCACGCCGGGCGGCTCGTCGGGCGGCAGCGCCGCGGTCCTGGCGGCCGGCATGGTCCCGCTGGAGTTCGGGTCCGACATCGGCGGATCGATCCGGGTTCCGGCCGCCTTCTGCGGGGTCTACGGGCACAAGCCGAGCTACGGGCTCGTGCCCCTGCGCGGACATACGCCGCCGGTCGCCGACGGGACCGACGCGCCGCTGGCCGTGGTCGGGCCCATGGCGCGCACCGCCGCCGACCTCGACCTGGCGCTCGGCGTGCTGGCGGGCCCGGCGCCGGAGGAGGCCGTGGGCTACAGCCTGGCCCTCCGGCCGCCGCGCCACGACCGGCTCGCCGACTTCCGCGTGCTGATCCTGGACGCCCATCCGATGGCGAAGGTCGACGCCGAGATCGTCGCCGCGCTTCATGGTCTGGCCGACCGGCTGGAGGACGCCGGCGCCCGGGTCGACCGGCAGAGCGACCTGCTGCCCGACCTGGCGGACGCCCAGATGCTCTACGGCGCGATTCTCAACGTCGCCATGACCCGCGGCCAGCCGGGCGCCCGCTCGCCCTCGGCGCATGAGTGGATGGGCCTGCTCGACGGGCAGCTGGCCGTCCGGCGCCGGTGGGCGCGGCTGTTCGAGGGCTTCGACGTCGTGCTGGCGCCCGCCCACGGGTCGCTGGCCTTTCCGCATGATCCCAGCCCGGCCATGGGCGCCCGCAAGCTGACGCTGAACGGGGAAGCGACGCGCTACTTCGACCAGCTGGCCTGGCCGGGCATGGCGACCCTGGCCTGCCTGCCGGCCACGGCGGCGCCCATCGGCATGTCGCGCGCCGGGCTGCCGATCGGCATCCAGATCCTCGGGCCGTATCTGGAGGATCGCACCCCGATCGCCTTCGCCGGCCTGCTGGAGCGCGAATTCGGCGGCTTCGTCCCGCCGCCGGGCTACTGACCGCCGGAGATCAGCGCCGCGCGTTCGCCGGCGGTCAGCGGCCGCCAGCGGCCCTCGGGCAGGTCGCCAAGCGTCAGCGGTCCGACCCGGACGCGGTAGAGATCGGCGACCCACAGGTCGACCAGCTCGCACATCCGGCGAATCTGCCGGTTCCTCCCTTCGGTCAGCACGAACCGCAGCGTCCGGGGACCCTCCTGCGTTACCCGGGCCGGGCGCAGCTGGCGACCGTCCAGCGCCAGCCCGTGGCGCAGCAGGGCGAGCCGCGCGTCGGTGATCTGGCCGGTGACGGTGACGACGTATTCCTTCTCCAGCAGAGAGTCGGGGCCAATGACCGCCTTGGCCACCACCCCGTCCTCCGACAGGATCAGCAGGCCGCGCGAGTCCATGTCCAGCCGGCCGACCGGGGCCAGGCGGCTGTCGCGGCCCGGGATGGCGGGCGAGGCGCCCCACAGGGTGTCGCGGGTGATCAGACGGACGGCCGGGATCTGCTCGCCCTCCGGCTGGGAGGAGACGATCCCGACCGGCTTGTGGATCATCAGGGTCATCGCCGCGCCCAGGTCGGCGGTGGCGACATCGGCCAGGGTCAGGGTCTGGCCCGGCAGGATCTTGCGGCCGACATCTTCGACCGTCTCCCCGTCGATGCTGACCAGCCCGCGGGCGATCAGGCCCTCGGCCTCGCGCCGCGAGCAGACGCCGCTCTGCGCCAGCCAGCGGTTCACCCGCTGGGGCTCGGCTTCATCGTAGGTGAGGGTCCAGGCCATGGCCGCTGTCTAATGGGTTTCCGCGCCGCGGGGAATCGGCCCCTCGCCTGACAGGTCCGACGACAACCGGGCCGGCCGATCAAATGATCTCGTCATGCTTGAAAGAATACTCCGGCGTTGCGCCCGTTTATCGTGGTAAGACATGAGCCCGGTGAAACTGAATGCCGGGCTGCCGAATACAATTCCGCGCGATGCCCTGTTCGGACACGCGCCAGGGAATTCCAGAATGTTTGACGCCGCCGCTACCGGTCCGACTGACGACGTCGCGCCGACATCGGGAGAGGCGGCTCATGACGGGTTCTGACCATGACGACTCGCGCCGCGCCGGCCCCTTCGGCGTCCATGACTATGTGATCACCTACGGTCGCCTCGAGCAGGCGATGGAGGTCACCATCCATGCCACGACCGCCCGTCCGCTGGTGGTCGGCGACATCTACACCTTCAGTCGCCCGACCGGCCTCTACGACGTCGAGGTCGCCGAGGTGACCCAGGGCGACGGCGCCGCCTGGGACGCCCGCTGCAAGGTCATCGACTTCATCCGCCTGTGAGCCCGCGCTCGCAGCCGCCAAACCGGGCCGGAGGCTCGCCATGACCCTGTTGAAGACCCTGAAGGACGTGTTTTTCGGCGGCGGGGTGTCCGACCGCGACATCCGCGCCGAGACCTGGGCGTTGGGCGGCCGCCATGCCGGCGAGGTGGTGCGCGGCGCGCGGGCCGAACTGGCCGACAGCCGGCTGTCGCCCCGGCGGGCCCTGCTCCTGCGGGCGGTGATCCGCAGCCAGGAGCGGGCAGCCGCCCGCTGACCCTCCAGCCCTCAAGGACCGCCCCGATGACCCACGAAGACCTCAGCAAGCTGCAGCGCGAGAACACCTATCTCAAGCAGCGCATCGCCCAGCTGGAGGGCGATATCGTCGACCTGGGCAGCCAGGTCACCCGGCTGCAGCAGCAGAACCAGCATTTCAGCGCCCGCCGCGTGGTCCGCCCGCCCGATCCGCTGGGCGGCGGGCAGTAGCGGCTACCGCTTTCTGAAGGCCTTGGCGTCGGCGGCCAGGGACGCGCCCCAGCCGGTCAGGACCGTGTCGTCCTCGGCCGCGAAGGGCAGGGTCCCGGCCACGCCGCGGATCGCCAGCCAGAGCTGCTGGTTGAAGTGACCCAGCATGCGAAGCGGCTTGCGCCGCTCGGTGACGTCCCAGCCGGCCGCCTCGAAGGCGTCGACCTGGTCGCGCAGCGGCAGGGCGTCGACGTCGTCCCAGTCCGCGGGGCGTTCGACCGCTTCGGCCTCGTCCGCCGTCAGCCCGAAGATGGCCATGGAGCAGGCGTCGATCTCCGGGTGCTCGGCGCGGGCCTCCGGCTCTGCCCAGGCCGGCTTCATCAGCGCCTTCGTCTCCAGGTCGGCGATGCCGGGCAGGTCGATGAGGCGGCGGAGCTTGGGCTGGCTGGTCATGCACCCGGCTTACCGGGATAATGGCCCCAAGGGCAAATCACGGAGCGGCCGCATGGCGGGACTGAAGGACAAGCGCGGCTTCATCGACAAGGACCGCCTGGACCTGTCCGAGCGGCAGGCCGTCGAATACTGGATGAAGCGCTGGGGCGTCACCCGCGACCAGATCACCGCCGCCCACCGCAAGGTCGGCAAGGCCACCAGGGACATCGCCGCCGAGCTGGGCAAGAAGCGGTAAGGCGCCTCCAGCCTATCCCTTTTTGGGTGAGGGGGACCGCTCGAAGAGCGGTGGCGAGGGGCAAAGCCGCACTCAACAATCCCCGCTCATCCTCGCGGAAGCGAGGATGAGCGGAAAAAAGTGGGGGGATAGAACGAACTTATCCCCCTCCGATCCAGCGCCCGTATCCTTCACCTCGTCCCGGTCGCACGGGGAGGGCGCATGCGCAGGTGCTCTTGCGGCGATGGGGATGAGGTTCGAGCGGGGCCAGGGTCGAGGGGGTTACTCGACCGGTCCGGGGCGATGCGGAAGCACCTGCATCACCCGCCCGCCAGGGGCAGACCGGCTAAGCCCGACAAGGGCTGCCTCCCGTCGCTCCTGATCAGACGAGCTTCGCGGAGCGTTTCCTGGCCGGCTCACGCTGGCACAGCC
>JBEIDC010000135.1:0-7194 GCA_040383665.1 Caulobacter sp.
CGTCAGGTTGGAGGTCGCCACCCCCGGCGGTCCGGCCAGCCCGCGCGAGGCGTGGCCGGTGGTCTCCATGCCCAGCTGCCTGGCCGAGGCGATATTGAGCAGCCAGGTGGTCAGCACGCCTCTGTCGATCAGCGCCATGGCCCGGTTGGCCACGCCCTCGTCGTCGAAGGGGCTGGAGCCCAGGCCGCGCGCGCGGTGCGGGTCGTCGGTGATGATGACATCCTCGGCAAACAGACGCTTGCCAAGGTGGTCCTTCAGGAAGCTGACGCCCCGGGCCACCGACGGGCCGGAGATGGCGCCGATCAGCGGGCCGATCAGCGAGGTGGCCAGGCGATTCTCGAAGATCACCGGCGCGGTGGTCGAGTCGATCTTGCGCGCGCCGAGACGCTGGACCGCGCGGCGGCCGGCCTCGGCGCCGATTTCGGTCGCGCAGGGAAGGTCGGCCCAGTGGCGGGTGGTCCGGCCCTCGCCGCCCCGCTCCATGCCCGAGCCCTCGCCCGCCACCGCCGAAGCCGACAGCGAGAAGGACGAGGCGCGGTGCAGGCCATGGAAACCCTCGCTCGTGGCGAAGGCCCAGGAGCCGGTGGACCAGGACGCCGATCCGCCGTCGGAATTGGTCACGGCCTTGATGTCCCGGGCGGCGACCTCGGCTTCACGCGCCAGGTCTTCAAGCCCCTCGGGCGAGGGCTCGCCGGGGTCGAACAGGTCGAGATCGGGGAATGGCCCGGCGGCCAGACTCTCGCGGGGCGCAAGGCCGGCGTAGGGATCCTCGGGCGCCAGGCGGGCCATGGCCACGGCCCGCTCGGTCAGCTTGCGGCGGCCGTCGGCGGAGATATCGGAGCCGGAGACGGTGGCCTGTCGCCGGCCGACGAAAACCCGCAGGCCTAGGTCCCGTGATTCCTCACGCTCGACTTCTTCCAGGGCGCCTTCGCGCACGCCGATGGAAAGCGACTGACGCTCGGCGAAAACGGCCTCGGCCGCGTCGGCGCCGGCCCTGAGCGCGGCGGCGACCGCCTCGTGCAACTGCTGTTCGTCCATGGTCCGGTTATGGGCGCCGGCGCCGCCCGCCGCAAGCCGCTCAGATGATCGCGAAGAACAGGCTCGCCGCGATCAGGTAGACATAGGCGGCCCAGGTCAGGGTCATCCCGATGGCGCGGGGGACCGAGGCGTCGCCGCTGTTGGACATCCCCACGGCATGGGTCACGCGGCCGACAAACAGGATAAAGCCGCCGACGTGGATCAGCAGCGGCGCGGCGCCGGCGAGATCGAGGACGATCAGGCCAGCCAACCCGACCGGGACGTACTCGCTGGCGTTGCCGAAAGCCCTGATGGCGCGGGCCAGCTCCGGGACGCCCTCGTCGCCGAACGGAAGCTTGTGCTTCTGGCGCTGGCGCGTGACGAGCGCCGACAGCACCAGCATCAGCAGGGTGTGGAGACCGACCCAGAGGGCGGCGGCGTGGCCCACATTGACATCTTCCATCCCGCGCATCTCCCCGAAGAACGACAGGGGCGCGATAGGGGCGCCGATCGAACTGTGTTGCAACTGTTCTCGACACCGCGCGCAAGCTGGGGTTCAGGCCTCGCCCGAACTCCCGCCCCGCGCGCCTAGAATTCGGTCCAGTCGTCCCCCGGGGCCAGGGCGGCGGCCGTCGCCGCGCCGCTGACGTAGGCCGTTGGACGAGCCGCAGGGCGCGGCGTCGGCGACGCCGGCCGGTCCGACTCGGGCCGTTGTGCGGTTTGCCTGACCGGCGCCGCGGCCTTCGCAACCGGCGAAGGCGCCGCCGCCTGGCCGATGTCGAACCGGCTGACAAGCGTCGACAGGGCGGTCGCCTCCTGGGCCAGGGAATGGCTGGCCGCCGTCGATTCCTCGACCATGGCCGCGTTCTGCTGCGTCACCTGGTCCATCTGGTTCACGGCCGTGTTGACCTGCGCGAGGCCCGTCGCCTGCTCATGGGACGAGGCGGCGATCTCGGTGACCAGGGCGTTGATCTCGGCGACCTCGCCGACAATCCGCCTCAGCGCCTCGCCCGTCTGGCCGACCAGCTTGACCCCCTGCCCGACCTGTTCGGAGCTGGAAGCGATCAACGCCTTGATCTCCTTGGCCGCCTCGGCGGAACGCTGGGCCAGGGCCCGCACTTCCTGGGCGACGACCGCGAAGCCCTTGCCGGCGTCGCCGGCCCGGGCCGCCTCAACCCCCGCGTTGAGCGCCAGAAGGTTGGTCTGGAAGGCGATCTCGTCGATCACGCCGGTGATCTGGCTGATCTCGGTTGAGGACTGCTCGATCTGCTGCATCGCCTGGACGGCCTGGCCGACGACCCGGCCGCTCTCCTCGGCGCCCTGGCGGGTGCGATCGACGGCGCCCTTGGCCTGTTTCGCGCCCTCGGCGGAGCGACGCACCGTGGCGGTGATTTCGTCCAGCGCCGCGGCGGTCTCCTCGAGGCTGGCGGCCTGGTGCTCCGTGCGGCGGGACAGGTCGTCGGCCGCGTGGCTGATCTCGTCGGTCGTGGAGCGGATCCCGGCGGCGTTGCCGACGATGACCTTCATGGTGTCCTGCAGCTGGCCCATCGCCGCGTTGAAGTCGTCGCGGAGCTTGCGGTACTCCGACGGGAACTCGCCGGTCAGGCGGAAGGTGAGGTCGCCCCCGGCCAGCCTGTCCAGACCCTGGCCCACTGACGAGACGACCTGTTCCTGCGCCTCGGCGTTCGCGCGCTGCATCGCCTCGTTGCGCGTGCGTTCGGCGTCGGCCTGTGTCCGGGCGCGTTCCTCATCGGTGCGCAGACGGCCGGTCTCGGCGAGGTCGTGCCGGAAGCCTTCCAGCGCCCGCGCGATGCTGCCGATCTCGTCCTTAAGCTCCGTTCCGCGGATGGGATCCTCATGGCGGCCGGCGCTCAGGGCGTTGACCGCCCCGGTGATGCGGGCCAGCGGACGGCGGACGAAGATGTTGGTCATCGTCAGCAGGGCGAACAGCACCAGGCCCAGGATGGCCAGGCCACCCGCCATCAGGGCGAAGGCGAGGCGGTCGGCCGGGCCGGAGATCGCCGATGTCGGGATGTCGGTGACCAGACTCCAGCGTCCCTCGATGCCGGGGACAGACGCCGGCGTGAAGAACCTCCGGACCTCTCGCCCGCGGCCGTCGCGAATCCTGTCGACGGCGTGGGCCGGCCCGCCGGCCAGCAGGGCCTTCAGGTCCTCGAGGCCGCCCTCGGCGTAGGGTTTGGTCCGCAGAGCTTTGTCGGGGTGCGACACCCAGTTGCCGCCGGGCGAAACAAGCATGACCGTGCCCTCGCCGAACGGCTTCATCTCGCCCAGCATGCGGGCCAGGTCGTCCAGCGCGACGTCCACGCCCGCGACGCCGATCACCGTGCCGCCGGACACGATCGGATAGGTGATCGACGTCATCAGCACCGGCTTGCCTTCGACGGTGTCGGTATAGGGTTCCAGCAGCGCCGGCTTGCCGGTCTCGAACGATCGCTTGAAGTAGTCCTCGGTAAAGTCGGAGGACTGGGTCGGCTCGGAGATGATGGAACCGTCCGCGCGGCGGACCCAGAAGGGCGCCAGATTGCCGGCGTCGTTGGCGACGGGCGCGCCGGTCGCGGCCATGGCCGCGTCCTGACCGTCCCAGGCGTCGGGCGAGATCATGAACCAGCTGTCCAGCACGATCGACGAGAGCGCCGCGGTCGGCCTGGCCATCCCCACCGCCACCGACCGGTCACGCAGGCCCGCCTCGTGAGCGGCCCCGAGGCTCGCCGCCAGGGTCCGGACGCCGCCGGCGATCTCGCCCAGTCGGGTCTCAACCCCTGAGGCCGCCTGTTGTCCGAGCGCGGAGGCATAGTCTCCGGAGAGATCCGTGGCGACAGACCGGGTGTATTGCGACACCGCGAAGGCGGCGATCAGGAGCAGAAAACCGACCACAACACCCGCGGCCGTAAGCATCTTCCCCGCGACGGAGAGCCGCTGGAATGCCTGCATGGTCTTTCCCCTAGGGAACCTCGATGATTCCCGTTAGTCCGGCCATGCTTAACGAGGTCTTGAGATCGAAAGATCAGGTTTCCCGACCGATCGGGTACAGCTGGTAGCGATCATCCCAGAAGGGCGTGCGCTCATAGAACCATCCGAGCCGGGCGTCGGGGTCGGCGGCGAACTTCGGATCGGACGCCAGCTTCGACTCGAACGCGGCCTTCAGCGCCGGGTCGGCAGCCAGCATGCGGTCGGCCAGCGGGGCCACCGCGTAGCCTTCGATGTACTCGACGCGGTTCAGCACCTCCGGAACCATGCCCCAGGCGAAGAAGCTCTCGGAGGACTGCGGCTCCAGCAGCAGGACGACGATATCGCCCAGCGGCTGGTCGGTGCTGATCCGCACCGAACCGGCCGGCCAGACCCAGTCGCGCCGTTCGACAGTGACCGCGGACACCGTGATCGGCACATGGCCCTCGTTGGTGCGGGGCGAGACCTTCGGGTCCTTGAGCCGCAAAAGATCGACCGCGACGGTCCTGGGGGCGGTCAAGGTCTCCATCTCTACGCCATGGATGCGCAGGCGCTCGATCAGGTCGGCGCGGTAGGACGGCACCCAGTAGGCCTTCGGCCTGGCCAGGGCCAGCGTCGGCCGGCTGGCGTAGAACGGCATCTGCCAGAGCTCGGGATCGGGCCTCCCGAGCCAGCGGATCTCCTCGACGCCCGAGGCGGCGCTGGGATAGCGCTCGAAGAGGATGCCCTTGAAAGCGCGGGTCGAGGCGGGCTGATCCTCGGCGACGAAGTTGGCCAGCACCTTGGCCGGGCGCAGGGCGCGGTCGCGCTCCGTCGCCGCGCGCAGCCCCGGGCCCTTGGCGGCCAGCAGCCGCATCGCCGCCTCGATGAAGACGTAGGTGCCCAGCACCCGCTGCTCATGGGGCTTCAGGCTGTGGTTCTCGATCAGGATGGTCGGGACATGCGCCGCCGAGCCCCAGCCGTTGGAGAACCGCTCGCCCAGCCCCCCGTCGCTGAGGCCCTTCTTGGGGTCGCGGTCATCAAGGGCGAAGACCAGCTCGCCCGGGATGTGGCCCTGAGCCTCGAGCGCCTTGTACATCGCCGGCTTGAAGGCGTCGTCCAGCCAGCGGGCGGCCGACGGCGAGCGGGACCAGCCGCCGTTCTCGCCGTTGTACCCGAAGGTGACGTCGTACTGGTAGTCGATGCCGTCGGTGACGTGGACATCGACGTAGAGGTCCGGCCGGTACTTGTTGGCCAGCGCCCGCACGGCCCGCATCTCGGGCTGGTCGAGCTTCATGTAGTCGCGGTTGAGGTTCTGGTTGGTCGCGGTGTTGCGCCAGCCCTGGATGCGTGGCCCGCGCTGGTTAGGCCGAGAATAGGGGCCGGACCGCTCGTGGCCGTCGACCGACAGGATCGGGATCAGGATCAGGTTCACCCCGTCGAGCAGGCCGTCCTTTCCGTAGAAGGCGATGTCGCGCAGCAGCATCATGCCGGCGTCCTTGCCGTCGATCTCGCCCGGGTGGATGCCGGCCTGAACCAGCAGCACCGGCTTCTTCGGATCGAAGGCAGGCCCGTCCTTGCTGGCGATCACCGCATAGATCGGCCGCCCCTCCGGCGAGACGCCGAACTGTTCGATGCGGATCAGCTCGCTGGCCGCGTCCAGCCGGCCGAACCAGGCGCGGGTGTCGGCGTAGTTCGGGCTGAAGTCGTGCTCAGGGTCCTGCTCGAACGCGCTGGCCCAGGGGTCGGTCGCCGGGCGGAGCAGGGCCTTGCTGGCGCCGTCCCAGGCGGGGGCCGGCGGCAGGAAGGACTGATCCCAGGGCCTGGCGTTGGGGATGGCGGGGGTCTCGGACATGGCGGGACTCGACAGCAGGAGGGTCGCGACGAGGGCGGCCGCGAGGGGCGTGCGCATGGGCGTCACTCTTCGAACATTTCGCGCAGAGTGGCGAGCAGTGTCGTCAGCTCGGATGTTCGCAACCTGCCGATCTTGCGGATCATTCGGGTCCGGTCGACGGAGCGCATCTGGTCTGGAACCAGGAGGCCAACCCGGTCGGCGAACCGGACTTCAGGACGAAAACCGGACGGCAGGCTCCCGCTGGTCAGAGGCACGATGAGATGGACGGGGAGATGGCTGAGGCCATCCGGCGACACGATCACGCAGGGTCGGGTCTTGCGGAGCTCGCTGCCACGGGTTGGATCGAGGCGGACGAGCCAGACGTCGCCGCGCCGGATCAACGCTGTTTCTCTTCATTGGCCGCGAGCGCGGCCTCCAGTTCAGCGATGTCGTCTTCCGTCCAATCCTCGCCCAGAGCCTCGATGTCCGTTTCCGAGGTCAGGTCGGCGTCCAGCCATTCCCGCTCCTCCTCGGTCGGCCCCGCGGCCGCGATGCGCCTGGCATCGTCTTCCCACCCCTGGCGAGGAGTCCTGCGCGCCGGGATTATGGTGATCTTGCCCGGTTCGTAGACGAACTCCACCGCGCCGCCCTCCGCGACCCCCAAGGCCTGAAGCGCGAGCTTGGGCAGGATCACGCCCTGCGAATTCCCGATCTTTCGAATGGAAGAGGCCACGGTCACGCTCCGTTACAACAAAGTTATAACACCGCTGCCCGTCTATTTCCAGATCGGCTTGCCCTCGCCCGGCAATCCCAGCCTGCCCCACATGTCCGACACCCGATCCACCACGTCCTGGTCCATGCGGATCTGCTCGCCCCACTCGCGGTGCGTCTCGGGGGGCAGCTTGTTGGTGGCGTCGAGGCCGATCTTGCTGCCCAGGCCGCTCTCGGGGCTGGCGAAGTCGAGGTAATCGATCGGGGTGTTCTCGATGACGGTGATGTCGCGGGCAGGGTCCATGCGGGTGGACAGAGCCCACATGACGTCCTTCCAGTCGCGGGCGTTGATGTCATCGTCCACGATGATCACCCACTTGGTGTACATGAACTGGCGCAGGTAGCTCCAGACGCCCAGCATCACGCGCTTGGCGTGGCCGGGGTAGGCCTTATTCATCGACACCACGGCGATGCGGTAGCTGCAGCCTTCGGGCGGCAGACAGAAGTCGACCACCTCCGGGAACTGCGGCTGGAACCGCGGGATGAACACCTCGTTCAGCGCCTCGCCCAGCACCGCCGGCTCGTCCGGCGGCCGGCCGGTGAAGGTGGTGTGGTAGATCGCGTCCCGGCGCATGGTGATGGCGCTGACCTTGAACACCGGGAATTTTTCGACGCTGTTGTAGTAG
>JBEIDC010000136.1:0-7167 GCA_040383665.1 Caulobacter sp.
ACCCGGAGGGTGGTGGAGCGGGATGCGCCGCTGTCCGGCGGCTTCCCGCTGCGCTCGCCTTCACAACGCCGTCGCCGAGCCCTTCTGGCGCCGGCGCGTCCCTCTCCACCATCGCTCCGCGATGGTCCCCCTCCCCCAACGGGGAGGATCGCCGCCGCTACACCCCCAGCAGCGCCCCGATCTTCAGCACCGTGTTCCAGTTCCGGCCCGTCGCCACGGCCTTCACCGCCTTGCGGTTCAGCACCTCGGCCGCCTTCGACTGGCCCATGCCTTCGCCGAAATACGCATAGACCTGCCGCTCGACGGCCTCGAGCTTCTCATTCGGCAGCATGACCGCGCGGACGGCGTCCAGCGCCTCGGCGGGCATGGCGGTGCGGCCGACGGTGACCAGGGTGCGCGAGGGTTCGGCCTGCACTTCGTTCGGGAACGGGTTGGCGTCGATGATCGCGCGCCACTGTTTCGCATCGCGGACGAGGTAGCTGGTCTTGAGGCCCAGCCGCCTTTCGGTCTCGGCCTCCAGCTGCGCTTCGAGATCGGCCTCCGCCTCATCGCCGGCGCGGAACACCACATTGCCGCTCTGCAGGAGGGTCTTCACGTCGGAGAAGCCCAGCGCCTCGACCATGGCCTTCAGGTCGGCCATCGAGATCTTCTGGTTCCCGCCGACATTGACGCCGCGCAACAAGGCGATGCGCCGGGTCATGTCAGTAGATCAGGAACGGCCGGCGGGCCTCTTCCCAGACTGTCTCGTCCGGCGTGGTGATCGCGTCTAGGTCCCCGGCGACCGCTTCGCTGTCATCGACCCATTCCCGCAGGCCCGGGCCGCCGTTGATGACGTCGATGGCCAGTTTGTCGAAGACGTACTCGTACGGAAAGTCCCGCCACAGGTCGTAGTCCGGGTACAGCGCCCGGATCGCCTTGAAGCCCAGCGCCTGGACGCGCCAGGGCTTGAAGGCCGCGTGGTCGTAGCTCGTGTCCTCGACATGGATCTGCACGCCGTTGTTCAGCACCCCGACGTGCTTGTGGAAGGTCGGCTGGAACCAGATGTCACGCAGGCGGCAGCCCTCCAGCCACTGCGGGGCCAGCGCCCGCATCGTGTCGATCACCTTGCGGGCGTCGATGTCCGGCGCGCCGAACAGCTCCAGCGGCCGGGTGGTGCCGCGGCCTTCGCTGAGTGTCGTGCCCTCCAGCATCACCGTGCCGGCGTAGGCGCGGGCCATCGACAGGTTGGGGGCGTTGGGGCTCGGGTTGATCCAGGCCCGCTCGCCCAGCGGCCAGCCGAAGCCGGGGCCGGCGGCGGGGTCATAGCCCTCCATCTCGACGACGCGGTAGTCGACGTCGAGCCGGTAGTGGTCGATGAACCAGCGGCCGAGCTCGCCCAGGGTCAGGCCGTGTCGCATCGGCATCGGCCCGGCGCCGACGAAGCTCTCCCAGCCGGGCAACAGGGTCAGGCCCTCGACCGGCCGGCCGGCGGGGTTGGGACGGTCCAGAACCCAGACTTCCTTGCCGTGCTCGGCGGCCGATTCCAGCACATAGAGCAGCGTGGTGATGAAGGTGTAGATGCGGCAGCCCAGGTCCTGCATGTCGACCAGCAGCACGTCGAACGTGCCCATCGCCTGGCCGGTCGGCCGCCGCGTCTCGCCGTAGAGGCTGAAGACCGGGATGCCGTAGACCGGGTCGGTGAAGTCCGGCGACTCCATCATGTTGTCCTGCAGGTCGCCGCGCATGCCGTGCTGCGGCCCGAAGGCGGCGCTGACGGTGATGTCCGGGCAGGCGATGAGGGCGTCGATCGAATGGGTCAGGTCGGCTGTCACCGAGGCCGGATGCGCCAGCAGCGCCACGCGCTTGCCGGCCAGCGCCCGGCGCAGGTCGGGTTCGGAGATCAGGCGGTCGATGCCGAACTTCATGGAAGCTCCAGGACGAAGGAGTCGGGGTGGTGAAAGTCGGGCTTATCCGAGCGGTGCGCCAAGGCCCAGTAGGACTTAGTCCCGTGTGGCTCCTCGATGACCGCTGACAGGCTGGCCAGCCAGGGCCCCGGCGTCGCGAAGGCCGGATCGTTAAGGGCGACACTGAGGACGAACGGGCTGGCAGGTTCCGGCGCTGGCCCGGGAACCTCTGCCAGCCGGCGGGCGGCATCGGGATCCATGCCCAAGGCCAGCATCCGGTCCATGGTCGCCATGGCAAAGCGAACCGGGTCAGCCGTCGTGATGATGGGCGGCGCGATCTCAAGATTCCGCCGCCCCTCGCGATAGCCGTCGAAGGTCCAGGCCGACCATGCGCCCGAGGGGGAGAAGTTGAACTCGATGTAGGCTTCTTCGCCCGCTCGCCGCAGGAAGAGCTCGAAACAGGTCGTCCGCCATAGATCGTCGACCCGGGCCGCCGGAACCGCCACGGGGAGACGTAGCGCCTCGGCAGGCTCGCCGACGATGAAGTCGAGCACCCACTCGCCCGAGCCGCCCCAGCTGACGCCGCAAGTGACCGCCGCTATCGCGTCCGGGCGCGCGGCCGGGTGAGGCTGCAGGAGCAGGTGATCAAGGAAGGCGCTCATGGCCTCTTCGATACCCCGCGGTTGACGCCGGTCAACCACGCAGGCATCTGACCGACCATGATCGCCAAGGTCGCCCTCGCCGCCCTCTATTACGCCCGCTCGTTCTGACGAGCGGCGTTGCGATCGCATGCCGCCCCCCTTCCGGCGGCATGTGACTCCCCAGAGACCCAGCCCACAGCCGCCGGTCCCCCCTTCAGGAGACCCGACGATGCTCATGACCTTGAACCCCTCCCCGTCCGTGGTAGAGCCCACGGTGCAAGGAGTTTCCCAGCCTATGACCGCCGAACCCCAGTTCAAGTCGACCTTCCTGCAGCTGATGCAGGAGCGCGGCTACATCCACCAGATCACCCATCCGGAGGAGCTGGACGAGGCGGCGAGCAACGGGGTCATCACCGGCTACATCGGCTACGACGCCACCGCGCCCAGCCTCCACGTCGGCAACCTGATCACCATCATGATGCTGCGCCGGCTGCAGCAGGCCGGCCACAAACCGATCGTCATCGTCGGCGGCGGCACGACCAAGGTCGGCGATCCGTCCGGCAAGGACGAGACGCGCCAGCTGCGCACCCATGACGAGATCCAGGCCAACATCGCCAGCCAGAAGCAGGCGTTCGCCAGGTTCCTGACCTTCGGCGACGGGCCGACCGACGCCATGCTGGTCGACAATGACGAGTGGCTGAGCAAGCTCGGCTACATCGACTTCCTGCGCGAGTACGGCGTCCACTTCACGATCAACCGCATGCTGGCCTTCGACTCGGTCAAGCTGCGGCTGGACCGCGAACAGCCGCTGACCTTCATCGAATTCAACTACATGCTGATGCAGGCCACCGACTTCCTGGAGCTGAACCGCCGCTACGGCTGCGTGCTGCAGATGGGCGGGTCGGACCAGTGGGGCAACATTCTCAACGGCGTGGAGCTGATCCGGCGCGTCGATCACAAGCCCGCCTTCGGCCTGACCACGCCGCTGCTGTCCACCGCCTCGGGCGCCAAGATGGGCAAGACCGCCCAGGGCGCGGTGTGGCTGAACGCCGACATGCGCTCGCCGTACGACTACTGGCAGTTCTGGCGCAACGCCGAGGACGCCGACGTCGGCCGGTTCCTGCGCCTGTTCACCGACATCCCGATGGACGAGGTACGCCGGCTGGAGTCCCTGCAGGGCGCGGCGATCAACGACGCCAAGAAGGCGCTGGCCGACGCGGCCACCACCATGCTGCACGGCGAAGAGGCGGCGAAGGCGGCTCGCGACGCCGCCGAAAAGGCCTTCGAACAGGGGGCGCTTTCGGCCGACCTGCCGACGGTCGAGCTGGCGGCGGCCGCGGTGCTGGGGGCGACCCTGGCGGCGGTGGCGGTCGACGCCGGCCTCTGCGCCTCGCGCGGCGAGGCCCGGCGCCTGGCCCAGGGCGGCGGCCTGCGGCTGAACGACCTGCAGGAAGCCAACGGCGACCGCCTGCTGGCCGAAAGCGATGTGGTCGACGGCGTCATCAAGCTGAGCCAGGGCAAGAAGAAGATCGTCCTGGTCCGGCCGGTCTGAGCAACCCCGCTGTCATCCCGGACGCCCGGAGGGCGATCCGGGACCCAGCGAACCGCGTACGAACTCCGGGTCCCGGCGCTCCGCTGCGCTGCGGCCGGGATGACATTTGAGGAGAGGCGCGAAATGTCCGGTCTGAACGAAGGCGACAAGGCACCTGATTTCGACCTGCCGACCGACACCGGCCGTGTGTCGCTGGCGGCCCTGAAGGGCAGGACGGTGGTGCTGTTCTTCTATCCCAAGGACGACACGCCCGGCTGCACGACCGAGTCCGTCGGCTTTTCGCAGGCGAAAGCCGACTTCGAAGCGGCCGGCGCGGTGGTCGTCGGCGTCTCCAAGGACACAGCCGCCAAGCACGGGAAGTTCCGGGCCAAGCACGACCTGACCGTCGAGCTCGGCTCCGACGCCGACAGCGACGTGATCGAGCGCTACGGCGCCTGGGTGGAGAAGAAGCTCTATGGCCGCGAATACATGGGCATCGACCGTTCGACCTTCCTGATCGACGGCGAGGGCGTGATCCGGCGGGTGTGGCGCAAGGTCAAGGTGCCGGGCCATGTGCAGCAGGTTCTCGAGGCCGCCCGGGCGTTAAGGTAAAGCGTCCAGGGCGGCGTTCGGACTCGCGATCAGTAGTGACCGTAGAGTAACCCCGACTGTTGCCTAAAGGCCGCGATCGTCGCTGAATAATCGTGTCGCGCGAGCGAAGGTGACGGTTCCTGTGGCGGCAGTCACCTGATTTGGTTAAACCTCGATCTGTAGAGCTTGGAATCAAGGCATCGCGCACACCTGACGCGCGAAGCCCCTTGCGTGTTTCCCTATCTTCACGGCATATCGCCGAAACCGAAAAAATCGGGTTCGGGGGCTATGGCTGTAACGCGAGTACGGCGACTTCGGCGAGCTCTGGAAGAGCTCTTCCCGGAAAGGCATCTCTACATCCGCTCGGGTGGCGAGATGCGCGGCTTCGTCCTGTCGACGGGGAAGCAGATGATGGGGGCCGGCCTGATCGCCGCCGCCGCGCTGTGGATGGGCGTCTCCACCGCCGCCATGATGGTCAGCGCGCTGTCGGTCAGCGCCGCCGACCAGGAACTGATCAAGCAGCAACGCTATTGGGAGCGGGTCACCGCTGACCGCCAGGCGCGCCTCAACAGCGCCATCGCCCAACTCTCGACCACCAACGGCTCGTTCGACGAGCTGGCCGGCTCGGTGGAAAGCCGTCATGCCGCGCTGGCCGAACTGCTGAAGGAATTCAAGGGCGTGCTCGGCGCCCAGGCCGCCCTGGCTCCGGCCAAGCCGCGCCTGAACGCCACCACGCCCGTACAGCGCATCCAGAACACCCTGATCGATCAGGAACGGATGATCGACGCCGCCGAGGGCTTCGCCCGCAGCCGCGCCGAGCGCCTGCGCCTCGCCTTCCGCCTCGCCGGTCTCGACCCGACCAGCTATCGCGGTCGCGGCGGCTCGCTCGGCGGCCCGCTGATCGAGGCCAAGGATCCGCGCGCCCTGGCCGTGGTTCTGGATGTGGACGAAAGTTTCGCGATGCGCATCCAGCGCGCCGCCAACAACATGTCGGACATGCGGTCCCTGTCCGAGGCCGCCAAGCGCCTGCCCTTCTACCGGCCCACCAGCGCCGCGGCGCAGACGTCCAGCTACGGCGTCAGGCTCGATCCCTTCACCCGCCGTCCGGCCTTCCACTCCGGGCTCGACTTCGCCGGCCCCACCTTCACGCCGATCTACGCGACAGCCCCGGGCGTCGTGTCCTTCGCCGGGGCCCGCTCGGGCTACGGCAACACCGTGGAAATCGACCACGGCAACGGATTCAAGACCCGATACGCTCACCTCGCGGGCTTCAGCGTGTCCTTGGGTCAGCGCGTGGCGGTTGGCCAGCGTATTGCATCGATGGGTTCGACTGGCCGTTCGACTGGCCCACATTTGCACTACGAAGTGTGGGTCAACGGCCGAGCTCAGAACCCGAACCGTTTCTTGAAGGCCGGCGAATATGTTCAGCAAACCGACTAAGCCCCCGTCCAAGTCCCCCGTCCAGGCGACCCCCGTGGCCGCCGCGCCGGCCCCTGTCGCGCCGGAGGGTCCCAAGGCCCGTCCGCGCGTCGCATCCCTTATCAGCGACGGGATTACGATCGAGGGCGGGGTTACCGGCGACGGTGAACTGCAGATCGACGGCACCGTCCGCGGCGACGTCCGGGTCGGCCGCCTGACCGTCGGCGACACTGGTCACATCGAGGGCTCGGTCTACGCCGAGGCTGCCGAGGTGCGCGGCCGCGTCATCGGCGCGGTGACCGCCAAGCAGGTGCGCCTTTATGGGACATCCTACGTCGACGGCGACATCACCCACGAGCAGCTGGCGATGGAAACCGGCGCCTTCTTCCAGGGCCGCAGCCTGAAGTTCCAGCGCCCCGCAGCCCCGCAGCACGCCCCGGCGCCGCAGCCCGTGTCCCACGCGCCGTCCGCGCCCAGCGATCCGTTCGCCGCGCCGCCGAAGCCACACGGCTAGATCTTCGACGACTCCTCATCGTCCGAAAACCGTGCGGGGGCATGGGCGGAAACGCCCGTGCCCCCGTTGCGTTTTTTTCCTCGCCGTCCTCCCCGCTCGCGGGGAGGGGGACCATGCGGAGCATGGTGGTGGGGTAGCGCGGGCGTTGGACGATTGACCGCCGTGCAATGAGCTCGATCCTGAAAGCGCCGCGCCGCCCCCTCCGACCTCGCTCCGCGAGGCCACCTCCCCGCTCGCTTCGCTCCGGAGAGGACTGATGAGACGCACGGCTTCGCCGCCTCACGGGCTCAGACCCTGAAGGTTGGGGAGGTGGTGCGGAGCGCCCCGGCTGGCCCGGGTGTCGGTTGGGGGCAGGCTTTGCCAGCGTGAGCCGGCCAGGAACGCTCCGCGAAGCTCGTCTGATCAGGAGCGACGGTAGGCAGCCCTTGTCGGGCTTAGCCGTTCTGCCCCTGGCGGGCGGGTGATGCGGGTGCTTCCGCATCGCCCCGGACCGGTCGAGTAACCCCCTCGACCCTGGCCCCGCTCGAACCTCATCCCCATCGCCGCAAGAGCACCTGCGCATGCGCCCTCCCCGTGCGACCGGGACGA
>JBEIDC010000137.1:0-7122 GCA_040383665.1 Caulobacter sp.
AGGCCCCTCACGACACCACCTTCATGAGGCGAAAGCCCTGAACGGCGCCCTCAACCGCACCCGGATCGTCAGGAGCGCATTCCGATGGCGGCTCGTGCTCGGTGGAGACGTAAACCTGCTGGAGGCCATCGCTCTCCCAGCCGTCCGGCACGAGCCACAGGCGCGGCTCTACGCCGCCTTTCCAGGCCGACAGGATGACCATCCGGCGATCCCCGAAAGGCCGCGGGAAGGCTTCCGGTATCGACCCGCCGGTCATGCGAAACAGTCGACCATGAAACATGGCCTCAACGGTGCTCATTGCATCTCCTTCAGAGCTTTGAGGAAGGCGCGGCCGATCGCCGCAACCACAGGAACAGGGAGGTGATTGACCCAGGCGACGGCCAGAGCGCGACCAGCGGCATCGAGATCACCGAACATCTCCGCCTCCTCCATCGCCACAAACACCGCTTCGCGCAGCATGGGGCCGGGCGCCGGATCGCGCACAAAGGCGATGCAGCGAAGGTCAATCAGGTGAACCCGCTCGCGGCCGGAGTGAAGGTCGTCATGGGTGGCGCGCTGAGCGCACCCGGGAGTCCGGCACGGAGACGTGCACAGAACCAGAGCCGGCAGAGCCGGCTTGCTAGAGGGGGTGTTGGCAGAAATCACGAGAACATCCTTTAAGGCGAGCCACATGGCTTTCAGAACGCTTACAGTGGGCGCGATACAGCGCCGTGTCAACAAGCCGCGCACAAAGAAAAGCCCCGCGTCGCTGGGCGAGGGCGACGCGGGGCAGGTGGCCTAGCAAGTTCCGGACCAAGATGCGGAACCGGAGGCCGCAAGTCAATCTGCGGTTTCGTCCTCCGCAGCAGCCTTGGACCGGCGCGACTTGGGCGGCGGCGGGGCTTCAACACCGGCCCTGACGGCAATGTCGTGCGCCGAAATCGAAACCTGCTGGGCAAGGTCGCTCAGAGTGTCGGGCTCTTCTGCATACAGCCGGATGGCGTCGGCTACGGCGTCCAGCGACTGAGAGATGACCATGACCGGCGTCAGGTCTTGCGCCGAGATGTCATCAAACCGCTTCTTCAGGGCTTCCGCGGGCGTGGGTTTGGGGATGGCGTAATTTGGCATGGTGGTCTCCTAAGCCATGGCTTCCTGGCCGATTACCGAGCCGCCGACATTGCCAGAGAACCCCGCCGGCGTCGAGATCGCCACCGTCAGGATGTCCGGCTGGGCGCCCCGGATGTTGTTGTAGAGGGGGAAGAACGAACCGAGGTCATAGCTCTGCAGGCCGCCGGACGGAAGCGGAGTGTTATAGACCACCTCCCCGCCCGTGAGCGCGGTGGCGCTGACATCCCGTTCTGCAAAGGACTGCTGAGACCCAAGGGAGAACAGGGTGGCGAACGTGGCGCCGGTGAGCACCACCGGTCGATCGAAGGTCGAAGCGATCAGCTCCAGGGTGCAGTTCTGCGATGAGAAGATTTGCAGCGTCTCCGGCAGGATTTGACCCCGGTTGATGATGCCGAGGATGTAGTTCGCCCCGCCGGCCGGTGCGGTCGCCAAAGGCCCGCCAGTCACGTTATCAACGTAGGTCAGGCTGTTGGACGTGTTCGAGGTGATGCGCCCGATCTGGCCCTGACCCACGGCCCCGGTGCCGCGGAAGAAGACGTATTTGCCCGCCCACTGCCCCGGCGTCCAAGGGGTGCCCGCGACAGAGCAGGAGGTTGTCGTGGCACCGGCCTGAAGGGCCGCCCCGCCTGCAGGCAAGGCCCCGTTGGCGCCGGAGTAGGCCGAGTCCACGCCATACTCGAGGGTGCCCATGACCCGGTATCTCACGGACAGAAGCGGGAACCGGGTGACGCTGGCGGCGGGCGATCGGGTCGGCGTGCCGGGCGCCATGCCGTACCCGTAATTGTACCCCCTCTGGGTATCGATCCGGCCCTCAGCCAGCACCGACACTCCGTAGTGAACCATGTTGGTCGAAGCCGCCGCAGTGCCGATGTTCCGCAGCTCGTAGCGAACCGGCAAGTTGCCCGTCCGGGCCCAAGGAACGGTCTGGGCCGCAGCGGCGCGAGGTCCCCAGGAGGGGTAGTTGCCGAAGCCGATTTGATGAAGGACGTAAGGCACGCCGTTGAGCACGATGCCCCAGCGGATCGTTCCCGCGCCGTACCAGGCGTACTCAATCCAGTACATCTGGATTCGCCGGAAATCGATGACCTCCTTGACCATGTAGGGGTCGAGCCAGTCTTGGAACGGAATGCGGGTGTCGACCGGGACGCCGCCGACGTCGGAACGCCACACGACGAACATGCCGTCCGGATTGACGCCCGGCTCGGAATTGCCCTGCTCGAAGAAGCAGCCGTTGCCGTCGTCGAAGAACCCGACGCGCTGGCGGGCGTTGGTGACGGGTCCGCCGAACAGCATGCCGGTGGCCAGGTACGAGGTCTTTCCCGGCTGATACCGGATATATGGCCGGGTCTGCCGTATGGCGATGGCGCCGTCCGTGGTGGGGACGGTCATTGTGACGCCGCCGATCCCGGACGTGGGAGAGATGGCGCCGCCGCCGCTGGTGAACTGCTCCCAGCGCATCGGTTGCGCACCGTACTCAAAGTCGGCCTCGAACAGGTTCTGAGACTGGCTGATCTTCAGCTTTCCGAGGTTGTCGAGGAAGCGCGAGGGGAAGTATTGCTTGCCGGCGCCGGGGTAGACGTCGAAGCCTGGCGAGAACTGAGGATCAGGCATAGCGGGCCCTTCTTGATGGAACGAGGCCTCAGGCATAGCATGGGCGCCGCCACCACCCAAACGCGGGATATGAACATGCCACTGAAGCAGGGCTATGGTCGCAAGACGATCAGCGAGAACATCCGCACGGAGATGCGGGCAGGTAGGCCGCAGAAGCAAGCGGTTGCGATCGCCATGTCCACCGCCCGCAAGGCGAAGGCTGGCGCGAGAAAGCGCAAGAGCTATCGCAAGTAAGCCGTTGAAAAGGCGGGAAAACCCCGTTTTCGGCCGACGCCGGATATAACGACCTGAGCGGCCGGGATATCGCCCGGTGGGGGCCAGCGGCGGGCGCTAGGCGGGGCGGATGCCCACCACCCGCACGGGCCGCGCCATGCCTAGCCCGGCCGCCCGCTGGCGCGCGAGGCGAGCGGCGGCGGCGCGGTCCGAGGCTGTCAGGGTCCAGAGGACCGATTGACCGAGGGCGGTTCGAATGGTGACCAGGTAGCGTGAGGGCATGACAAAGCCCGGCGGTTTCCCGCCGGGCCCTCCTGTCAGAGCGCGTTCTGAGAGCGCGCGAGGGTGAAAAGCGCCAGGGCTAGAAGCCCGGCGCCGTTGACGTGGCGCCGGCGGACGCGGGCCCGGTCCGGCTGATCTGCAAGGGACGCGAGGCCCTGCAGGACCGCATACGCGAGGGCGCCGGCCAGCCAGTAGGCGGCGGGCGTCATGCGGACCGGTCGGCGCGCATGATTGGGGCCATTGAATACCGGCCCCAAGGCCGGAAAAACTCCGCGCCGTCGTACTCGTCGAGTCGAAACCGCTTGCCGTCGACCCAGACAAAGTGATCGGTCCGGCGCTCAATGGTCGCGGCTATGATGCAATCATAATCGGCTATCGAGCGGGTTCGGTACGTCTCGCCGACTTCAAACCGAGCATTCATCGCGCGCGCCTCCTTCACGAAAAACCGGCGCCGGATTCAAGCACTTAGGGGGAGCTCCGCTGTAGGGATGGAACCAAACCGAACCATCGCGCATGGTAAGCCGTGCGCCTGGTGCGGCGCCCCAATGGCTCGCAAGATAAACGCCTTCCTCGGCTTTAAGAATGTCGCTGGCGCTCATGCGCGGTCCTCCAGGGTGAAGCCGGACTTGATATAGGCCCGGGCGGCGGCGGCGGTGGCGAAAGCCCGGCTGCGGTCGTGATCGGGCGTCCCGTCCGGATTCAGGACGGTGACTCCCCATAGCTCAGAGCCGCGACGCATGCCCTCGCCCCGGGACAGCTCCCAAAAGCATTTGCGGCGCCGTCCATAGGCCACGGGAGTCGGCGTCATGACGTTCGGAAAGCCATTGAAGGCGGCGCGGAACGCCTCGCGGGCGGTGCTGCTCCAGGTCATGCGTCACCCCGCAGGATCGCGGCCACGGTGATAGCAGCCAGGCCCAAACCGGCGAACGCTGCGGCGACGACAAAGGCGCGGGCGCACTGCCATAGGAAATTCAGAAACAGTTTCATTGGTCGATTCCTCTCAAGGGTCCGAAGCGGACAGCCGAAAGCCCGGCCAGCGTTTCCGCCTCCGGGCCCCGGGGGGTTTTCCCCTATGTGGCAGGGTTAGGCAGCCTGATTGTAAAGTCCGGCCGCCTCCCGGAAGGTGTCCACTAGGTGCCAGGGGACCTCATCCGCCAGTTCCACGCGCTGGAGCTTAAGGCGCGCTATCGTGTCCCGGTCGGCCCTCAGAGCAGCTTTCAGGGCGCGCCAGGCGGCGGATTCCCGGCGATTGAGCCGGCGGGCCCGGGCGTCCAGGATCGCGGCCGCCCGGCGCTGTTGCGTTTCTCGCAGCTCGTCGGACAGGTCGGCGTAATCCGCCCCTTTCCGGTAGGCTTCGGAATGGTCGCGCTCGTCTTCGGCGTACCGCTCCGCCATGCTGTCCGCCCAGCGCGCGGCCGTGTCCGCGTCCGGGGCGATTTCCATGTCGAAACAGGCGGCGCCCTCGTTGCACGGATCGACGTAGCCCGCGAGGAAGCCACGGCCGCCGGGTAGGCGAGCCACGATTCCATGGGTGATCTCGCTTTGCCAGTCGTCGCAATAATATCCGGTATGCCGGCGGTAGACCTTCTCGGTTGCGTTCTCGATTTCGACCCGCAGCCCGGACGCGCTCACGTCTTCGCACCACCGCCGGACGGATGCGCCTTGATGGTAACGCGGATTCCACGGGCCCTTGACCCGGGCCCGGGCCCGATCCTCGCGGGCGATGTCCTGCCAGGTTTTCACGGGCGGGGCGGCGTCGGTCCATTTCGCATATCGCGCGGCCGTCTCGCGGTTTTCTTGTTCCGCCCGGGCCATGTACCAGGCCCGGCGGGTCTCGATTGGGGTTCTCATGGGTTCAGATCTCCGAACAGGTCCGGGCCCTCGAACAGGGGCCCGGCTTCATCTTGTGAGGCGCCACGCGGGCGCATGGGCGAGGCGAGGCGGGCGCGCATGATGTCGGCCGCGCGCTCGCGCTCGCGTTCGGGCCCGAGATAGCCCGGGGCGGTTTCCTTGCGGGGCGTCATGCCCGGGCCCTCCCTCACGCGGCCGCCCGGGGCCAGTACTCAAGCCCGGCTTCGACCCTGAACGCGTATTCGGCCGCCTCGTCTATGCGGTCCTCAAACTCGATCACGGCTTCACAGTATGACCCGAAATCGTGCGACTCCCGCTTAATCAAGAGCCGGGCCCCGGCCGGTTCCGGCCCGTAGTGCGCTCGCAGCGCTTCGACGTATCGCCGGGTCTCCGCCAGCATGGCGGGCCAATAGTCGACGTCGGGCCGGACCTGAACGCAGTCTTCCCCGGCCGGGGCGGATCCAAGGTAAAGATAATCTCGGGCCATGTGGCGCGCCTCCTTGTGAGCAGGGCCCCACGGCGGGGCGCCTCGCACGCCTTAGGGCCCGCCTCCGTTTCCGGCCGGGCCCTTGGGGCGCACGTCGCGCAATGTCGCCAGCGTCAATCGGTCGGCGCGCGGTCCAGTTCGGGGTACTTGGCCAGAAGATCCGCTGTCAGGTCGGCGCGCCTCAATTCGACTAGCGGCGCCGCCCCGCCTCCAATCATCACGGCATTACCGTGTTGGAGTAGGCTCGCGCGGATTTTGCGTCCCTCGCCGGACGTGATCGCGTCGGCATTGTGGGCGAGGAAGGCTTGCAGGGTGGTGGCGACGGGCGCCGCCCCTTCAATGGTGAGAGTCACGTTCATTGGTGTATTCCTCCGATTAGCCTGAAGGGTCCGCGCGCACTAGGCGCCGGACCCTCGCGGCGGTTCTCCCGCAATGGGGAAGGCTTAGGCGGTAAGCGTCCGCCACTCCGACCACGCATCGCCCCACGTCGCCATAACGGCCGCGTCGTCAATGTCCGGGCCCTCGCCTAGTATCTCCTCGAAGGCCGCATACATGACCATGTTCGCGTCGCAATGGTCATGCGAGGCGCACACCGGCCAAGCATAGGCGGAAGTCCGGTTCCGCTGCACCATCTCCACATACAGTTTCGCGCCCAGCTCGTGCCGAAGGTGCGCATCGAAATTGCGGGCGAGGATCGCCGGAAGTGCCGACTCCGCCCACCGATAGAGCGCCCGATAATCCGACTCCACGTCGAAGCAGTCGTCACCCCCGCCGCTGGAATGCAACGCCTTGACGCAGAGCCGGAACCCTTCCGGATGCTCGCGGAGCGCGGGCGCCAGATAGTCAATGAACAGATACAGCCCGGACGCGAGACGGAACGACGGGCATGTATCGTTCCGCCATGACGTTTCGACCGCCCCGACCGGAATAGGGGGAAGCGTCGATTGGTCGAAATCCGGAAACTCACGGGCCATAAGGGGCCATTCGCAGGACATAGGAGGGAACCTTTCAAGGGCGCCACAATGGCGACAAGAGGCACCCTGCACCGTAACCGGTACCGACGTCAAGCCTGTAGCAGGTAACAGCGATCACCCGGCCGACCACGCGCGCGCCAGAGAGACCAAGAGGAAGGCAGGACGGGCAAGACCAAGCCACAACGGACAGCGCCAGCGGACAAGGCAGGGAGCAGGCCCGCGAGGGCAAGAGCAGGAGCAGGAGGGAGAGGGGAGGGGGGGTGAGATAACACGACGCAGCGCGCCGGAAGCAGGCGGGCCCGGGCGGTTCGAAGCCTGCTCGCGCGCCCCGTGCGGTACCCGTCACCCGTGGCGCTCGGTACCGGTCACCAGACGCGCCGACGACCGTCCGCGCAGGCGCGTGAAAATCCCGTTTACCCCTGATGACACGTTGCCGCCCGCTGCGAGCACCCAGCATTCCTTGAGCGCGATGCCCCGTCAGCGCGCTGCAGGCAGGGTTGTCCCCGTCAGGTGTACCCGTCACCGCCCTCGGAGGGTGTCCGCCGGGCCCGTCAGCCCGCTTCCCGCGCTTGCGCGTTCGCGCGCGCACCCGGCCGG
>JBEIDC010000138.1:0-7034 GCA_040383665.1 Caulobacter sp.
ATACGCTCATAGTGCTCTTGGCGCATTTGCCACGCGGGCAATAGATCATGTGACCTCAATCCGCCGGCTGCCTACGCTCGTTCGAACAGCGCTGCACAGCCAGTGCCCGCAAGGATGGCGTCAACGCGGCCTTTGTCAGCGGGCGTCAGCGCCGAATAGGCCTCGCGTAGCCACCGCAGGCACTTGGCCTGGTAGACGAAGGGGGCCTGCCTCCAGGGCTGGCCATCGATTTCACAACTGACCTGCTCCGCACCGCGCGCCACTGCGTCTGCATTGGCCAGCATGAACGGCGCATAGACCCGACCAATCTCGGTCAGGAGGGCGCGAAACGTCCCGGACGGTTCTTCAAGGTCGATCCAGTCGTCTTCGCTGACATCGAGGCCGCTTAGATCTTCACACTGCTCCGTCCAGGCATAGGCGCGCGGCGAGACGTCAAACGCGACCGCAGCCGGCGTCGGATCGGTTATCACCAGCATGGTCATTTGTCCGTAACAGGCGAAATCGCCTGCGCCAGGGCGGTGGCCGAGCAGGAAAGGCTGGTTCTGCATGTGGGCGTCAAAGACCTCCAGGAAGCGGCGCCAGCTCGCTTCGATCACCGGCCCGGTCATCTCGTTCGAGCCGACAACACCGATGCGAGAAATCTGGCGCGCGGCGAAAGCTGCGGCCGCCTGCACGCCCTGATCAGGCGCCATCTGCATGGCTGTGGTATAAGGAAGATAGGCGCCGGCACGCTCCGTGTCGGGACCACAAGACCAGCGGTAATGGAACATGCACTTGCTGAGCCACTCGTCGCCGTAGTCCTCTATCAACAGGTCCAGGAGTCGAAGCGCGGGGTCAGCCGGCCGCAGCAGCCGCTGCGGACAGGCCTCGTCGAGGAAAGTCAGGATTGGCGTCGAGTCCGATTGCACCTGCGTAAGCGCGCCATAGGCATCTGGCGCTACGAAGTAGGGGAAGAGAGGTAAGGACCGCGCCGGGAGGGCGTTGGCCTCTTTGCTGCCCGCCACCACAAACCGAAACGGCAGACGTCGAAACCGCGCCGCTGCACGGAGTTTCCGCGTGTAGGGAGACGCGCCGACACCGACAATCCTGAAATCCCGATCTTCCGGCATTGAAGTTTATCCTCGTAGGTCGTCAGAATATTCGAGACATTCGGGGCGTCTCTCTAGCGGAGCCTGGGCCTCATCTGGGGTTGATAGCCAGGCGGCGATTTCGCGGTGTTGCAAGCGGCGATGTCCGATGGTTGGTGAACGCAGTCGAACGGCAATTGGTCTCCGATCGCTGGCAAACGGCACATCCATCGCGCCTCCCTGGCCCATGACTGTGCGCCCTTCAGCCAAGGGCGCCGAGCGCGGGTCCCGGCGGAGGTTTCGGCTCACGAGGAAGGAAAGCCGGTGGCTCAGGTCAATGAGGCCATAAGGGCGACGCTCGGCGCGATCGTATTGCCGACGAGGCCACGCCAGGCGGCGATCACCGCGTCCGATCCCCGTCCATGGTGGACGTCCAGCGTTCCCTTGAGTTCTGCCGACATGCGCGCCGCCTCGACCTGGGCGCGGCGCATGATCTCGCCAGGCCCCCAGTCGACGTCCCGCTTGGCGAACTGGGCCGGCGCGAAGAAGAAGGTATGCGGTGTGGCCGCCTGCTCAGGCCGATAGCGCCCGGCGCCCCAATGGGTCGCGCCGACGGCACAGCTGAGCTTGAGATTGGCGCCGAACCGGGCGTGAATCGCCGTCACGACGGCGCCATCGCCGGACATGTCCACAAAGGCGGTCGGGATGCTCGGGTCCATGGCGCCGATAGCGTCATAGGGGACCACGTCATCGCAGGTCCCCAGACCATTCACGAAGCCGACATTGCCGGGTGAGGTCAGACCAGCCACGCGGGGGCGGTCGCCGTCATGCCGTGAGAGCAGGTTCGTCAGCCCGAGGCCGGTCTTGGAGGAGGCGCTGCCGACCAACACCTGCCGGGCGCCGAAGAAGGCGTTGTCCACAAGGTAGTCGTAGAGGACATAGGACGTCGAAAAAAGCGGGAAGAGGACACAGCGCGCGTCTTCCATAGCGGTCAGAGCGGCCGGGTCGCCGTTGGTGCGCTGATAGCTGTTGTAGAGCGCGGGCAGGTCCGCGCGATGGGCGGCCCCGTCGGTGAGGGAGCGGTCAGTCACCACTGCCGGGCGCATGACAAGGTGGCTGGCCATGGGCAGAAAGCCCCAGATGCGCTCGCCAGCAGCAATGCCAGGGGCTCTGGATTCAACGACGTCGGCAAATCCCCAGACGGGGACAATCCCCCAGGGCTCGGCCACCGGGAAGAACTTCCAGTAGCCGATCATGTCCCCGGAGAGGGCGTAGCTGACGTTGTTCGCCGTCATCGCGAACTTGTCGATGGCCACGAGAATTTCGCCATCCGCCAGCGCGGGCATGTCGATGGAAACGACCTGGGTTTCGGCGAAAGCCGAGCGGCGGACCTGGACCTGGGTAATCATGATCTGTGTTCCTATCAGGTGCGGCGTGGACGCAGCGAGAGAGCGAAGAAGACTAGGCCGAGCACGATAAAGAGGGCCGCGCCATAGTGTTCCGGAGGATGGTGGCCGCCATGCGAGCCCTTCCAGAACCATGCGGAAAAGGCGCTGAGCGACTGGAGGAGGACCAGGAGCAGCAGCACCAGGGGCACAAGCGTGCGGTATCGCAGAGCGATGATCAGAATGAGAAGCCCGAACGGGATCTGCATGGCGCCATACCAGGCGAAGATCGCGATGATGGTGTCGGCGCGGGTTGTCAGGTCGACATTGCCGATGACGCCGGCGCCGCCATCCGGCAGGAAATAGTGGATCAGCCCCGGTATGATGGTCGTCACGGCGGACAGTCCGAGGAACCAGACCGAGAGGATCGATCCGCGATAGTCGTCATTCGTGCTTGAGGGGAGCAGGGCCATGGAGAGGTCGCCTCAGTTCACATCCAGGAACGGGATGATGTGGGCCAGCAACTCCTCCGGCGCGTCCTCCTGGATGAAATGGTTCGCAGTCGGAATGTTGTGGTGGCTTTGTCCGGCCGCGCCGGGAATGTGCGCTTGCGCCCGCTTGTCCCATCCGCGCGCCACCGGATCGAGGTCGCCGAACAGGGTCAGGAACGGTTTGTCGAACGTCGCCAGCTTGGCCCATGCCGCCCGGTTGAGCGGTGCACCCGGGTTGTCGGTCTGGACGGCGATAAGGACCGGGAACTGGATGATGCCGGCCTCGTAGTCCGATGTAGGGAATGGCGCATGGTAGGCGGCCAGTTCCTCCCCGGTCAGCTTGCGCTGCATGCCGGCCTCGAGCATCGGCCAGGGAAAGGCTGTCGCCTCGCGCATCATGCCCACCCACATCTTCATGAACTCGCTTTCGCCCTCGCCCAGCGGCAGGCCGGTATTGGCGGCGATCACACGGGCGAAGCGTTCAGGGTGTTGCGCGACCAGATAGAGTCCGATGTTGCCGCCCCAGTCCTGGCAGAAGAGGGTGATGTCGCTCAGGTCCATCTGCGTGAGCCACTTGCCCATCCAGTCGTAGTGCCGCGCCAGGGTATAGTCGCTTTTCGCCGCCGGTTTGTCCGACCGCCCACAGCCCACAAGATCGACCGCGATCACCCGTCGCCCTGTTGCGAGCAGGCCGGGGATCATGTGGCGATACAGAAAAGCCCAGGACGGATTGCCGTGCATCAGCAGGATCGGGGCGGCGTCGCGCGGACCCTCGTCGACGAAATGGATGCGAATGTCGGTACCGTCATCGTCCCTGACGGTCATGTAGTGAGGCGCCCACGGGAACTCTGGCAGGGCTTCGAACCGCTCATCGGGCGTGCGCAGGATTTTCATGGATCGACTCCGGTCTGAAGGGCGGATTGAGGCCGAAACTGGGTGTCAGTTCGGCGCGGCGAGCAGCAGCAGGGCGATCTGCGCCACGGGGGCGGCGAGAGCCAGCGAAAGACCCACCCAGATCCGTGGGCTCGCCAGGGTCATGATCATCGGACGGGCCGGGAAGTTGAAGGTCTGCGGCATGGCGGCGAACTTGAACGCGTGGGCGCCGCCGAAACGCGGATCGCAGACCAGATCGGCGATGTCGCGGCGGCTGCGATAGCGCATGTAGCCCATCATCGACCACTCCGGGACCTCCTTGAGCCCCCAGGTGTCGACCATGCCGCCGACGCGGCGCGCGGCCAGGGCGGGATATCCGCCGCGGGCGAACAGCGCCGGCATGAACATGCGGGTGTAGCCGGCCATGACCTCGCGCGCCGGCCTCATCTTGCCGGTGACGGGGTCGGCGACATCGTCGCCTGACATGCGAATGACGTTGAGTATGTAGAACTCGCGGCCGTCATCCTCCTCGAGAAAACGTTGCATGACCGGCATTTCGTCCTGGTGGCCGTGCCCGACATTGTTGGCGCGCATGCGCGCCATGAGGGTTTCGACCTCGGCCTTGGACAGTGGGCCGCGCCAATTGATGTACCAACTCAGAAAAATTCCATGGACGAGCAGGGCGATGCCCCAAACCCAGAAAGTCGCCATCGCCCGGCCCCGGTTCCCTCAGTCCAGTTCAATCTCCTGCAGGACCCGCCCACAGACATATAGTGACAGTCACAATGTCATTATATGGTGATCTCGGGCTTGGCAACGCCAACCGTTGAGGCTGGCGGTCGGTCTCCCCGACCCGGCGGCGAGACCAGACTATTCCAGATCCATTCTGGCCGAGGCGCTCAGTCGCCCAGCAAGCGTCGAACTGCGGCGACGATGGCCAGCCGGCTCTGGTTCGCGCTCAGGCCCTGTGTTCGACGCAGCCTCAGCCATCCATCCATTGAGGTCAGCAACTCCACGGCGGCGGCGACCTCCGGCCGCGCGCCCACTTCGGGCAGGGAGGCCAGGAGCTGGCGGCGCTGTTGAGCCGCGAACTGGGCCCGGGCGCGCTGGAGCGTTGGCGAGGCGTGCAGACGGGTTTCGCCGGAGAGGTAGTAGGCGCTGATCTGCTCGAACGGGGCCGCCCGGGCCGCGACCAGCTGCTCGACCCGTTCCGCCAGCGACCCTTCGCAGGGGGCGTCCGTCAGAACAGACTGCGCAAGGTTACGAACCTTGGCGTTCATCTCCTCGAAGAGCGATTCCATGTCCTGGAAGTGACGGAAGACGGTGCGGTGTCCCACGCCCGCGTACTGCGCTACATCCTCGGACGTCGGACTCAGATTGCCCGCGCGAATAAGGTCGAGCAGGGCGGCGATTATCCTCTCCCGCGTGACGCGGCCGCGCTCCATCCGCCCGTCCAGTTCCGGGGGCGGCGTGCGGCGGGCGCGGCGCGATGATGGTTGGGCCGTATCCGAGGTCATGCAGTGCCGATAGGGGGTGAGCCCAGGCTAGGCAAGCCGAACACTCCGCGCGGCCCCTCCAACGCCAAGCATCCTTCTACTGAAGGAAGGGAAGGCATCCCGCGTCCGCGACAATCGCCTCGAGATCGGGGGCTGACGCGGCCGCGGCATACTTCGCCTTCAGGGCGCCCAACAACCGATCGATATAGTGACATAGCCAGTGTCGCTAGTCGAAGCCGACGGGCGTCTGGAGAGTGCTGTCAGTCAGTGAAGCGTCGGTAGGTGTCTGTCCGATTTCCGACCATGTCGGTAAGGCGTGATTTCAGCGTGCACAGGCCTGGATCTCGGCGCGCCGGTTAGTGTCTGCTTCCCATCTGTGGACGCCCCCTTCAGCGCAAGTCGGATTCTGAAGGTCTGACACGTAGTCGGATGCTGCCATCTGTCCGGCCTGTTGTGCGCCGCCGTGGCGGTGCTGGCCCGTATGGGAGTTCGCGGATCCGGTCCAAATCACCCGTAGCGTGCTCAAGTGGCACGGTGGAAAGCCCTGGTTTTCCCGATCCCGTCTCGCCGACTGTGCGCCATACCCTCCGTCGCCCGTCCTACGCCTCGACACCTCTTTAGCCGGCGGCCGTTAGGCCGCCGGCGCCGGAGCTCTGTAAATCCCGCCCTTGGCCAGCAGCGCCCAGACGATGCGGGCCGTCTTGTTGGCCAGCGCCACCGCCACCAGCATTCGAGGCTTCCGCGCTAACATCTGGGCCAGCCACGAGCCCGCCGGAGCGCCGCGTATGAGCGCCTGCTTGATCACCGCGCTGGCCCCGATCACCAGCAGCCGGCGCAAGGTTCGCTCGCCCATCTTGGTGATCTGACCCAGCTTCTGCTTGCCGCCGGTCGACTTCTGCAGCGGCGTCAGCCCCAGCCAGGCGGCGAAGTCCCGGCCGCAACGGAAGGCTTGAGGATCGGGAGCCAGCGCCACCATGGCGGCGGCCTTGACCGGGCCAATACCAGGAATGGTCATCAGGCGACGGGCGGCCTCGTCTTCCTTGGCCCGCAGCGCGATCTCGCGGTCGAGCCCGGCGATCTGCTCATCCAGCGCCCGCATCGCCACGACAAGCCCTCGCAGGGCCGGCTGCGCCTGATCGGGAACCTCGTCGATCCGCTCGATCAGGCGCTCGACGTAGCAAACCCCCTTGGCCGCGACGTAGCCGTACTCCGCCAGGTGACCGCGGATGGCGTTGGTGATCTGGGTGCGCTGTCGCACCAGCAGATCACGGGCTCGAAACACGACCCCTGAGGCCTGCTGCGCCTGGCTCTTCACCGGAACGAACCGCATCGTCGGCCGCTGCGCCGCCTCGCAGATCGCCTCGGCATCGGCCTCGTCGTTCTTCTGCCGCTTCACGAACGGCTTCACATAGGCCGGCGGGATCAGGCGGACCGTATGGCCCAGAGCCGCAAGCTCACGCCCCCAATGATGCGCTCCAGCGCAGGCTTCCATCGCCACCACGCACGGCGGCAGGCCGGCGAAGAAGGCCAGCAATCGGCCTCGACCCAGCTTCTTGCGAAACACGACCGCGCCCGCATCATCAGCGCCGTGCGCCTGAAAGATGCTCTTGGCGATATCCAAACCGACGGTGCTAACCTCTCCCACGGACGCCTCCTTCGAGTGTTGTTCAACACCTCACTCTGGCACGTCGATGCCGTCCGGGGGCGTCCACCCCATCACCC
>JBEIDC010000139.1:0-6960 GCA_040383665.1 Caulobacter sp.
CGGTGGCGGTGCGTCTGGACGCCGGGCGTCGCGTCATCGGCGTCGAGCCGGCATGACAGAGGGGGCGGCTCGCGCCGCCCCCTCCTCAACTGTGCCGGCGCTCGCCCGTCCTAGTAGCGGCGGTCACCGTAGCCGCGGTCGCCATAGCCGTAGCCGTAGCGCTGGTCGTCGCGGATCTCGGCGCGCATGCGGCGCTCAAGCCGCTCGAGGCGGACGTCAAGGATGGCGACTTCCCGCGGGCTCAGACCCTGCGATGCGCGGAACTGACGCTCCATCCGGCTGATGTCGCGGAGCTCGAAGCGCAGGGCTTCGGCTTCCCGGCGGGTCAGGCGACCGCTGTCGAGACCGCGATCCAGACGGTGGCGCAGCGCCTGCTGGCGGCCGTTGATGTCGCGAAAGTCGGTCCGGCGATCGTAGCGGTCGTAGCCGCCGCCGCTGCTGTAGCCGATTTCATAGCCGCCCCGCGGACCGCCGTAGGGCTGGGCGCTTGCGGCAGAGGCGCCGGCGAGAGTGGCGATAGCGAGGGTCGCAACGAGAAACGGCTTCATGGTCTTCACTCCTTCGGGGCTGTCCCCGTCCGGGAGTTTCCGGAGAAGCGGGGCTGTCGAAGGTGAAGATGCGCCGGCCTTGCTGAGCCGAACCTGAGCGCGTCGTTGTCCGCCGTTCAGGTTCGCGGGGGCCCGGGGCGAAGGCGCCTAGATCGGCATCCTCATGATCTCCTGGTAGGCGGAGATAACCTGGTCGCGGACGGCCATGACCGTCTCCAGGCTGGCCTCGGCCGAGGAGATGGCCGTGACGACATCGATCAGCTCGGCCTTGCCGGCGACCTGGTTGGCGATCTGGACCTCGGCGGTCTTCGAGGCCTGCACCGCGTCGGACATCACCGACTTCAGCAGGTCCCCGAAGTCCTGCGCGCCGGACGGCGCGGCGGCGCCCAGACCGGCGGTCGCGCCGCCCTGGGTGGCGGCATAGGCCTTGGCGGCGGCGAGCGGCGTCATCATGGCGTTGCGGGCCTATCGCTTGAGCAGTTCGAGGGTGCGCATCTCCATGGAGCGCGCGGTCTCGATGACATTGAGGTTGGCCTCGTAGGCGCGCTGCGCCTCCTTCATGTCGAGCGCCTCGACGAGCGAATCGACGTTCGGAAGCGAGACATAGCCTTCAGCGTTGGCGGCCGGGTGGCCAGGATCATAGGTCGTGCGGAACGCCTTGCGATCCGGCTCGACGCGGCTCATGCGAACGCCCTCGCCCCCGCCGACGGCCTGGGGCTGGAAGATCGGCACCTGGCGCCGGTAAGGATCGCCGCCCGCCACCCTGGACGTCGAGTTGGCGTTGGCCATGTTCTCGGCGATGACCCGCATCCGCGCCTGCTGGGCGCGCATGCCCGACGCAGCGACCAGCATGGCGGTGTCGGCCTGCGACTTGATCTCGGCCATTCAGAGCTCTCCTAACGGCCCGGGGCCCGCGAGGCCATGCGGAGCAGGGCCATGGATTTCTGGTAGAAGCCGATGGCGGCGTCATACTGCATGCGCGCCTCCGACATCTTGATCATCTGGTCCTCGAGGACCACCGAGTTGCCGTCCAGCGTGGTCTCGGTGTCGGCGCCCTTGACGGTCTTGAAGGCGCCGGCGTTCGCGCCGGGACGCCGGACGCCGCCGGGCAGGTGGCCGGCGCTGGTCTGGGCCGGCTGCATGCCGAGGCCGACCTGCTGGGACTTGAGCTGGGCGGTGAACTTGAAAGCCCTCAGATCCTGCGGTGCGTAGCCCGGCGTATCGGCGTTGGCGACGTTCTGGGCGATGACGCGCTGGCGCTCGCCCAGATAGCCGAGCCGCTGGCGAAGCATCGCGAACAGGGGGATCTGGGACGTGTCCATCGTCGATCATGGTGAACAAACAGGGTTAATCACGCCTTAAGGGTTGGCGGGCAAGAAGCATCGGGAACGCTTTTCCGGTGCGCTTTGCCATGGACCTCGCCGCGAGCGCCTTTCGCGCTCTCTTCGCCCTGCTGGTCACGCTAGGCCTGATCGGGCTGGCGGCTGTGGCGATGCGCCGGTTCGGCCCCGACGCCCTCGCCCGCTTTCAACCGACCCGCAGGCAACGGCGTCTGGTGCTGGTCGAAAGCCTGATGCTCGACCCCGCCCGCCGCCTTGTCCTGGTCAGCCTCGACGGCGAGGAGAAGCTGGTGCTGCTGGGCGAAGGCCGACTGCTCGACGGCCCGAAGAAGCTCCCCGCCCCGCGCCGCAAGACTCCGGAGATCGCCGCCTGATGCGCGCCGCCGCCAAACTCTGGTCGAGCCTGTTCGACGTCCGCCGCGACGACCTGAAGAAGGCGCTGCTGATTTCGCTGGTCGCCTTCTTCGCCAGCATGATCATCCCGGCCGTCGCCCTGGCCCAGGCGGTGAACATCGACCTGGGCACCGGGGCGGGTCTGACCGAGCGGGTCGTGCAGATGATCGGCCTGCTGACCGTCCTGTCGCTGGCCCCCTCGATCGTCATCATGACCACCAGCTTCGTGCGGATCGTCGTGGTCCTGAGCCTGCTGCGCACGGCGCTGGGCCTGCAGCAGAGCCCGCCCAACGCGGTGATCATCAGCCTGTCGCTGTTCCTGACCGCCATCGTCATGGGGCCGACGCTGCAGCGGTCCTACGACGAGGGCATCAAGCCGCTGCTCGACCAGCAGGTCGAGTTGCCCCAGGCGTTCGAGGCCGCCGGTGATCCGGTGAAGACCTTCATGCTCAGCCAGGTCGACCGCGAGGATCTGGCCCTTTTCGTGCGGCTGTCGAAGATCGAACGGCCGGCGACGATCCAGGACACGCCGATCCGCGTGGTGACGCCGGCCTTCATGATCAGCGAACTGAAGCGCGCCTTCGAGATCGGGTTCCTGCTGTTCGTACCCTTCCTGGTCATCGACCTGGTCGTGGCCAGCGTCCTGATGAGCATGGGCATGATGATGCTGCCGCCGGTGGTGGTCAGCCTGCCGTTCAAGCTGATCTTCTTCGTGCTGGTCGACGGCTGGCGGCTGGTGGCGGGGAGCCTGGTGGAAAGCTTCAAGCCCGGCTGAGGCCCGGCGAAGCAGGACCCACGGATTGACTTGCGCCGGCTGCGGCAGTTCGCTGCGTTCCTGGGACGGGGGGATGCGAAATGCGGGAGTCGGGTCTGAAGCGGTTGCGCGCGCAGCGCGGGGAGAGCCGGACGTGAGCGCCGTCCCCACGCCCGCCCCGGGGCAAGGCGACCTTCGTTTCCACCGTGGCATGGTCACCGCGATGGCCCTGGTGCTGGTTGCGGGCTTTGTGCTCCAGCTGGCCATGGGGCGCTCGAGTTTCGGCGCCCCGCCGGTCGTCCACCTGCATGCGCTGATCTTCATGGGCTGGGTCGCCATCGTGGTCGCCCAGGCGTGGCTGGCGGCGGGCGGACAGCCCCGGCTGCACCGCGCCCTGGGCGGACTTGCTCTTGGCTGGCTGCTGGCGATGCTGGTCGTGGGACCGCTCGTGACCATCGCCGCCGTCCGCACAGGCCGCGTGCCGTTCTTCTTCCAGCCTCAGTATCTGCTGCTCGCCGACCCGGCGATCCTGTTCGGCGCGGCCGGACTGGTCATCGCCGCGGTCATCCTGAGACACGACAGGGCCTGGCACCCGCGGCTGCAGATCGGCGCCTTCATGATGCTGATGGGGCCTGGCATAGGTCGCATCATCCCGATGCCCCTGCTCGGGCCACACGCTTTCGAGATCGCCTCGGTGATCCCGGTGATCTTTGCCCTGGTCGGTATGGCGCGCGACAAACGGGTCCATGGAAAGGCCCATCCGGCATGGGCCTGGTCGATCGGGGTGCTGGCGGTGGTGCTGATCGCCGTCCGGCTTGTCGCTTACTCGCCCGTCGGCGACGCCGTCCACGCCGCCGCCGTCGCGGGCAGTCCCGCGGCGGGATCGGACGGTCGCGCCTACCCTCCCCCGCCGCCGCTGTGAGGCGGGCGGTCCGCGCCTAACCCCTTGGTGCGCCAGGCGCGACGGCCGATGAAGCGGCCGCCGTCCTTGTCGCGGCCGGGCTGGTCGGCGAGGGCTTGTCGCGGAACTTCTGCTTCATGCGGGCAACCCAGCCAGTGAAGCCCTCGTTGTCGGCGACAGCGCGGCTGAAATCGTTGGCGGTCAGGGTTCCGCCGTCGGCGGCGGCGAAGGCCACGCGCAGGGCTTCGGGATTGCGGCTCTGCTCGACGAAGCCGTCGAACCGCTCGCGCAGCCTTCCGAGCGCCGCGTCATCGCCGGCCAGGCTGTAGGCCACCCCGGCGCGCAGCAGGCGGCCCTCTTCATCCGGACGCAGAGGCAGGGGCGACTTCCATCGCTCGCCAAGACCCGCCTCGAACAGCGATCCGGCGACGGCCCAGTTTCGTCCCTTCCAGGCGATCTCGGCCTTTACCTCGCGCGACTCCGGCGTGTTGTCCTGCTCGAGAATTTCCTCGGCCGCTTCCAGCCGACCCAGGGCCATGAGCGCGCGGGCGGTGATGATCCTGCGCTCGGCGTTCAGCGCCTGGGGCAGGACGGTGGTGCGGGAGTTGTTGATCGCCGACAGCGCCTGCTCAGGCTTGCGATCCATCAGCTGGATCAGCGCCAGATCCGTGGACACCTGGGCCTTGGGCACCCCGTCGAGGCGGTTGTCGACCTGATAGCGCAGCAGCTCGGCGGCCTGGCCGAGCAGGTCGACGTCAACCAGCCGCCGGACCAGCTTGCGCACCATCAGGTCGCCGTCGGCGCCGATCGGCGTGAGCTCCTTGAAGTCATAGAACAGGGCCAGCGCCTGAACAGGCTCGAGGCCGTCTGCAAGGCCGTCCAGGAACAGGGAGCGGAAGGCGGCGCCGAGATCTTCCTGCAGCGCAACGGCCTGCGGCAGATCCGGCAGGCGCGTCCCGGCGGACCGCAGGGCTTCCAGCGCCTCGCGGTAGCGGCCCTGCCCGATATAGAGCTGGCCCAACGTACGGATGGTGTCGAGCTCGGTCGCGCCGCCTCGCCAGCGATAGCGAAGCGCGTCGTAGGATTCAGCCGCCTCCACCGGCGTGATCATGCCCAGTTCGAGCTTCAGCGCCGTGGCCCGGACCATCGCCGGCGTGGCCAGCTGATCGAGCGGAGCCGTGCCGATGGCGTTGTAGAGTCCCAGCGCGGTCTTCCTGTCTCCGCGCTTCTCGAACATCCTTGCCTGAACGAGGCGGATCGCGAGTTGTTCGGCCGAGGGCAGCGTCTCCTTGAGCGCCTCGTCGATGCGACGCTGGCAGGCCGCGAGGTCGCCCAGCTCGAGCGCCGCCTCGGCGTCGGACCGCAGGAACCGCGCCTTCCAGACCGGCGAGAACTGGCCGATGGCGATGGCGCCCTGCTGGAACTTGTCGCGCGCGTCCGACCACTGGCCGCTCCTGGCCGCGAGGTAGCCCCGCCAGACGGCGATGGAGGGGTCGTCACCCAGGACCAGGCTGGCGAAATCGGTCTCCGCCTCCTTCTCGCGGCCGGCCATGACGCGGGCGATGCCGCGCAGGCCGCGGAACTCCGCCTCGCCGGCCAGGGTCTCGCGTTCACGGACGGTGGCGTTCAGAACGCCGATGGCTTCGTGAGCGAGCTCCGCGCCGATCAGGAAGCGGGCCAGGGCCAGACGGGCCTCGGTCGGCGCATCCTTGCCCTTGGCTCCCTCGGCGGCCGCTGCCTCGGTCAGGGCGGCGTAACGGGGCATGAAACCGCCCGGCCCCGTCTTCGCCCAGGTCTCGTCGATCAGGCCGGGCATCCCGGCGGCCTTCGGCGCGCCGCCCTCTCCGGCGTCCGCGACGCGCGCGGTGACCGAGGCCGGCGACAGGGCGAGGCCTGACGGCCGGCCGATGCGGACCAGATCGCCCTCGGCCAGAACCTGCAGATCCGTTGCGTAGGGCTCGATGGCGAGCCCCTGGTAGGTCGGCAACAGGGCCATCTCGACATAGTCGCGGCGCGCGGCGAGACCCTTGGAGGGCGCCAGCGCGGTGACGACGGCGATCCGGTCCCCGACCGCCGGATCGTCCAGCCAGATCGGTGCGGTGGCGCCGGCGACGACAGCGGTCAGCGCCGCTTCGGCGGCCTCGCTGTCGCGCTTGACAGTGATCTTGCCGGTCTCCTCGGCCGGCCCGGGGCCCAGTCGCAAGGTCCAGCTTGAACCCTGACCGACGACGGCGACGGGAACCGTACGCGGCGCGACAAGGCGGATGGCCGAATAGTCGCGTCCCCTGAAGGCCTGGATCTTCGAGTACTGGGACACGCCCTTCGGCGCCTTGGCGACGTCGAGCGTCGCGGGGGCGTCGAAGACGATCCAGATCGCCTCGCCGCGACGGAACACCGCCGCCCCGGCCGGGTTGGCCCAGTCGAACCGGAGACTGACCTGCGGACCGGAGACCTCCGCCACGGCGCGAACGACGCCGCCGGCCGGCACGGGGTTGGGACGCGGCGCGCGCGGCGCCGGTTCCGGGGCCGGCGTCTCGGCGGCGGCCTGGGCCGTCGACGGCGCCTCGGCGGCGGGCGGACGGGCGAACAGGTTGACGTAGATGGCCCCGTCAGCCGAGCCGACCTTGGCCTCGGCGTCGTCGGCCAGCAGCAGGTCAATCTCCAGGCCGGAGGCGGTGCGGCGGGACTGGGCGCCCTTCAGCCACCTGGGCGGCATGATCCGCAGGGTCGACAGATCGGGCTTGGCGTCCCGGCTGAAGCGCAGGGTCAGGGTCTGGCCGTCGCGGCGTTGCGAGACTCGCGCCCCGCCGGCCCAGCGGAATTCGATGCGGGTGAAGTCGCGCGCCTGGGCGGTCCGAACCCCCAGCGGCGAAGCGGCCGCGAAGGCGAGCGTCGGCAGGGTCGCCGGGGCGGCGACCGAGACGATGCAGGCCGCCGCGACGCCGCTGCGCAGGATGGCGCGGAGGCTGGCCACCTACCCCGCCTTGGCTGCCGGGGCGGCCGCGGGCGGCGTGGCGGCGGGAG
>JBEIDC010000140.1:0-6939 GCA_040383665.1 Caulobacter sp.
AACCGGGGGAAACCATGCGCCGTTCGATCATCGCCCTGCTGACGGCTTCGCTGCTGGCAGGCCCCGTCGCCGCCGCCGAGGCGCCGTCCGCCGCGACCCTCAAGGCCCAGAAGGCGATGAAGGACTCGCTGCCTTTCGCCGACCGCCAGGACTACGACTTCGCCACGCGGGGCTTTGTCGGCACGCGGGCCGATCCGGTGATCCGCCGGGCCGACGGCGGCGTCGCCTGGGACCTGACGGCCTGGGACTTCATCACCGGCGAGGCGCCCGGCACGGTCAATCCCAGCCTGTGGCGCCAGGCCGAACTGCTGCGCAAGAACGGCCTGTTCCAGGTGTCCGACACCATCTGGCAGGTGCGCGGCTTCGATATCTCCAACGCCACCTTCATCAAGGGTGAGACCGGCTGGATCGTCATCGATCCCCTGACCACGGCCGAGACGGCGGCGGCAGCCCTGGCGCTGGTCAACGAGAAGCTCGGCGCGCGGCCGGTCGTTGCGGTCATCTACACCCACAGCCACACCGACCACTTCGGCGGGGTGAAGGGCATGGTCAGCCAGGCCGATGTCGACGCCGGCAAGGTCCAGATCATCGCGCCGCACGGCTTCCTCGAGGAGGCGGTCAGCGAGAACGTCATCGCCGGCGCGGCCATGAGCCGTCGGGCCACCTACCAGTTCGGCTACAACCTCGTTCCCGGGCCAGAGGGCCAGATCACCTCTGGCATCGGCCAGGCGGTCTCCAAGGGCACCATGACCCTGATCCCGCCGACGAAGACGATCGAGCGCACCGGCGAGGCCCTGGTTATCGACGGGGTGAAGATCGAGTTCCAGATGACGCCGGGGACCGAGGCGCCGGCGGAGATGAACCTCTACTTCCCCGACCTGCGGATCCTGTGCATGGCGGAGAACGCCAACCCGACGATGCACAACGTCCTGACGCCGCGGGGCGCGCTGGTGCGGGATTCCCGCGCCTGGTCCGGCTACCTCGGAGAGTCCCTGCGCCTGTACGGCGACCGCACCGAGGTCATGTTCACCAGCCACGGCTGGCCGCGCTTCGGCGGCGATGTCGTCCGCGCCTACCTGGCCGACCACCGCGACGCCTACAAGTACCTGCACGACCAGACCGTGCGGCTGATGAACCAGGGCTACACCGGTGCGGAGATCGCCAACCGCATCGCCCTGCCGCCGGCCCTTGCCCGCCAGTGGTTCAACCGCGGCTACTACGGGACGATGAGCTTCAACAGCCGCGCGGTCTATCAGCGCTACATGGGCTGGTATGACGCCAATCCCGTGAACCTGGCCGTGCTCGACCCCGCCGACCAGGCCGGCCGCTATGTCGTGGCCATGGGCGGCCCGGCCAAGGTGAAGGCCCTGGCCCAGGCGGCGCATGATGCCGGCGACTACAGCTGGGCGGCGACCCTGTTGAACAACGTGGTGCTCGACAATCCGAAGGACACCGAGGGCAGCCAGGCGCTTGCGCGGACCTACGAGCAGCTGGCCTGGCAGGCCGAGAGCTCGCTCTGGCGCAACATCTACCTGTCCGGCGCCGTGGAGCTGCGCAACGGCGGCCCGACGCCCTCGCCGGTGTCCGGCTCGCCCGACATCATCACCAACCTGCCCAGTCCGATGATCTTCGACCTGCTGGCCGTGCGGCTGGATCCGGAGAAGGCGGGCAATGCGAAGCTGCGGGTCATCTTCGCCTTCCCCGAGCGCAAGGAGCGGTTCCTGGTTCAGGTCCGCAACGGCGTCCTGACCGCCGAGCCGGCTGCCGAGGGCGACAAGGCCGACGCGACGCTGACGCTGCCGCGGCCGCTGCTGATGCAGTCGCTGCTGACCGGCGCGCCGCTGGCGGCGAAGGTGATGAGCGGCGAGGCCAAGGTGGACGGCAACCCGCTGGCCCTGCAGCGGCTGACAGGCTGGTTTGACCGCCCGTCGCCCGACTTCCCGATCGTGACGCGGCCGAAGTAGCCCGTTCGCGGACATAATCTTGCGCGGAGGGTCGGATGCACGGCCTCCCGCGCAAGACCCTTGCGCGATTCCACCGGATTCTGTATCCACATCGCATGCAACGCGTGCAAACCAGCCTGCGTCTTCTTCTTACCCCGGGGCTTAGCAGCCCCTGGGCGACCGCTTAGTCGCGCGCTGTCGCGACCGGGTGCTCAGGGGCCTTGTTCTAATCGCCTGATCCCCTGGACCCCGACGAAAGCGACCTTCAAATGACTTCCGTATCCGACGCCGGCCGCGTCATCATATTCGACACCACCATGCGTGACGGCGAGCAGTCGCCCGGCGCCTCGATGAGCCACGACGAGAAGATCGAGCTGGCCAAGATCCTCGAGGAAATGGGGGTCGACGTCATCGAGGCCGGCTTCCCTATCGCTTCGAACGGCGACTTCGAGGCCGTCAAGGCGATCTCGCAGCTGGTCACAGAGAGCACGATCTGCGGCCTGGCCCGCGCCGCCGCCGTCGACATCGACCGCTGCGCCGAGGCTATCCGGCCGGCCAAGCGCGGCCGCATCCACACCTTCCTGTCCACGAGCCCCCAACACCGTGACCACATCCTGAAAATGACCCAGGAGGAGGTGCTGGAGGCTGTGATCCAGTCGGTGACGCGGGCCCGCAACCTGTGCGGCGATGTCGAATGGTCGGCGCAGGACGCCACCCGGACCGAGCTCGACTTCCTGTACCGCTGCGTCGAGGCGGCGATCAACGCCGGCGCCACGACCATCAATCTGCCGGACACGGTCGGCTACAGCTATCCCGACGAGTACGCCCGGATGTTCCGGGACGTGATCGCCAATGTGCCGAACTCGGACAAGGCCATCTTCTCGGCCCATTGCCACAACGACCTCGGCCTGGCCGTCGCCAACTCCATCGCCGCCGTGCAGGGCGGCGCGCGCCAGGTCGAGTGCGCCATCAACGGCATCGGCGAGCGGGCCGGCAACGCGGCGCTGGAAGAGATCGTCATGGCCCTGAAGGTCCGCGGCGAGGACCTGGGCTTCTCCACCGGCGTCGAGCCGATCCATATCACCCGCGCCAGCCGCTACGTCTCGGCCATCACCGGCTTCCCGGTGCAGTTCAACAAGGCGATCGTCGGCAAGAACGCCTTCGCCCACGAGAGCGGCATCCACCAGGATGGCATGCTCAAGAACGCCGAAACCTACGAGATCATGCGCCCCGAGGACGTGGGGCAGGGCGCGACCAACCTGGTCATGGGCAAGCACTCCGGCCGCCACGCCTTCCGCGAAAAGCTCAAGGCCCTGGGCTACGAGCTTGGTCAGAACGCGCTCAACGAGGCCTTCATCCGGTTCAAGGAACTGGCCGACAAGAAGAAGAACGTCTTCGACGACGACATCATCGCCCTGGTCGACGACGCCCTGGCGCGCGGCTCCGAGCGGATCCGGGTCGTCCATCTGCGCGTCATCGCCGGGACCGAGGGCCAGTCGGCGGAGCTGACGCTGGACGTCGACGGCGTGGAGAAGCGCGCCGAGGCCAGCGGCGACGGCCCGGTCGACGCGGTGTTCAACGCCATCCACGAGATCGTGCCGCACCAGGCCGCGCTGCGCCTGTTCCAGGTGCACGCGGTCACCGAGGGCACCGACGCCCAGGCCCAGGTCTCCGTGCGCCTCGAGGAGGACGGCCGCATCGCCACCGGCGCCGCCGCCGACACGGACACCCTGACCGCCAGCGCCAAGGCCTACGTCAACGCCCTCAACAACCTCTTCTCCCGCAAGGAGAAGGGTCGGCCCGAGACGGCCATAGCCAGCGGGTTCTAGGCTGCGCCTTTCCTCCCCGCGAGCGGGGAGGACTGAGGAAACATGATCTGGATCCCCGCCACAGTGCTCGCGGCCGCCTTCCAGGTGGCGCGCAACGCCGCCCAGCGCAGCCTGATGACCGGGGCCGGGCCGTGGGGCGCGACGCTGGTGCGGTTCCTGTTCGGCCTGCCGTTCAGTCTCCTGTTCGTGGCCGTGGCCCTGCTGTTCCTGCCAGTCGAGCCGGTGGTCTCGCCGACCTACCTGGCCTGGTGCGCGCTGGGCGGCCTGATGCAGCTGGGCGCCACGGCCGCCCTGCTGACCGCCATGCAGCGGTCCAGCTTCGCGCTGGGCACGGCCTTCCAGCAGAGCGGGCTGCCGTTCGCGGCCATCCTGGGCCTGATCGTGTTCGGCGATCCGCTGGCGCTCCACGCCGGGCTGGGCATCGCGCTGGCGACGGCGGGTCTGGCCGCGCTGTCCTGGCCCAAACAGGGACAGGACGCCGGCGACTGGACGGCCGCCGGCCTGGGGACGCTGTCGGGATTCTGTTTCGCGATCTCGGCCAACGCCTTCCGCCAGGCCGCGATCGGTCTGGATGCGGATCATCCGATTCCCGCCGCCCTGATCACTGTCGCGGTGGTGCAGGCGATGCAGTCCGCCGCGCTCACATCTTGGCTGGCGATTCGCGACAAGGCGTCGCTGGCGGCGGCGGTGCGCTCATGGCGCATCTCGATGGGCGCGGGCTTCTTCGGCGCCGCCGCGTCGGCGGGCTGGTTTGTCGCGCTGGCCCTTGCTCCAGCAGGGCTTGTGCGCGCCGTAGGGGTGGTCGAGATGCCGATGGCGGCGCTCGCCGGGCGCCGTCTTTTCGCCGAACGGGTGAGCCTTGCGCAGTGGATCGCGGGCGGGGTGACGGCCCTGGGAGTCGCCCTCGCGGCGCTTGGTTGAAAGCGGGTCTTAATAGACCTTGAATTCAACACGTTCGCGGTGCAAACGGCGTGACATCAGCATGTTCAGCCGTCTCGGCGACGCTGCGCCCGGGGGCGCGCTCGCGGCATGGCGCCGAGCTTGCGGTAGCTTGCCTCGCCAGTCCCAAAACGCTCCCAGACCCCAAGGCCCTGAATGTTCGGTTCTCTCTTCGGCGCCATTTCGAACGACATCGCCATCGATCTCGGCACCGCCAACACCCTTATCTATATGAAGGGCAAGGGCATCGTCCTGAACGAGCCGAGCGTCGTGGCGCTCCGCAATGTCGGCGGCCGCAAGGTGGTTCACGCGGTCGGCATAGAGGCCAAGCAGATGCTGGGCCGCACGCCGGGCCACATGGAAGCCATCCGCCCCATGCGCGACGGGGTCATCGCCGACTTCGAAGTCGCCGAGGAGATGATCAAGTACTTCATCCGCAAGGTTCACAACCGCAAGGGCTTCGTGAACCCCAAGGTGATCGTGTGCGTGCCGTCCGGCGCCACCGCCGTTGAGCGTCGCGCCATCAACGACAGCTGCCTCAACGCCTCGGCCCGCCGCGTCGGCCTGATCGATGAGCCGATGGCCGCGGCGATCGGCGCCGGCTTGCCGATCCACGAGCCCACCGGCTCGATGGTCGTCGACATCGGCGGCGGCACCACGGAGGTGGCCGTTCTGTCCCTTTCCGGGATTGTCTACAGCCGCTCGGTCCGGGTCGGCGGCGACAAGATGGACGAGGCGATCATCAGCTACATGCGCCGGCACCACAACCTGCTGATTGGCGAGACCACCGCCGAGCGGATCAAGAAGGAAATCGGCACCGCCCGCGCGCCGGCCGACGGCGAGGGCCTGTCGATCGACGTCAAGGGCCGCGACCTGATGCAGGGCGTGCCCCGCGAGGTCCGGATCAGCGAAAAGCAGGCCGCTGACGCCCTGCATGAGCCGGTCAGCCAGATCGTGGAGGCCGTGAAGGTCGCCCTGGAGGCCACGCCGCCGGAACTGGCGTCGGACATCGCCGACAAGGGCATCATGCTCACCGGCGGCGGCGCCCTGCTGCGCGGCCTCGACGCGGAGATCCGCGACCATACCGGCCTGCCGGTCACGGTCGCCGATGATCCGCTGTCCTGTGTCGCGCTCGGCTGTGGCAAGGTTCTTGAACACCCCAAATGGATGAAGGGTGTCCTCGAAAGCACCCTCGCTTAAACATCGGCAGAACAGGGTCAGGCGCGCGGGGGCGTCTTGACGGAGGTACGGGGTGCCGCTTCGGCAGGATCCGTTCGGGGAACTCAAGGTCCCGCTGACCTGGACGGCGGCGGTGGCCCTGATCGTGGCTGTCATCATCGGCGCCGCGATGCTGCTCAGCGACCGTCGCGAGACGTTCCAGACCGAGGCGTACGGGGCCGCGCGCCAGGCGGTCGACACCGTCTCCGCTCCGGTCGGCGGCGTGGTCGCCAAGCCGGGCGAGTGGACCGGCGACATCATGGGATGGCTGGGAAGCTACACCTTCACCGCGAGCGAAAACCGGCGCCTGAAGCGGGAGCTCGTTCTCCTGCGGCAGCAGGCGGACGAGGCCGTGCGGCTCAAGGACGAGAATGAGCGCCTGCGCGCGGTGCTCGGCATTCGCACCGATCCGCCGATCGACATGGTCACTGCCCGCGTCGTGGCCGATTCCCGCGGCCCGCTGGCCAACTACCGGCTGGCCAACGCCGGCTCGGAGGCCGGCGTGATGGTCGGCTTCCCGGTGCTCAGCGATCGCGGCCTGGTGGGCCGGGTTGTCGGCGTCGCCCGGGGCGCCAGCAAGGTGCTTCTGCTGACCGACGCCGCCTCCAGGACGCCCGTGATGATCGACCGGACCAACGCCCGGGCGATCCTGACCGGGGACGGCGGCCCCAACCCGAGGCTCGAATACCTTCGTGGTCGTGAGCCGATCCGCGCCGGCGACCGGGTGCTGACCAGCGGCGACGGCGGCGTGCTGCCGCGGGGGCTGCCGATCGGCCGCGTCGTTAAGGGGCTCGACGGCCGCTGGCGTGTCGCGCTGGACGCCGATTCCGGCGCCATCGACTGGGTCCGGATCATGAAGTTCCGCGACTACGCCCAGCTGGTGGACCGCAAGGCCCTGGAGCAGACCTACCTGCCGCCGGTCATCACCGAGAACCCTGACGATCGGATTATCCGGACTCCGACCCCCTCGGCCAAACCGGCGACGCCGGCCGCTTCCTCGCCGACGCCGG
>JBEIDC010000141.1:0-6622 GCA_040383665.1 Caulobacter sp.
AGCAGCACCTCGGGAATATCGAGACCGTCTAACGTCCGCCGTCGCGTGTACTGCGGAAGCTCGAGGAGACATTCATCGAAGCTTTCTTCACTCAGTGACTCCGGCGGGCCTAGCAATCCCGGCACCAGACGGACGCACGCCTCGATCGCCACCATCGCCGCCGCCTCGCCACCGGCCAGGACCGCGTCTCCGACGGAGACCTCCTCGAACCCCCGGGCGTCGAGCACCCGCTGGTCCACCCCCTCGAACCGGCCGCAGAGGACGATGATCCCCGGCGCCCCGGCCCACTGTTTCACCCGCGCCTGGGTCAGGGGCCGACCCCGGGCGCTCATGTACAAAAGCGGCCGTCCCGCAACGTCCACGCTACCCAGCGCCGCCGCGATCACGTCCGCCTTCATCACCTGTCCAGGACCGCCACCCGCGGGGGTGTCGTCGAGGAAGCCGCGCTTATCCTTGGAAAAGGCGCGAATGTCCACTGTTTCAAGGCGCCACAGGTCCTGCTCGCGCCAGGCCGTGCCGATGAGCGACACGCCGAGCGGTCCGGGAAAGGCCTCGGGGAACATGGTCAGGACGGTGGCGGTGAACGGCATGGGCGGGGCTTGTAGCGGATTTTCGCCCCGCGCTCATCCGCGATCACAGGGCGATCAGCGGCAGTCCCGACACCGCCTGCCAGAACACCGCCGCCGTCAGCGCCACATAGCCGAGGATGGCCAGGGTCGTCAGCCAGCCCGCCTGCTTCGGCGTCACCGCCAGCAGGATCAGCGCCACGACCGGCAACACCTGGGCCGCGTGGATGCCCAGGAAGTGCGGCGGACGCAGATCCCCTGCCGTGGTCGACCAGCCCAGCAGCGGAAGGCCGCCGGCGTCGCTGGCCGGGCCGCCGACCCAGTGACCGCTCAGCTGGCCGCTCATGTACGCTCCAGTCGCCGTACCCAGCACGAAGGTCAGCACCAGCCCCCAGCCCAACGCGCGACGGAAGGCGGGCGGATCGCCGGCGTCGTGGCGCAGCACGCCGACCCCCTGGACCAGCGCTGTCGAGGTCAGGATCACCGCGCCTGCGCCCATCAGGCTGTACATGGCGATGGTGAAGCCGCTGCTGAAATTGAAGTGCGACGCCTGCCCCCGGCTGGCCTGGAAGGCGATGTAGCCGACCTCGAACAGGGTCGCGACAATGCCGGCCCAGATGACGTAGCGACCGGCCCAGGTGTGGCGCCAACCGGACGGCAGCCGCGTGAAGGTCCAGGACGCCATCAGCAGGAACATGGCCGTCGACAGCTGGAACTTCAGCGGTTTGTCCCAGACGCCCACGTCGTACAGCGTGCGCTCGTCGGTCATCGCCAGCCAGCCGGTCGGGATCATCGCCGCCAGCATGGCCAGGCCGACGATCGCCAGGGCCGGCTCCCAGCCCCGGGGGGCCGCGACGCGCCCGGTCTCGAAGGTCGCGGCGGTCATGACGCCACCTTCGGGCGGATCGCCAGCCTGAGCAGCGCATAGGCCAGATAGCCGACCGGCCCGGCCATGAAGGTGGCCAGCAGGATCGGCGTCAGGAGGAAGGGGTTGATCCCCGCCGCCGAGCCGGTCCGCGCGATCCAGCCGCCGACGAACAGGTCGAAGGCCAGATAGTGGATCCAGCCGGCCAGCAGCACCTCCGGCACGGCGAACAGCGCCGTCACCGAGGCCAGCGAGGAGAAGCCGCCGCCCTCGCTCTGGCCCCAGTAGCCGAACAGGAAGACGCCATAGGCCACCGAAAGCAGGGCCGGCACGACATAGCCGGCGGCCGGGTCGACCCAGCGGCGCAGCGCCGGGAAAAACCGGGCCGCGATCAGGGCGACCCAGGCGACCATCGCCGTGGTGCTGGTGATGGAAAAGACAGTCTCGGGCTCGGGCATCGGTCGCCCTCCATTGCTTGACAGTGTCAAGCTCTGTAGTTTGCTGACTTGACAGTGTCAAGTTAGAGTGACGGCGTTGGCTGACGGCGAGGCGGACAGGGGGCGACGGTCACGACCGGCCGATGTGCGCGCAGCGCTGGTCGCGGCGGCGGCGGAACTGATCGAGGCGCTGCCGGAGGCGGACGTAAGCCTGCGGGCTGTCGCACGGCGTGCGGGCGTCTCCCACGCGGCGCCGGCGCACTACTTCCCGTCCCGCGCCGACCTGATGGCCGCCGGCCTGGCCGAGGGCTTCGACGCCCTGACCGCCAGGATGCTGGCGGGGCGCGACGCGGCCGGCGACGATCCCTGGGAGCAGCTGAAGGCCATCGGCCTGGGCTACATCGCCTTCGCGCTGGAGCGGCCCCGAACCTACGCGATGATGTTCCAGCCCGGCTACATCACCGGGCCCGACAGCGACATGGCCAGGGCCGGCGAGCGCTGCCGCGCCGTCCTGACCGATGCCGTCATGCTGACCCGCCGCCCGGAGGGTGTCGACCAGGACCTGGGCGTCGCTTTCGCCTGGATGAACGTCCACGGCTTCGTCTCGCTGATCACCAGCGGCATGCTCGACTGCGGACCGATCCAGGGTGCGCAGTCCACCCCCGACATGGCCGAACGCCTGCTGTCGCTGATGAAACCGGCCTATACAGCCTAGCCTCTCCCACTTGGGAGAGGATGACTCCTCGCCCACTTTCCAGTTGTCCGCCTGGTCGGGCTGACCGTCCTTGCATTGTTCAGTTGCGGAAAAGCGCTGGCGATCCAGCGACGGCGCCGGTCGATCGTCGTGGCGAACGGCTCGCTCGACATCGAAGTCCAGGATCGGCGGGTGGCTAGCCATCGCCGCGACAGTCCGGCTAAGACACTTCCAGACATCCAGCCCGGAAGCCCCATGACCGACCGTCCTCGCCGCAGCGCCCTGTACATGCCCGCCTCCAACGCCAAGGCGATCGAGAAGGCGCGGTCCCTGCCCTGCGACGTGGTCATCCTCGACCTCGAGGACGCCGTGGCGCCCGACGCCAAGGAGACCGCCCGCGAGCAGGCGGTCCAGGCGGTGAAGGACGGCGGCTTCGGCCGGCGGGAGCTGGTCATCCGCGTCAACGGCGCCGACACCCCCTGGGGCGAGGCCGACCTGCGCGCCGCCGCCGCCGCGCGGCCGGACGCCATCCTGGTCCCCAAGGTCAACAGCGCCGCCGACGTCGCCGCCTATTCCGCGCCGCTGCACGAGGACACCGACCTCTGGGCGATGATCGAGACCGGCCGGTCGCTGTTCGCGCTGGAGTCCATCGCCGCGGCCGCCGCGACGACGCAGCTGACCACCTTCGTGATGGGCACCAACGACCTGGCCAAGGAGACCCGCGCGCGGATCACCCCGGGCCGCGAGCCCTTCTTCGCCGCCCTGTCGCTGGCCGTCGCCGCCGCGCGGATCCACGGCCTGACCATCCTGGACGGCGTGCACAACGACATCGAGGACCAGAACAGCCTCGAGGCCGTCTGCCGCCAGGGCGTCGACTTCGGCTTCGACGGCAAGACCCTGATCCACCCCAAGCAGATCGACATCTGCAATCTGGTCTTCTCACCGGCCCCGGCCGAGGTCGAGTTCGCCCGCGCCGTGATCGCGGCCTTCGCCCTGCCGGAGAACGCCGGCAAGGGCGCGATCCGGGTCGAGGGCAAGATGGCCGAGCTGCTGCATCTCGAGCAGTCGAAGCGGCTGGTGGCCGTGGCCGAGGCCATTCGCGAGGCGGAGGTCGCTTGATCCGTCCCGGCGTCCTCCTGCTGCTGCTCGCGACCCTGACCCTGGCGTCCCCCGCCGGGGCGCAGGTGTTCTACGAGGCGCCGGTGACGCCGAACGCCGAGGCGCAGCTGCAGGCGACCGCCCCGGCGACGGAAACGCCGGCGTCCAACACGCCTGCCGACCCGATCGCCGACCTGCTCGACGCCCTGCCGCCGGACCAGTCCACCGACTCTGCCGAGGCCGAGCCGGAGGTGACCCAGCGCCAGGAGCAGGAGGCCCTGGCGGCCGCGCCCTTCACGCCCGGCGCCCAGCCGGCCGCGCCGGTGCTGCTGCCGCAGACGCCGCAGGCCATCCCGCCGTCGGCGCCAACCCCGGCGATCACCGCCACCCCGCGCCGCCCGACGCCGACGCGCTCCATGCTCGACCGGCCGGTGATGATCGACGAGGCCGACCGATCGCCGGATGGTCCGCCCACCCCGCTCGATCTCGGCTACGAGGCGCGGATCCGGGGCTCAGCCTCCAGCGCCCAGGGCCTGCTCGGACCGCTGGACGGCGGCTGGACGGTGCGCGGCCCGGACGGCGCGGCGCTGTATGGCCTGCAGCTGGTCGACCGCGGCACCGGGGGCGCGCTGGAGGGCGCATGGCGGGCCATGGGCGGCTCCGGCCGTGTCGGCCTGATCGAGAGCCTGGATCGACAGGGCTCAATACTCACGGTACGGATCAATCGCGGCTATGGCCGGCCGGAGACGGTGCTGGTGCTCTCCGCCAGCGGCGACGGCAGCTGGGTCGGCGACCTCAGCGACGAGGCGGGGACGCGGGCCGTGACGATGAGGCGGAACTAAAAACACTCCGTCATCCTCGGGCTTGTCCCGAGGACCCCTCGCTCAGCTTCATCGTGAGAGCGTGATCGCACGCTCACCTGCGAACCGACACAACCATCTCCTCGCCACAAGGGCGAGGATGACGACGGGTCAGAGATCCAGCATCCTGCGCACCGCCGCCGTCGCGGCGTCCAGCGCCTCCGCCCCGTACGCCTCGGCCACCCCGACACCCCACACCGGCCCCGGCCAGGCCGGGTCGCCGGCCCGTCGCCCGACCACATGCACATGCAGCTGCGGCGTCACATTGCCGAGTGCGCCGATGTTGAGCTTGTCGACAGCGAACCCCGTTGCTGCGCCGACCGCCCGCACGGCCTGACCCGCCAGCACCGTCTCCTCGACCAGTCGCGCGCGATCCGCCGCCGACAGGTCCTCGACCTCGCGCAGGCCGGGCTGTCGCGGGATCAGGATCAGCCAGGGCCAGCGGGCGTCGGCCTGCAGCCGCACATGGCAGAGCGGCAGGTCGCCGACCGCGATCGAGCCGGCCTCGAAGGCGGGATCGACGGCGAACTCAGCCACGCTCCTAACCTGCCTTCTTCGGAACCGCCGCCCAGTAGTCGAAGTCGAGGATGACCTCGGCCGGATAGGCTCCGGCCTCGTCCTTGTCCGGGAAGTCCGTGCAGGGACGGTCCTTCGTGGCCACCAGCCGCAGGCGCAGGGCGCCCACGCCCTGGCCGAGGTCGGCCTTGTCCAGCACCTCGCTCCAGGCGAACACCGTCGCCCCGGCGAAGTACGGATTCACATGCCGCCCGCCGTTGATGGCCAGGATCAGCCCGGCGTTCTGCAGCCCGTTGAAGCTCAGCGCCTTGGCGGTGGAGATCAGCACACCGCCGTAGACCAGCCGGCGGCCGGTCGGGTCCTTGGCCCGCTCATACTGGTTGAAATGGACCTTGGCGGTGTTCTGGTAGAGGCGCGTCGCCATCTGGTGCTCGGCCTCCTCGATGGCCATGCCGTCGACGTGGTCGATCTTCTCGCCGATTTCGTAGTCCTCGAAGGCATGCGGCGCGCCGGCCAGGGCGAAGTCGTACTTCGAAAAGTCCAGCCCTTCCGGCAGCAGCAGGTCGCTCGCGGCGACGGCCGCTGCCAGCTTCGGCGTCGCCTGCTCGCCGACCTCGGCGTCCTCGCTCCGCTTGCGGACCATCACCCAGCGCACGTAGCTGAGCACCGTCTCGCCGTGCTGGTTCTCGCCGGTCGTTCGGACGTAGACGACGCCGGTCTTACGGTTGGAGTTTTCCTTCAGCCCGACGACCTCGCTCGTCGCGGTCACCGTGTCGCCCGGGTACAGCGCCTTGAGAAACAGCCCCTCGGCGTAGCCCAGGTTGGCCACGGCGTTCAGGCTGATGTCCGGCACCGTCTTGCCGAAGACCATGTGGAAGGCGACCAGCGGATCGACCGGCGCGGCCGGCAGCCCGCACGACCGCGCGAACTCGTCGCTCGAGGTCAGCGCGAAGCGCGGCCCGTAGAGGGCGTTGTACAGGGCCACGTCCCCGGCCGTGACCGTGCGCGGCGTCGCATGGCTGAGCACCTGGCCGAGGCGGAAATCTTCGAAATAGTTGCCGGGGTTGGTCTTGGACATGGCGTCGGCCTCGTTGCGTCCTTCGACACGCGTCCTGCGGACGCTGCTCAGGATGACTGAATCTGCAGGGTCAAAAACACACGTCATCCTGAGCAGGCCGCGTCAGCGGCCGTGTCGAAGGACGCACGACCCCTAATGCCCCGCTCTTCGCATCCGCGAAAGAGGGCTTGAGGCGCGGCCGCGCGGGGGCTAGACCGCCGACCATCCCCTAATTCACGAGACGGAGACGCCCAAAGATGGCTCGCGCGAAGATCGCCCTTATCGGCGCCGGCATGATCGGCGGCACCCTGGCCCATATCGCGGCGCGCGAAGAGCTGGGCGACATCATCCTGTTCGACATCGCCGAGGGCACGCCGCAGGGCAAGGCGCTCGACATCGCCGAAGCCAGCGCCGTGTTCGGCAAGGACATCGTCCTGAAGGGCGCCAACGACTACGCCGATATCGCCGGCGCCGACATCTGCATCGTCACCGCCGGCGTGCCGCGCAAGCCGGGCATGAGCCGCGACGA
>JBEIDC010000142.1:0-6609 GCA_040383665.1 Caulobacter sp.
GCATGCACTCGGTGGGAGCGCCTGTGGCAGCCGGCGGGAAATCGGCGCGCTGGCCCTGCAACCCCGAAAAATGGATCGTCCACTTTCCCGAAACGCGCGAGATCTGGTCCTACGGCTCGGGCTACGGCGGCAACGCCCTGCTCGGCAAGAAGTGCTACGCCCTGCGCATCGCCAGCGTCATGGCCCGCGACGAGGGCTGGCTGGCCGAGCACATGCTGATCCTCAAGCTGACCTCGCCCAAGGGCCAGGTGCGGTTCGTGGCGGCGGCCTTCCCCAGCGCCTGCGGCAAGACCAACCTGGCGATGCTGCAGCCGACCATCGACGGCTGGAAAGCCGAGACGGTGGGCGACGACATCTGCTGGATGCGCTTCGGCGACGACGGCCGTCTCTATGCGATCAATCCGGAAGCCGGCTTCTTCGGCGTCGCGCCGGGCACCGGCATCGGCACCAACAAGAACGCCGTCGAGGCCCTTAACGAGAACGTGGTTTTCACCAACGTCGCCCTGACTCCGGACGGCGACGTCTGGTGGGAAGGCCTGACCGACGAGAAGCCCGCGAAGCTGACCGACTGGCGTGGCCGTCCCTGGACGCCCGAGAGCCCCGATCCCGCCGCCCATCCCAATGCCCGCTTCGCCGTCAGCGCCGCCCAGTGCCCGGTGATCGCCTCGGAATGGGATGATCCCAAAGGCGTACCGATCAGCGCCATCCTGTTCGGCGGCCGCCGCGCCAGCGCCGTGCCGCTGGTCACAGAGGCCTTCGACTGGGCTCATGGCGTGTTCCTGGGTTCGACGGTCGCCTCGGAAGGCACTGCCGCCGCCGAGAACAAGGTCGGCGAGCTGCGCCGCGACCCGTTCGCGATGCTGCCCTTCTGCGGCTACAACATGGGCGACTACTTCGGCCACTGGCTGGACCTCGGCGCCAGGGCCGACGCCGCAAAGCTGCCGCGCATCTTCATGGTCAACTGGTTCCGCAAGGACGAGAACGGCCGCTTCGTGTGGCCGGGCTACGGCGAGAACAGCCGCGTGCTGAAGTGGATCTTCGAGCGGCTGGAGGGCGAGACCGGCGCGGTCAACACCGCCATCGGCCGCCTGCCGGCCGCCGGATCGCTGGACACGGTGGGCCTGGGCCTCAGCGACGCCCACCTGAAGATGCTGACCAGCGTCGACGCCGAGGTCTGGACCGAGGAAGCCTCGCTGATCCCGGCCTTCTTCGAGAAGTTCGGCGACCGCCTGCCGGCGAAGCTGTGGGCGGAGCATGAGGCGCTGACGACGCGGCTTGCGGCGGGCGTGAAGAAGGAAGCCGTGGTCGCGGCCTGAGAACCTCGCCAGTCGACAAGGACAAGGCGCCGACGGGAAACCGCCGGCGCCCTTTTCGTATGTGCGTCCGTGCGTCCTTCGACACGCCGCTTCGCGGCTGCTCAGGATGACTGGAACGGAAGGCTGACAACCATAGTCATGCTGAGCAGCACCCGCGGGGTGCGTGTCGAAGCACGCAAAGCCTACTCGGCCGCCATCAACGCCGGGTTCACGTCGCGGACCGGCAGCATGACCACCTCGCCGCCGGCCGGAGTCCGGTCTTCGGCCAGCTCTTCCGGCGTGACCATGAAGCCGCGCTCGCGGGCCTTGCGGCCCAGGTCGATGCGCGAGGTCCAGGCGGCGATCGGGGCCGACAGCAGCATCGGCACGACGATCGGCCAGACCCACAGCAGCAGGTCGGGGCGCAGGATCAGGGCAAGGGTGCAGAACAGGCCGGCGAAGGTCTCGTTGCGGTAGCTCCGCACGGCGTCAGCGCGGCTGAGGGCCTCGCCGTCACGGACCTGGGCGGTCCAACCGGCGTCGCGGCCGGTAAGGATCTCGTACACCGCGCGGGTGTTGCCGATCATGTAGATGGGGGCGGTGATCGCCGACAGGGCCATCTCCGAGACCAGGCCCTTGGCCAGCATGAGGCGGCCGCCGAAGGCTTCGCGCTCAGCCTTGCTGAAGAAGGCCAGGCTCCAGCCCATCAGCTTGGGGCCCAGCAGCATCAGGGTGGTCAGCAGGGTCGCCCACATGAACGGGTTGTAGTCGAAGCGGAACAGGTCCCAGAAGCCGTACCAGGTCGGGCGGTGGCTCACCTGGATGACCATGCCGACCACCAGCGAGGCCAGCCACAGCGGCGAGGCGATGTAGGCCATCAGGCCGACGCCCATCTGGAAGCGGCTCATCGGATGCAGGCCGCGGGCGCCGATGACGCCGAAGTGCTGCATGTTGCCCTGGCACCAGCGGCGCTCGCGCTTCATGAACTCGAGCAGGCTGGGCGGGGTTTCCTCATAGCTGCCGCCGAGCGCGGCGGTGACGTGAACGCCCCAGCCACCGCGGCGGAGCAGGCCGGCCTCGACCACGTCATGGCTCATGACATGGCCGCCGAAGGGCTTGCGGCCCGGCAGGTGCGGCAAGCCGGCGCACTGGGCGAAGGCGCGGACGCGGACGATGGCGTTGTGGCCCCAGTAGCTGGCCTCCGAGCCCGACCACCAGGCCAGGCCCGCCGAGGCGACGCGGCCGTACAGGCGAACGCCGAACTGCTGGGCGCGGGCGAACAGGCTCTCGGCGTTGATCACCGTCGGAGTGGTCTGGATCAGGCCGATGTCCGGCTGGCGCTCCATGGCGTCGACCAGGTGCAGCAGGGTCTCGCCCGCCATCACGCTGTCGGCGTCCAGGATGATCATGCTCTCGTAGGCGCCGCCGAAGCGACGGACCCAGTCGGCGATATTGCCGGACTTGCGCTCGGTGTTCTGGCTGCGCCGGCGGTAGTAGGCGCGGCAGCGGCTGCGGTTGCGCAGCAGGTTGAACTCGGTCCACTCGGCGGCGGCGACGATGTCGCTGGTGGTGTCGCTGAGCACGAAGATGTCGAAAGCGCGCGCGGCGCCCAGGCGGGCCAGGTCGGCGTCCATGCGGGCCAGGCGGCCCATCGTGGCGCGCGGGTCCTCGTTGTAGACCGGCATCAGCAGGGCGGTGCGCGTGCGGGGCAGGGGCGCCTGCTCGGCGAAGGCCAGCTCGTCATTGGCGCCGCGCAGCAGCACCGCCAGGCCGATCGCCGCGTTGGTGAACCAGCAGGCGATCGCCGCGATCAGGGTCATGAACAGAGTCAGGCCGACGACCTCGAGCAGCATGAAGCCTTCGGCGGCGTACAGGCGGATCGGGGTCCAGCAGGCCAGGGCCGTCAGCACCAGCGTTCCGGTGGCCAGGATGGCGCGGCGCTTGTCGATGTCCGAGGGGCCGCTCGCGGGCGAGGAGGCGACCACGGCGGCATCCGCGCCCAGCGACTGCACAGGCATGACCAGCGGGGCCGGCGCGGGCAGGTGCTCACGCTCCGGCGCCGACAGCTGCTCGTAGCTGTCGCTCTCGTACTGGACCGCCAGATTGCTCATGTCCATTCGGGCCGCCGTGACGCTGCTTGTGTGACCGATCAAGACGCCTCCCTGACGTCTGGACTTACGGTTCACGGATTTGTGTTGTTGCATCGCACAAGTGCAAGGGTTTGGCGTCAAAAAAGAGACGGGCGACGCCAGAAATTTTTATGAAGCCCGGAAAAATCACCCTCGGGCCGAGGGTTTGCGCGAAAACTGTGCGCGATCACGTCCTATCACGGAAGCGAGAGGTGTCGATAGCGGGCTGTGATCGATTCGATCAGGCGTCGACCGCGACGCCGTCGGAGGCGGCCGAATCCGCCCCCTGTGTCGCGAGCGAAATCAGGCGGCGTTCGAGCAGGAAAGCGGTCACCCCGACCCATCCGACCAGGACGAAGGCGTAGATGCGCTCCCACAGTCCGACATTGTCCGCGTTCACCACCCCCGGGAACAGCGGGATGAAGTGGTAGTTGGTGATCGCGGTAAGGACCAGCATCGCCACAAAGATGATCGCCAGAAAGATTTTCAGCCGCCGGAAGTCGCTGACCCCGGCCAGCCCCCACAGGATGAAGACCGGCGCCAGCTGGATGCCGAGCCCCAGGTTGATGATGGCGTGCATGGGGTCGGGGTAGAGCCAGACCGTCGACAGAATCAGGCCCGCCGCACCGAGCGCGAACGCCAGGAAGGTCACAGCCGCGGCGATCCGGTTGCCGCCCATCGCCAGCAGCGCCAGGCCGAAGCCCGCGCCCGCCAGTCCCGCCGCGACCCCCGACAGCAGGATGCCGGTGTTGAACAGCCCGGGGTATGGGGCCGCCTCACTGCCCAGGACGCTGATGTACTGGGTCGCGTGGTTGAAGTCGGGGTAGGTCAGGGTCGCGGCGATGAAGCTGGCCGTCGCCAGGAGCGGCGCGCCGATCCCGGCCCAGAGGAGCCAACGCCTGCGCCGGTAGCGTTTCAGCGCGTTCGCCGGATCCGAGGCCGTCGCGGTGGAGACGAAGACCGGGCGCGGATGGCGTTTGAGGCCCCACAGCGGCCGCACCGGCCCAAGCCTGCGGACAAGCTCATAGACCGCCAGGCTGCCGCCGATGGTGACGGTCAGCAGAAGCAGCGCCTCCGGAAGGGCGGGCAGGGCCCAGGGCTTCACCAGGTAGACGGCGACGACCAGCAGGGTCTGGTGGATGAGGTAGCAGGGGAAGACGGCGTCGGTCAGATAGCGCAGCGTCGGGCCGTCGGCGCGTCGCAGCCAGACGCTGCCGTAGCCGAGGATGGCGGCGATGGTCAGCCACTGGTTGGCCGCATAGACGAGACCCTTGGGTATCCCGAACAGGAAACGCCCGTCCGGATGGGCGGTCAGGGCCATCAGCGCGATCAGCATGACCAGGGCCCCGGCCAGCGCCGGTTTGCGCCAGCGTTCAAGGTCGGCCCAGACCGGCTCGCGCATGGCCATGGCGAAACCGAACAGGAAGACGGCCAGCGAGACGGCGTGGTTGTACCAGTCCACCGGCAGCTGGTTCGTGATCCCGAAGATCGGGAACAGGATCAGCCGCATCAGCGCAAGGTAGGCGAAGGGGACGACCAGGATGCGCCAGCCGGCCAGATGCCGCTCCAGCAGACTCTCCAGCCGCGCCAGCCATGCGGGTCGCGCCAGCAGGGCGATGGCGGCGAAGGTGTAGACGCCGATATAGAGCACGAACCACAGGTGGTTCAGCGGGATCCGCAGCAGTTGCGACGGACTGAAGCTGTGCAGCCACCAGCTGACGAAGCCGCCCGTCCACCAGCCCTTGTCCAGCGCCTCCAGCCACGACTGGGGCGGCACCAGGAAGAGGACACCGAAGAGGAAGGGGGGAACCAGCCTCGCCAATCGCGCCCTGGCGGTCTCCCGCGGCGACAGGCGCCGGCTCATGAAGCGCAGCGCCGCGCCGGACACCAGGAACAGCAGGGTCAGCCGCCAGGGCCCGGTCGCCAGGATCGCCTCGGCCAGCCAGTTGAACGTATGGCGGCTGTGCATGTGCCAGTCCCACGGCGCATAGACGAGCGCGACATGGAACAGGATCAGCAGGCCGAACGCCGTGACCCGGATCCAGTCCAGGTCGGCGCGGCGGGCGAACGCCGGCGTCTGCGTCGCGGGCTGGGCCTGTTTCTCGGAATCCTGCAACACAGCCTGCGTCTGCAACCTTCAAATCCGGGCGGGCATCTTCCTTTGCGTCCTGCCAGAGAATGCCGCCCTCGGCGAGTCCGACGTCGGAATTGCTGGCCAAGGCGCGGGCAGGGCTGTGGCGATGCAGCAACTGTTTTGTGCAACTGCGAAGATAACCTGTTCAACCCCCGGAATCCGGATTAAGGCCCGGCCCGACGCAGTCAATCTGTGTCTCGACCGGTCCGGGCTGTCGGAGGCGAGGACCGGTTCCCTGTGAAGTGCGGGCTGCGGGGCCCGCGGAACCCCGGTCCCCAGCGGACCGGGGTTTTCACGTTTCAGGGCTTTTCTTCCGCCGGGTAGCGCGGGCAATCTTCGGCCCATGATCACCCTGTGGCACTGCGCTGACGCCCGCTCCTTCCGCCCCCTCTGGGCTCTTGAGGAGCTCCAGCTGCTGTACGACCTGAAGATGCTGCCGTTCCCGCCCAGGTTCCTGGCGCGGGAGTATCTGGCGGAGAACCCGCTCGGCACCATTCCGCTGCTGGTCGACGGCGAAACGCGGATGACCGAGTCGGCGGCCATCGTGCAGTACCTGTCCGAGGCGCACGGCGGCGGCGCGCTGTCGGTCAAGCCGGGCGAGGCGGGCTACGGCGCCTTCCTCAACGGCCTGCACTTCGGCGAGGCGACCCTGACCTTCCCGCAGACCCTGGTGCTGCGCTACCGCCGGCTTGAGCCGAAGGAGCGCCGCCAGCCCCAGGTCGCCGACGACTACGCCAAGTGGTTCCTGGCCCGGCTTCGGGGGCTGGAGGCGATCCTTCAGGCCTCGGACTTCTACGCCGCCGGCCGCTTCACCGGCGCCGATATCTCGGTGGCCTATGCCCTGCTGCTGGCGAATAGCCTTGGCCTCGACGGCGATTTCCCGCCGGCGGTCGCCGCCTACTGGGCGCGGATGCAGGCCCGTGACGGCTTCCAGCGCGCGAAGGCGGCGCAGGCGCGGGCCAGCGTGGAGCAGGGGCTGACGCCGCTGGATGTGAGCAAGCTTTGATCCCCCTCTCGTCATCGTCGGACTTGTTCCGACGACCCATGAACA
>JBEIDC010000143.1:0-6572 GCA_040383665.1 Caulobacter sp.
GGGCGGCCGCCAGCGAGATCGCGGCGCTCTGGCGCTGGATGGAGGCGCGACTGCAGGCCGAGCGCGCGCCGACGCCGCAGACTCCGACCTTCGTCTCGCTCGGCGCCGAACGGGCCGCGCGCCCCTTCTAGGTCACCCGCGAAGAATCGCGCCGGCGATGACGTTGCGCTGGGTCTCGCTGGTTCCCGAGTAGATGCTCGCCGCGCGGGTCGCCAGGTGCTTTGCCGTGGCCCGCGCCCCGTCAGCGAGGTCGCCGCCTTCATCGTGAAACAGCCCCTGGGCGGGGAGCCGATACGGCCCGACGATCTCCATGGCCAGTTCAGTGACGCGCTGATGGAGTTCGCTGCCGAGCAGCTTCAGCATGGACGGCGTGGTCTGGTCGCCTGTGCGCGGAACGCCGTCCGGCATGGCGGCCAGTTCCGACTGTTCGAAGGCCAGCAGATCCAGCTCTGCCTCGCTCAGCCGACGCAGCAGGCCGGGCTCCAGTCCGTCAGTGGTCAAGGCCGCCCAGCGTGCGCGCTGGAAGACCCGGCGGACCAGCGCCGAGGGCGTGTTGTTCGACCGGGCCATCTGCATCAGCCGCTTGGCGACGCTCCAGCCATTGCCCTCCTCGCCGACGCGGTTGGCGACGGGGACCCTCACGCCATCGAAGAACAGGGCGTTGAGCTCATGCTCCCCGTCGATGGTGATGATCGGCGAGATGGTGAGGCCCGGCGCGGGCAGGTCGATGAGCAGAAAGGTCAGGCCCTGCTGTGGCCTGGCCTCGTCGGACGTTCGGACGATGGCGAACAACCGGTTGGCCAGATGGGCGCCGGTGGTCCAGATCTTGGCGCCGTCGATGACATAGTCGTCGCCGTCCCGGACCGCCCGTGTGGAAATCCTCGCGAGGTCCGATCCGGCGCCGGGCTCGGAGAAGGCCTGGGCCCAGAGATCATCCCCCGACAGGATCGGGGTCAGGTACTTCGTCCGCTGGGCCGGCGTCCCCATTTCGATCAGCAGGGGGCCCAGGCTGCGCAAGCCTCCGGCGAACAGCACCGGCGCGTCGTTCAGGGCGCATTCGCGGTCGAACAGGAACTTGCGCCGCGAGGACCAGCCCGCGCCGCCCCACGCGGCGGGCCAGGCCGGCGCGATCCAGCCCTTGTTGAACAGGCGGCGATGCCAGGTGCGGCAGGCGGCGATATCGCTGTGGACGCCAAGGGTCCGACGGCCTGCTTCCCGCAGGTCCGGTGTCAGGGCCCTGGCGAGGAATGCTCTGACCTCCGCCAGAAAGGCGGCTTCGTCACAGCGGGCGATGTCGTGGTCGTAGGCCATCCACGACAGTTGAAACCGGCAGGCGGCCGCCGGCCCTGATCTGGATCAATCAGGCGCGCTTGTTCAGCGTGATCGCCCTGGCGTCGCCGGACTGCGCCGCGGCGCCGGGGCCATATCCGCTGCCGCTGCTGCGCTGTGAGGCGACCTCGTCGGCGATGGCGCGAACCAGACCCTCGGTGATCGTTCTGGCGGCCTCCAGCGCCCGGCCCTGGCGGGCCAGCACGGCGTCGAAGGCTTCCGTGGCGCGCATCAGCTGCGTGCGAAGCGTCAGGGAGGCCTCCTCGATCAACGCCGGAGTCGTGCGGACCCGCATGGACTCGTGCCGGTAGAGGTTGGCCAGGCGGGTCATCTCTTCCATCGAGGCGGCCGCGTCCTGGGGACGGCGTTCCTCGAAGGCCTTGCACTGGTCCGCCATCATCGCGGTCAGGCGGTCGGTCAGGACGATCAACTGTTCGACGCGGTCGGTGGCGTCGCGGGCGTCAAGCGCCATGGGAATATCCTTTACTCGGTGAGGCCCTGAAGCTTGAGCATTTCGCGCTGGACGGTATCGGCCACGCCCACGCCGCCGCCCTTGGCGACCTGTTTGGCAATGGCTTCGGTCAGAAAGGAGCGGAACATCTCCTCGCCCTTGCCGCCGCCGAACGGCGCTTCGGTGTTCAGCGAGGCGAACATCGGCTGCAGCATGGCCGACAGGAAGGACGCCTCGAACGCCCGGGCCGTCTCGGCGACCTTCTGCTTGCGCGACGCCAGCTCGGCGGTCGAACCGGCGGTGCGGCCCTGCTGGGCGAGCAGAATGTCGGAGGGGATCGCGAAGGCTCCGCTCATCACATCACCTCGATGTCGGCCTGGAGGGCGCCGGCGGCCTTGATGGCCTGCAGGATGGAGATCATGTCGCGCGGCGTGACGCCCAGGGCGTTGAGGCCGGACACGAGGCTGGACAGTGATGCGCCGCTCTTGAGGGTGATCAGCTGACGCCCGCGCTCTTCGTCTACGCTGACCTGGGAAGCGCTGGCGGTCGTGGTTTCACCTCGGCTGAAGGGCGCCGGCTGGCTGACCAGGGGCGTTTCCTGGACCGAGATGGTCAGATTGCCCTGGGCGATGGCCACGGTGGAGATACGCACCTGTTCGCCCATCACGATCACGCCGGCCGTCTCGTCGATGATGACCTTGGCCGGGGAGTCGGGGGTGACCTCCAGGTTCTCAACCGCGCCCATGAAGCCGCCAGGTTCTGGCCGACGGGCGCGCGAAGCGTGATGATCGTCGGGTTCTCGGCGTTGGCCGTGCCCGGGAAGCGTGTGTTGATCGCCGTCGCGATACGCTGGGCGGTGGTGAAGTCGGGGTTGCGAAGCGTCAGGCGCATCTGCGGCATCGAGGCCAGCTGAAAGCCCGTTTCCCGCTCGATGATCGCGCCCCCGGCGATCCGGCCTGAGGTGGGCACGCCCTTGGACACGGAACTGCCCGAAGCGCCGCCCGCCGAGACGGATCCGGTCTGAACCGAGCCCTGGGCCACGGCATAGACCTGCCCGTCGGCGCCAAGCAGCGAAGTGACCAGAAGGGTTCCGCCCTGCAGGCTCTTGGCGTCGCCGGCGGCCGAGACCGTGACATCCACCGGCGAACCCGCGGCGGCGAATGGCGGCAGCTTGGCGGTGACCATGACCACGGCGACGTTCTTGGTGTTGAGATTGGTCTCACGGACATTGACGCCGAGGCGCTCGAACATCGCCTCGAGGCTCTGGCGGGTCATCGGGGCGTTACGCAGGTTGTCGCCGGTGCCGTTCAGGCCGACCACGATGCCGTAGCCGGTGAGCATGTTCTCGCGCACGCCCTCGAACTCGACCACGTCCTTGATGCGCGACTTGGCGAAAGAAGGCCCGGCGAAAGCCAGGACGAGGGCGAGGATGACGCTGCCGATGACGCTGTTACGCATGAGGCTCCCGAGGCGCAGGGCTGTACTGCGCGTGCCCATGCGAGAAGCGCGCCATAAGAAAGGTGAGCAAAAACAATGGCCTTTAGCCGCCGGTGTCGGTCGCCGCGCGGCAACGGCAGAATTTGCCCGGCATTAACCATACGGAGCCGACAATAGGGCCTCACAAGGACAGGGGAGCGGCTTCCAGCCTCCATGAAAGTCACCGGACCCAGCAGTGCGGGAAGCGCCGGCGGCGCGAGGGCGGCGCGATCGGCGGCCGGGCAGGGCGCGTTCAGCTTGCCGACGGCCGGCGCCGCCGGACCTGTCGGCAGCGTGTCCCGCGCGGGCGCGATGTCGGGCGTCGGGGGTATCGAGGCGCTGCTGGCGTTGCAGGACGTCGGCGGCCCCCTCGAGCGTCGCAAGCGCGCGGTCGGCAGGGGCGGCCGGATTCTCGACGTCCTTGACGACATCAAGCTGGCGTTGATCGACGGAGACCTTTCGCCGGCCTCGCTGGACCGCCTGGTCCGGGCCGTTCGCGAAGAGCGCCAGAACACCGACGACGGCCGCCTGGAAGGCCTTCTGGATGACATCGAAACGCGCGCCGCGGTCGAGATCGCCAAGCTTGAGCAGGCGAAACTCGCTGCATGAACGCACGCCGAACACGAGGTTCATTGTGTGGCGTGCGGCGTTTGCTATAAGGCCGCGCTCGCATGAGCGAGTGCGTGGATGGGGGCGTGAGCGTCAAATGCAGACGACGACCGTTCTAGTGAAGACCGATGACTATCGTCCCTCAGAGGACGAAGAGTTCATGAACGAGCGTCAGCTCGCCTATTTCAAGCAGAAGCTGCTGGACTGGAAGGACGACATCCTTCGCGAATCTCGCGAGACGGTGACCCATCTCCAGAAGGAAACCGAGAATCATCCTGACCTGGCCGATCGCGCCTCGTCGGAAACTGATCGGGCCCTTGAACTTCGCACCCGCGACCGGCAGCGGAAACTCATCTCGAAGATCGACGCGGCCCTGCGCCGAATCGAGGACGGATCCTACGGCTACTGTGAGGAGACGGGGGAACCCATCGGCCTCGCGCGGCTTGCGGCCCGCCCGATCGCGACCTTGAGCCTTGAGGCCCAGGAGCGGCACGAGCGCCGCGAACGGGTTCATCGCGACGACTGATCTTTTCAGGAGCCCCGCCGGCATTGCCGGCGGGGTAGTTTTTTCCGACAAACTCTGTGGCCTCCTGTCCTGGAAACCGGACCGGGAGCGATGGATGGACATTTCAGCTGAGGGCGCTACGGCGGCCAACCTCGCGGCGGTGCGCCGCTATGTCGATGCCTGGCTGGCAGGCGACTTTCCCGCGATGATGGCGACCTACGCCGACGGCTTCGTGCTGCACTGGTTCGGCTCCAATCCTTTCGCGAGAACCTACCAGGGCAAGGCCGAGGCGATCCCGGCCCTGATGGCGTTCACCGAGCGTACCCGGCGCAGGCTTGTGGCCATTGTCGACGTGACCGCGGGCCCGTCGCGGGCTGTCGTCATCGTGCGGGAAGCCGTCACGGTCGAGGGCGTCACCCACGAGATCGAACGGGTCCTCGTCTATCGAACTGAGGCCGGCCTGCTGGCCGAATGCTGGGTCTACGACCAGGATCAGAGGATGATCGACGCGGCGCTGTCATCTTGACTTTGAGGCTTCCAGAGCCGACCTAGCCCGGCTCTTACAAGGACGTCCCCATCATGACCGCAAAGGTCCGTTTCGCGCCCTCTCCGACAGGGCGCCTGCATGTCGGCAACATCCGAACCGGCCTGATCAACTGGTTGTTCGCCAGCGGGCAGGGCGGCGTGTTCGTGCTGCGCATCGACGACACCGACCTGGAGCGGTCGACGAAGGACTACGAGGACGGCATTGAGGCCGACCTGACCTGGCTCGGGATGACCTGGGGCGAGCGCTACAACCAGTCGGCCCGCTTCGCCATCTACGATGCCGCCGTCGAGCGCCTGAAGGCCTCCGGCCGCCTGTACCCCTGCTACGAGAAGCCCGAGGAGCTGGACCTGCGCCGCAAGGTGCAGTTGTCGCGCGGCCTGCCGCCTATCTACGACCGGGCCGGCCTGAAGCTGACCGACGAGGACCGCGCGAAGCTGGAGGCCGAGGGCCGCAAACCCCACTGGCGTTTCAAGCTCGAAGGTCGGCGGGTCACCTGGGAAGACCTCGCCCGCGGCCACAGCGAGGTCGACACGGCCTCGATGTCGGACCCGGTTCTGATCCGCGAGGACGGGGGCTATCTCTACACCCTGCCCTCGGTCGTCGACGACATCGAGATCGGCATCACCCATGTCATCCGGGGCGAGGATCACGTCACCAATACCGGGGCCCAGATCGAGATCTTCGAGGCCCTGGGCGCGGTCCCGCCGACCTTCGCCCACACCACCTTGCTGGTCGGCGCCGACGGCCTTGGGCTGAGCAAGCGGATCGGGTCGCTGTCGATGCTGGAGTTGCGCCAGCAGGGCTACGAGCCGCTGGCCGTGGTCTCGCATCTGGCCCGCATCGGCACGTCGGATCCGCTGGAGCCGGCCGCTTCGATCGAGGCCCTGGCCGGCGACTTCGCGTTTGGCAAGATGGCTCACAGGGCCGCGCGTTGGGATCCGGAGGACCTTTCAAAGGTCAACGCCGCCATCCTGCATGCCATGCCCTATGATGAGGCAAAACAACGGCTTGCGGATTTAAGCTCAGACCTGGGCGAAGCGTTTTGGCTGGCCGTGCGCCAGAACCTGACCCTGTTTGGCGACGTCGCCGGATGGGCGAGCGTGATTTCCGGGGCTGTGACGCCGGCGGTGGCGGACGAGGATCGTCCGGTCGTCGAGGCGGCGCTGGACTTGCTCCCGGCGACAATCGACGGGTCGACCTGGAGCGCCTGGACCGGCGCGGTCAAGGCGCGGACCGGGGCTAAGGGGCGTGGCCTGTTCATGCCGCTGCGCCGGGCCCTGACCGGTATGGACCACGGACCGGATATGGCCGCGATCTTGCCCCTGATCGGTCGCGAGAAGGCGGCCCGCAGGCTGGCCGGCGAGACGGCGTGATGTCGGGGGCATGCACCTCAGTGCGTGTCCCTTTCGGCTTTCGCTGAGCGCATGACCCGCAAGCGCATCGACCTGCTGCTCGTCGAGCGCGGCCTGTTTGACAGCCGCGCCCGGGCCCGCGCGGCCATCGAGGCGGGCCCTGGCCGAGGAAGAAGCCAGCGAGCTGCCCCCCAACGCCATCGGCCACGTCACACTGGCCCTGCAAGAGCCCTTGGTGACCCTGCCTTTCCAACAATCGCGCGTCTTGGGCGCACTGGTGCTGGTGGACACTGCCACCCACAA